>JBOFBL010000523.1:0-4010 GCA_051645545.1 Casimicrobium sp. | reverse complement strand
AATCCAATATTGGTGTTTCGATGCTTTGGTCGCGGCAAGCCGCTCCTACAGTTCCTGCGGATAAATAGCCCGCCAATGCCTTGCAATATCAATCCGCCGCGTCACCCAAACCCGATCATGCTTCTCAACATGATCGAGAAAACGAATGAGTCCCGCCATGCGCCCGGGTCGCCCGAGTAGGCGGCAGTGCATACCGATCGACATCATCTTCGGTGCATCCTCGCCTTCGGCATAAAGCACATCGAACGTATCGCGCAAATAGTGAAAGAAATGATCGGCCGTGTTGAAACCTTGCGGCGAGGCAAAGCGCATATCGTTCGCGTCTAACGTATACGGCACGATCAATTGCTGAATTTTTTCGCCGTTCGATTTCGTGACCGGCATGTAGAAGGGCAAATCATCGCCGTAGTAATCGCTGTCGTATTCGAAGCCGCCATGATCGGCGACCAGGCGATGCGTGTTCGGGCTATCGCGTCCGGTGTACCAGCCGAAGGGCCACTGCCCGCCGGTCATGCGCTTGAGGATTTCGGTGCCTTTCGCAATGTGTTCGCGCTCGGTTGTCTCATCCATGTGTTGATGATGAATCCAGCGATAGCCGTGGCAGGCGATTTCGTGACCGAGTTCGCAGAACGCGGCAGTCAATTCGGGATGCCGCTCCAGCGCCATCGATACGCCGAACACAGTGAACGGCAACTGCCGTTTCGCGAATTCGCGCAAGATGCGCCACACGCCCGCGCGCGAACCGTATTCGTAAATCGATTCCATCGACATGTGCCGCGCTTCATACGCCGCCGCGCCGATGATTTCCGAGAGAAACTGCTCGCTCGCTTTGTCGCCATGAAGCACGGAGTTCTCCGCGCCTTCTTCGTAATTGAGCACGAACTGCACAGCGATCTTCGCCCGCTGCGGCCATTTCGCATGCGGCGGGTTGCGACCGTAGCCAATTAAATCGCGAGGGTAGTTTTGATTCATTTTGTTTCAGAGACTTCGCGCGATGCGTCGCGCGAAAAAAGAACGCGCAAGTCCGGCGCGCTCACCGGGCCCGCGAAGGAGAGTCGTGCGCGAATGTGATCGAGATGTTGCCCCATCAATCGATCTGCGGCACGCGCATCGCCCGCGCGAATCGCATCGATGAATTCCGTGTGGTCGGAGAGCGAACACGAGGGCGCATTGCCGCGCTCGTATTGACTGATGATGAGCGCGGTTTGCGAAACGAGCAATCGCAAAAACTGGAAGAGCGGCTGATTGCCGGCAACGAGCGCAACGAGCAAATGAAACTCGCCGGACAAACGAATTTCAGTGCCATGATCGCCGCGCTCGGCGGCTGCTTTTTCCTCTGCAATCGAGGCGATCAATTCATCGCAATCAGCGCGACTCGCGCGACGCGCAGCGAGCCGCGCAAGTTCGGATTCGATCAAGCGCCGCGCGGCGAGCACTTGCTCGGCTTGATCCGGCGTAAGGCTCGCCACCGCACAGCCGCGATGCCGCTCTGCGACCGCAATGCCCTCCGCCGTGAGCCGTATCAAGGCTTGGCGCACGAGCGTGCGTGAAACGCCAAACGCATCGCCCAAGGCTTCTTCCGAAAGCCGCACGCCCGGCTGCAATCGACGCTCCAAAATCGCATCGACCAGCGCCGTGTACACCGCTTCGCCGCGCGTTTCTTTGTGCAGCATCGCGCGTAAACGATCGGGTGCTGCGCCACTCGCGTCGATGCTGCGCATACGTTCGCCATCGTTTGCGCCAGGCAAAGACGTGCTACGTACAGGCATCGAATCGACGATTTTTTTGCGCATATCAAAGGCGGCAATCAAGTGAGGCAGTGTAGTCGCGCGATGCGATGTTTCAGCGTTCGGAGCGCTTGGATTCGCGTCAATCGAGACGTTGTTTCTGGCGATCGTTGTATACAAAGCAATCGATATGCCGAAACCAATTCATTTCCGAACGCGTTGATCGCACGTATCGATTAGGTGCAAACGAAGTATTTTCGTGCGATGCAAGCAAACCAGCGCACCAAAAGCGCACGCTAAAAATCCGAATCGAGTGTAAATCGTATACAAAACGACGGGTAAACACTAAGGAGCGGCCATCTGGAACGGGCACGGCGATTGCAATCGCCACATCTATCGCCCGCTATCGGGATTTCATTCAAGCTTCGGAGGCTATCGCCCAATGAAACCGTCGATTTCAAGTTATTTGAAGGCTACTCTCTCAGTCGCTTTACTCGCACTATTGCCCATATCTTTAGCGCAAGCCCAGGAAAAGGTACTTCGCATTGCGATGACGGCCGCTGACATTCCCAAAACTCACGGTCAGCCCGACCAGGGCTTCGAAGGCAATCGCTTCACCGGCATCCCGATGTACGACGCGCTCACGCATTGGGACTTGTCGAAAACCGATGCGCCCTCGGTGTTGATTCCGGGGCTCGCGACCTCGTGGACAGTCGGCGCGGCCGACAAAACGAAGTGGACGTTTAAGCTGCGCCCGAATGTGAAGTTCCACGATGGCTCTGCCTTCAATGCGGATGCGGTCGTGTGGAACGTGCGCAAAGTGCTCGACAAAGACGCGCCGCATTTCGACGCCAGCCAAGTCGGCGTCACTGCGTCGCGCATGCCTACGTTGCGCAGCGCGCGAAAGATCGACGACCTCACGGTTGAGTTGACGACGAGCGAACCCGATTCGTTCTTGCCGCTTAACTTAACGAATCTCTTCATGGCCTCGCCCGCGCATTGGGATTCGAAATTGAAAGCGGTACCCTCGAGCGTCACCGACGCTGCAGAGCGCGCAAAGCAGGCATGGACTGCGTTCGCTGCGGACGCGTCGGGTTCCGGCCCCTTCAAAATGGCGAAGTTCACGCCGCGCGAGCGCTTAGAACTCGTGCCAAACAAAACGTATTGGGATCCGAAGCGCACGCCAACGATTGATCGCGTCGTGTTGATGCCGATGCCAGAGGCGAATGCACGCACCGCAGCGCTGCTCTCCGGCCAAGTCGATTGGATCGAAGCGCCCGCGCCCGATGCGATGGCGCAGATTCGTCAACGCGGCTTTACGATTCATTCGAATCCGCAACCGCACGTGTGGCCGTGGCAACTCTCGTTTGCCGAAGGCTCGCCGTGGCTTGATAAGCGCGTGCGTCATGCGGCAAATCTCTGCGTCGATCGCGAAGGCATGCGCACCTTGCTCGGTGGCATGATGGGTCTTCCAAAAGGCACGGTACCGCCCGGCCATCCTTGGTGGGGCAATCCGAGTTTCGACATCAAGTACGACGTAAAAGCCGCGCAAGCGCTCATGACGCAAGCCGGTCACTCCGCCGCGAAGCCGCTCAAAGTGAAAGTGCAAATCTCGGCATCGGGCTCCGGGCAAATGCAACCGCTGCCGATGAATGAATTCGTGCAGCAAAGCTTGAAGCAATGTTTCTTCGATGTGCAATTCGACGTGATCGAATGGAACACGCTCTTCACCAACTGGCGCAAAGGCGCGAAAGATCCATCAGCGAACGGCTCGCACGCAATCAACGTGAGCTTCGCTGCGATGGATCCGTTCTTCGCGATGGTGCGCTTCACGAGCACCAAAGCGTTCCCGCCGACCTCGAACAACTGGGGCTATTTCGGTAACGCCGAGTTCGATAAGCTGATTGCAGATGCTCGTAGCACGTTCGACGACAAAGCGCGCGATGCGGCGCTTGCGAAGCTGCATGCACGCATTGTTGAGGAAGCACCGTTCGTGTGGATCGCGCACGACGTCGGCCCGCGCGCGATGGCGACCAAAGTGAAGGGCGTGGTGCAGCCGCGTAGCTGGTTCATCGATATTGCGCCGATGAGTGTGCCGTAAGTTATCGCAGGTGGCGTCTCGCATTTGGGCGACCGCCACCTTTTTCCTTCTTTGACGCAGATTACGCAGATTGCGCGGATTTCGCAGATTAATAACTCACTTTCGGTCAACTGATGTTGAACGCTCAAGGGGACCGCATAGAAGAAATCTGCGTTCATCTGCGAAATCTGCGTAATCAGCGT
>JBOFBL010000522.1:0-14809 GCA_051645545.1 Casimicrobium sp. | reverse complement strand
GCTGTGCGCCGGTTTGACGCAAGCGTTTGAGTGCGTTGCGGATACTTGCTTTTCGCGTGCTCGAACTCGCGATCACAAAGAGACTGGCGTCTACCTGCTTGCAAATGATGATTGCATCGGCAATGCCCATCACGGGTGGTGCGTCGATGACGATATGGTCGAAGGTGGTAAGCGCAGGGTCTAGCAGACGCTTGAGCTGGTTTCCAGAAAGCAGTTCAGCCGGGTTGGGCGGCAAGGGGCCGGCGCTGATGTAGAACAGGTTCGAAAATTGCGTCGTGCGGGTGACGGTGATCGGGTCAATCGCGCTTGAAAGCAAATTCGACAAGCCATGCTGATGATCCCCGTCGAACATGTGATGCACGGTTGGATTGCGCATATCACCATCGACCAATAGCACGCGCTTTCCGAGCTGTGAAAGCGCAAGCGCCACGGAGAACGCGCTCGTACTCTTGCCCTCGGACTTGGTGCAGCTCGTGATCGCAATCGTGCGCGGCGCGCCTTGCGACGTCGAGAATTCCAGCGCCGTTCGCAGCGAACGATAAGCCTCTGCAATCGGCGATCGAAGATCGTCGATGAGTTGATCGCGCACACTTTTCTTCGATGTGTTGACCATCGGCACCACACCCAACAGCGATAGCCCCGTAAAGCGCTCCACCTCGTCGGGGAACTTGATCGAATCATCGAGGTATTCAAGCAGGAAGGCGATAGCCAAGCCTGCCATCAATCCGAGCAGCAAACCGATCAATGCGTTGCGTGGAATATCTGGTTTGTAGGGGAAGAGGGGGACATCGGCTTTGTCAACGACCGATACGTTATTGGTGCCAACACCGCCGGCAACGCCGACTTCTTTGAGTCGCTGCAGCAGACCGTTATAGATCTCGCGATTGGTGTCGACCTCGCGTTTCAAAATGTTGTAACGGATGCCTTGATCTTGCGATGCGAGCAAGTTTTTCTTCGCTGCATCGGCACGTGCACGCAATTGCGTTTCTTGCGATTTCGCGGCCTCGAACGCTGCTTTGGCAGAGCCCTCAACCGAATTTTTGATGGTGATGACTTCAGCTTGAATGCGTCGCTCGATTTCCTCGATTTGGCTTTGCAACTGCTGCATTTTCGGGAAGCCTGGTTTGTAGATCTTGAGCTGATCCTGATACTCGGCTTCGAGGCGCGCTTTGTTCTCGCGAAACGCGGAAAGTGATTTGTTATCGAGTAGTTCTTTCGAGTTCGGCAGATTGCGTTTTATTTCCTCATACACGGTTTCGGCGCGAATCCGCTCTTGCTCGGCTTTTGTGAGCGCTGCGGTGAACTCTTGCAGATTCTGTGCGGTGAGGTTGGTCTTATCGTCGACATTAACGATCTGCTTCTGCCGCGTGTAGTCGTTGAGCTGTAGCTCGGATTGCTCGAGTTTTTCCTTGGTTTTCGCAAGCTGTTGCTCAAGGAAGGTTTTTGCGTACGACGACGCGTCCATTCTGCGTTCGAGGTTCGACGAAATGAAGGTTTGCGCCCAGGCGTTTGCAACGCGAGAGGCCAGACTTGGATCGCTGCCTTCCGCATGAATCCTAACGAGGCGCGCATTTCGGATGGGCTCGATTTGGACTGAACCTCGCAACGAAGCGATCACCGATTCGCGATCAAGGTGCTGTGTATCGGTGACCGAAGGCTCGCGACGCTTCTTAAGCGTTGCTGCAATTTTTCCGAAGAAATCGTCTCGATCTACCGTCGTTGCTTCCGACTTTTGAGCGTTGGTTTTAGTCGCCTCTTTGCGCTCTAAATCAAGCGCAAGCGTTTCCATGACGCGTTCCGCAAGCGCTTTGCTGCGTAGCAATTCGTATTGTGTGGCGAGGAATTCGCGCTCGTCGTAAGAATAGGTTTCGGTGTTCGCGGTGCCGTCTTTGTAATCGACCACACGCGCTGCATTACGCTCGATTTGAATCGTTGTTGTAGCCCGATAAATCGGCGTTTGCATCAAGGTGTGAAGCGTTGCCAGAATGGTGACGATCGCGGCCGCCGAGACAATCCACCACTTACGCTTGAGTATGATGCGAAGAAGATCGCGAAGATGCAGCGAATCGTCGAGTTCGACGGCGTTCGGCGGCAGGACATGGGTCGATAACGCGGTTTCCTGGCGCAAGGCAAGCGCCGAGCCCGGTTCTACGCGTGGATCGTGGTTCGGTTTCAAATGGTCTCCAACAACGGTTGATGGTTGCTAGCGAGTGCTCATCGCGTTTCGGCGCATGGGCGCAGCACCGTCGAAGAGTCCCCGTTTTGCGGCATCGTTTTTCTATTTATTTCAAAAGGGGAATTGGATTAATTGCATCGAGAATGTCGCGAAACAACGAATCCTTGAGTGCGGTGCGCGCACGCGAGCGCTTCACAACAAGCAAATCGTCGTTCTGCAGCAATGGATCCTGCGCATCGCCTCCACGAATCTTCTCAGCGTCAAACTTAAGCGTCTGCCGCTCGCCCTTTTCCGTGACGCGAAACAGCATCACTTCGCTTAAATCACTCAACTGACCTTGCCCCCCGGCAACCGCCAGCGCGCGCAGAAGCGTCATTTGACCGGTAAGCGGATAAACGCCTGGTTTGTTCACCGCGCCTTCGACTGTAAAACGAAGCGTCGTGAACTCCTTCATGAATACGCTGACTTGCGGGTTCTGAAGGTATTTCTCACCCAGCAGCCCCGCAATTTTTTGCTCAAGCTGTTGTGCGGTGAGTCCCGTTGCAAGCATCGTTCCGATCAGCGGCAAACTGATTTCGCCGGCGCTATTGACGCGAACGGTCCGGGTGAGATCAGGCTGACCAAAAACCGCGATCTCCATGAGATCCTGGCTACCGATTTTGTAATCTTTCTCTATGGTTGTGGCTGGCTTATTTTTCTGGGCGTCGCTCGCAGAAACAAACTGGGTCGATTGATCTTTGTTTTCGGTTGATTGCCCAACACTATTGGGCGTTTGAGCGAAAAGCCCAACGCTTGCTAGCGTCGCAAAAATCGCGCTAACCCACCGAATGACCTTACTGGCCGAAACCATCATCGCGCACCTCACCCAAAAACCCCCTATGGCGCTCTGCGACCGAAAAGACCGCTGAAAATTCCTTTTATTGTCCTAGGATTATCGCTTGTTTTTGTGCCAAGCGCGGGCGGTGGTGCAATTTCGCTCGCCGGTCGATTCTCGACAACCAATCGCGGTCGATCAACGACCAGCCGATCGGCTTCGGCGGCACCCACTAAATTCGCCGCGACGACCCGCGCTTCGGCCATCTGCGGGGCGCGCTTGTTGACTGTGTGAGCATCGGAGGCAAGTACAGCGACATAGCCTTCGTCGAGAAATTTTTCGGAAAAATACTGCGCTGTTCGGCCAAAACGCCCGATCAGTGCGCCGGCTGTCACCTGCAACCACGCGCCACTGCGAGCGATCGAGACGAAATCGTCGTAGTGGTCAGCAATCCAGGTCAAACGCTCCGGATGCGTGATGACAGGCACGTACCCCGCCACCGTCACTGCAAAGACCGCTTCGCGAAAACGTGGCGGACGGACGTGATGCGAGGGTTCCACGAGCACGTAGCGCGAACCGCCCAAGGTCGGCACTTTGCCCGACCGAATATCGTCTAGCAAGGCCGGCACTAAATGCGCATCGGCGCCGTAGCTCAGATCGAGATCAATCCCCCGTTCGCGAAGCACGAGCTGTAACTGCGCCACTCGCCGCTTGATATCCTCGCCGTTGTTCTCGTACAAGCCCGGATAGATGTGCGGCGTGCAAAATATCGTTTTAATCCCGTCGTCGACTGCAATGCGCGCCATCGCCACCGAAGTTTCCAAATCGGGCGCGCCATCGTCGATGCCGGGTAAGAGATGACAGTGAAGATCGATCATTTGACGCTTAGTCTACGCCGTTGCCCATATTCTTTCGTCGTCTCGCGAACGATAACGGACGCGTCCGAATGAATCCTCGCGAGGTTTTGTTGGGACTCGGTGTGTCGCTGCAAATCGGCATTGTTCGTTGGAAATTGCGTCAAACTGATCTGACTAGCGTACTCAACTGGACCACGCGGGGAGCGCCGGGGGCGTATTTTCTGCAACGTCTGGCTGCGCCCATGCCGCCAGCGCAGGTTGCGCAGCTTGTCAATGATCGCGCCTCAACGAGTTTCGTACGCGGAAACTGCCTCGCGCGATCGCTTGTGCTGCTGCGCATCCTCGCGCAACGCAATCCGAAACCTCTGCTGCGGGTGGGTGTGCGGCGCAGCGCAAGTGCATCCATCGAGGCGCACGCATGGGTTGAAATCGGATCGATCCCCATTAACGACGTTGCGGACGTTGCGCAGCAGTATGCGCCGTTTTCCGGAGACCTCGGCGCGTACGCGAAGAACATGTCATGAGCGGCGTCGCGGGAATTTTTCGATTCGACAATGCCCCCATCGAGCCGGCGCTGATCGAACAGATGACCGAATCGATGTCCTACCGCGGACCGCAGGGCCTACGTCACTGGCGAGGACACAATGTCGCGCTTGGGCACTGCTCGCTTGAGACCACCGCGGAATCGGTGGGCGAGACTCAGCCGGTTGCCAACGAGGATCAAACGCTTGTGCTGTCGATGGACGGGCGCGTCGACAACTACCTCGAACTTCGTCGCGATTTGCGCGCTCGTGGCGTCACGCTGCGCACCCAGACCGATTCGGAACTCGTGTTGCGCGCTTATGAGCTGTGGCAAGAGAAATGCGTTGAACGAATCGACGGCGATTTTGCAATCGTCGTTTGGGACGCCCGTCGGAAACGGGTGTTTTGTGCGCGGGATCGCGCAGGCCACAAACCGCTGCATTATTGTGTCGGCAGCTGGGGGCTCGCAGTTGCAAGTGACTTGCGTGCGCTGTTCTGTTGTCCTTGGATAAAAAAAAACTTCGATGAAGACTACGTCGCAGAATGTCTCGCCGCAACCTGTGTTTCGCGAGCCAAGACGCTTTGGCAGGGTATCAGCCGCCTCGTAGCATCAAGCTATCTGATTTTTTCTTCTGATCTTGCACCAGTCGTCCGTCGCTACTGGCAGCCCGACATGCACGCTGAAATTAGGTGCAAAAACGATGATGAATATGCGGAGGGTTACCTTGCATTACTCACCGATTGTGTTCGTCGTGCATCCCGTTCGAATCTTCCCGTCGCCTACGAAGTCAGCGGCGGGCTCGATTCGTCATCAATTTACGCGTTGGCCGTTGATTTACTCAATAAAAAAATCATTGAAACGCCGAAAATTCAGGGCTACACACTTGATTTTTCGGGGAAACAAGAAGCGGACGAATTATCTTACGTGCGAAGTGTAGAAAAACATACACGAACAAAAATTGAAGAAATCGAGCCGCTCCTAAGTCCACTGCATTGGTATCGCGCAACGGCACTGGAGTGTTGTGATTTGCCCGATTTTCCGAATGGTGCGATGCATGCCTCGATCCTGGAATCTGCGCGTAAACATAGAAGTCGCGTACTCGTTGGAGGCGTTGGTGGCGACGAGTGGTTGTGGGGCAATCGAAGTTATTACGCAGACCTAATTAAGGCGAGGCAGTGGCGAAGTTTTTCGAGCGCGCTCAAAGCAGACATTTCAGCCGTTGGTACGCGACGCGCTGTTCGTGACGCGCTCCGCTACGGTGTTTTTCTGTGTTTACCGTCGCCGGTACAGGCACAACTGATTTCGTTGCGCCGATCGTTGCGTATGCCGAGTGGTGGTCGACGTTATTGGTGGCTTGCGCCCGCGCTGAGGGCACGCTTTCGCGAGTGCCAATTGCAACTGTCCAAAGCGCCGAGCCCAACGTTCGCGCGCGCGGAACAGGCTGAGCTTTGGGATCTATGGACTATGCCGTACGGGCAGCTCGCGCGTGAATTGAACGAGCGGCGTGCGGCGCGCCACGGTTTCGAAATCAGGCAACCGTTTTGGGACGCCAGAATGGTTCAATGGGCATTCTCGACCCCAACGTATCTGCGAATGCGTGGCTCGACTGCAAAATGGATTCACCGACATGCACTTCGCGACATATTGCCGCAAGACGTGGTTTCTCGTCGCGATAAGGCCGAGTTTTCCGTTGTTTTCGAGCACTACAAAACGCAAATGCAGGCTTGGATCGAGGAGCACCACAAAACTGATGCTGACCCCTGGATGACGCCGCAAGCGATGCGGGCTTTGGCTAATGAGCCGCAACGATTTACGGGAGACGCCTGGGTTGCAGGCATTCCGTGGATGTATTTGGCGCTCTCATCGCTACGCGACGCTCAGTCAGCGTCGCCCCTGAAATAGACAACACGAAAACACTGCGTTAAACTTCCTTTAACTGGAGATACACATGGAAAAACCCATCACTGAGCGGAATAAGGCTGTGAATGTCGAGGCGTCGGCTAGAAAGCCCTATGTCTCGCCGCAAATGGCCGAATACGGCAATGTCGCCACCCTAACTAAGGGCGGTGAGGGCAGTCTCGCCGATGGTGGTGCCACCATGAGGATGTCTGGTAATCCATAGCAAACCCTACGGGCAGCGCATTCGTGCTTTCGCACGAGCGCAAAGTTCGAACGGGGCGTCTCGCGTGTTACGAGTGCGTGTTTGGCTTGGAATTTCGCTTCGATAGATTTTTGTATGGTTTTTCTATTCGCGCCGACGACTAAGCTGTAAAGGTCACGCTGTGAAAGACGTCACGCCTAAGCTTATAGAGCCTAGCTGTTGCGAAGTCCCCAAAGCGAAGCCGTACGCCAAACCCATCATCGTCGAGTACGGCAAAGTGATCGCTTTGACAAATGGCATGGATGGATCCGCAGCCGACGGCGCCTCAGGTATGTCAATGGCCATGTAGGCCGACGGTATAGATGCCATATCGACGCCTTTGATTTCGGAGCACTTAAGTTATCTCTCTCTGCCACATCGAACTCAACTCTTCGATGTGGCTTTGTCACGACTTGACGTTCGATTCGCGCGTGTGCTGGACGCCGGTTGCGGGAGTGGCATCCTAGGTTTGCTCGCGCTCAAGCACGGCGCAGAACACGTTTATTTCGTCGAATCGAACGCATCTATAGCGCTCGCGAGGCGCGCGATTGCTGAGGCTGGCTTTACCGGGCGAGCGACCTTTCTCAACGAATCTACGTTTGCGGTCGAGCTCGATCCACGTGTTGATCTTGTCGTGTGCGACCACGTCGGATTCTTCGGGTTCGACTACGGATTGCTCGATTTGCTCAGCGATGCGCGCACAAGGCTTTTGAAGCCAGGTGGGACGTTAATACCTTCAAAACTCGATCTCTTTATCGGTGCCGTCGCTTGCTCGAAGGCCAATGAAATCGCAAACGCATGGCAAGCATCGATCATCCCGCGCGAGTTTCACTGGGTAAAAGAAGTCAGCTTAAACAAGAAGCACGCGGTGAATTTCGTAGCGCAAGATGTGTGTTCTAGTGTGGCGCGAATTTGTTCGTTGAGTACCCACGACGTGCCCGAACAGTCTTTCCGATGGAACGCGCAGTTGACGGCTTCCAAGGATGTAAGTCTCGACGGTATCGCCGGGTGGTTCAACGCCGAGCTTGCGCCAGATGTTTGGATGACTAATTCGCCACTCAGCGATCGATCAATTCAACGCCCTCAGGCTTTCTTCCCAATTGGCGAATCGCTTGTCGTGCGCGAGGGCGATTCGATTGATGTGACGATTTTTGCTCGCCCCGCCGATGATTTGATTTCGTGGATCGTGACGCATTCACCGTCGGGTAAAGTATTTAGACACTCAACCGGGTTTGCAATGCCTCTGGAGTTGGAATCGCTCGCGAGAGCGCGTACAGACCACGTGCCGAAGATGACGCGCGATGGCGAGATTCGTCGCCTTATATTGAAGTACTGCGATGGCAAGCGCACAGTCGCCGATATCGTTGCGCAGGTGCGCGTCGCGCACGGCCCGCTCTTTCGCTCGGAATCGGAGTTGCAACATGCGGTCAGCGTTGCCCTACGCAGCAATACCCAATGAGTGTCGATTTCACCCTTAGCGCTGCGGTCGAGCAGTCCGAGCGCGCCGATGCTCCGTTTCATCGCTGGGAATTAGCCGCGCAGACCAACTACGCCGAATTTTTTCGCTTGAGTGATGAGCGCTACCTCTTGCGCTTCACCGAACTTGCCGACTTCGTGGTGTCGCGCGATGGCGCTTCTGTAGAGGTTATTCCAACGCCAGCGGTATCGCGTTCGACCGTCGAGCACCTCTGTATGAACCAGGTGTTACCGTTGGCGCTGAGTCGCCAGCGTGCACTTGTTATACATGCTAGTGCGGTTTCGGTCGACTCACGTGCGGTAGCGTTTGTCGCCGAATCCGGGCGCGGAAAGTCAACCTTGGCTGCGAGTTTTTCGACAAACGGCGCCGAGCTGCTCACTGACGACGGCTTGCGTCTCGAGTGGTCGTCAAAGCAACTACTTGCACACCCGAATCATCCTTCGATTCGACTCTGGGGTGACAGTCTTGAGGCAGTGATCGAAGGCGAGTTTGCGCGAGGTGCGCAGGCCTCGTACAGCGCCAAGAGTCGGGTGCTGGCCGACGGTCAATTTCCCTTTCGCAATAGAGCCACACCGCTTTCGAAAATTTATTTCCTAGGTGAGGGTGTCGCGAGCAATATTTCGTTGACGCCTTTGACGCCGTCGGAGGCGTTGATACAACTTGTGCGACATTCGTTTTTGCTCGATATCGAGGAGCGGCAGATGCTTGCCTGGCATTTCGACGAAGTCGCGAAGCTCGCTCAGCTGCCTATATTTTTCGCGCTGGATTACCCGCGCCGTTTTGATCAATTGTCTCGTCTTAGAGATGCAATAATTTCACACAGCACAGCGTGAAAAGCAAAGACGATTCGATGGATTTCGCAAAAAAATATCAAATTCCGACGGAAGTCATGTCAAAACAAGTTGGCGAAGAGCTCGTCTTGCTGGATTTGAATGGCGGCGTCTACTACGGTTTAAATGCCGTTGGCGCACGGTTTTGGGCGCTCCTGAATGAAGAGCGTTCACTGGCCAGTATTCGCGATACGTTGTTGTCTGAATTCGAAACAACGTCCGACGTGATTGAGCGAGATCTCGCCGATTTAGTATCTAAGCTAAGTGCAAAAGGGCTCATTCGCGCTCTACCTTAGCCGCAGGATCACCGACCGTTTCTCTCGCTGGAGGCAGTTCAACCACGCGCGAAACGAATTCGATAGCGCCTTTTTCATGAGTGATCCAGATCACGGTGCGGCCGTGAAGCCACGTCTGACTCGCAAGCAATCGTTCGCTCGCGGCAACATCGAACATCGATGTCGCTTCGTCAAGCACAAGGATCGGTGCGATAACGAGCAGCGCTCGCGCGAGCGCGACGCGCTGGCGTTGACCGCCCGATAGCCGCACGCCTTGATCGCCGACGATGGTGTCGTAGCCTTGCGGCAACCGTTCGACGAATTCGTGCGCTTGAGCGAGCTTCGCTGCGGCGACGATGTCATCGATGTTCGCGTCGGGCGCACCAAAGGCGATATTGTCGCGAATCGACGCGTTGGCGAGTTGCACGTGTTGCGGCACATAGCCGATCAGTTTTCGAAGCGCAGGAAGCGCCATCGTTGCGATATCGACACCATCGATGAGTATCTTTCCCTCGCTGGGATTCAGATAGCGCATCAACAGTTGAATGAGCGTGCTTTTGCCTGCGCCGTTCTCGCCAATCAATGCAATCGTTTCTCCAGCATCAATCGTTAACGACCAATTACTAAGGAGCTCTGGTCGATTTAAGTAAGAAAATGAAATGGATTCAAATACTATTGACGGCCCAATTAAATTGGGCGATCGGCTAAAAAGCTCATTCGTGTTTTTTTGAATAGTATTAGCGGTTGTTTGGGTGTTCGATGGTGCGTTTTCTGAAAGACCGATCTCGGTTGGTGTGTCGAATGCCGTCTTCACGCGCGCAAGCGAGGCGCGAACGCTCTGGGTGCGCCCATAGAGATCGGCGAGCGCTGAGATCGGTCGTGTGATGAGCGATGCGTACAGCAAAAAACTAACCAGCGCGCCCGCTGAGAGCGTTTGCGCGGCTAGCTTATCGGCGGCAAACCAGAGCACGACCACCACGGCGACGCCCGCGAGCCATTGCACGGCGGGGGCTAAACCGCCCGAGTGCCACAGTAATCGGTTTTCAAGCGATTTCACGGCCGCGTTGAGCGCCTCATATCGTTTCGCTTCATACGGCTCGCGCGAAAACGCTTTGATGATCGCGATCAGCCCCAAGTTTTCTTCCGCGCGCGAGAAGGCTTGCCAGTACGCTTCGTTGAGTTCGGCGGAAAGCGGGCGCACTTTGCGTGCGAGCACTTTAATCGCGAGGTAGAAAAGCGGAATCGCAGCGAGCGCGAGCATCGCAAGCGTCGGGTCGATTCGCCACATGAAAAACATCGAACCCAAGAGTGTGAGCACGAGACTTACGACGCCCACTAGCGTTGAGGTCAAGTAGTTGCCTATATTGCCGACGTCGGTGATGAGTAGCGAAAGAATGTCGCCGCGTTTGCCTTCGTTGAAATACGACAGCGGCAGTCGTTGCAGATGCGAATAAAGCTGCACACGCAGATCGGCGAGCATTGCATGCGCCGCGCGTCCGAGTACGAAGGTATTGGCAAATCGCAACAACGCCTGCGCAGTGAGCACCGCGAGCAGTGCGATCAAGATAAACGCGATGGCATGATCTCGATTTACTAAAAGCCGCTCGGCTAGCAGACCGCCGAAGTAGGGCAGGGCGAGCGCGAAGAGGCTCTCTAGCGCGAGAATCGCTGCGCCAAACGCCAGATGCGAGCGATAGGGGCGCGCTAGTCGCGCTAAATCGCGCAGGTAAGAAGACGGCTCGGTCGTAGAGATCATCTCGGTATTTTGAACGAAGCGAGCGGTCGTGCACGATTGCGAACGCGAGCGCGCACGATTACGAACGCAAGCGCGCGTTGGATAATCGATGGCTATGCAAACGCGTACCGAAGCTTCGTCTACAGTGCCTGGGTCGCAGCTGCGTGCACTCGAAGCGTTGTGTCGACTTGTTGCCGCATGGGCTGCGAACGAATCCGTCCCTACGCCAAACGATCGCGATATGGTTGCGATTCGATCGGTCGCCGGTGCGCATGGGCTCGAGCCGCTACTGTTCAAAATACTCGAGCCAACCTCTTTGGCGAATTCGTCGCAGCATGAATTTGCGGCACTTTGGGTGAGCTACGAAGCAAATGCCGCGAAGAATCGTCGTGCGGAAGCTGAGTTGCTTCGTATCGCGGAGGTGTTACATGAGCTCAACATCGATTTCGTTGCGCACAAAGGCCCGGCACTCACACGAGCGCTCTACGGCGATCCAGCGCTTCGAGTGTATGGCGATTTGGATTTGTTGCTGCGCTCCGAACAGGTGTTTCATGCCGCAGACGCACTTGCGGCGCTCGGCTATCGTCCGCTCACAGAGGTTGCGCCAAATCATCGCGCCGCGTTTTTGCGCGCAGGGCGACAGTACGATTTGGAGTTGTCGCATGTCGATACCGGCGCGCATCTAGAACTGCATTGGCGCACCGACGCGCAATATTTCGTCGAGCGAATCGATGATGCCGCGTGGTGGAAATGTCTCGATACCGTTGCAATCGGCGCGTACGTGGTGAACCAGCTTGCGCCGATGGAGCTAATGTTTGCGCTGCTGATTCACGGCACCAAACACCAGTGGGAGCGGCTTGCATGGCTTGTTGACATTCTGCTGCTCGCGAAAAATTTGAATCGCGAGGATTGGCTCGCGTTACATGCGGCTGCGCGAGCAAAACGCTGTGAAATTCGCATTTTGTTCGGATTACGGCTGGCAGAGCGGTTATTCGCGCGTCGACTTGATGGTGATCTTGAATGGCGTGCGGCCGCCGAAGCGCAAGCGGCGAACATTGTCGACGCGACCGTTGCTGAGCTATGCGCTTCGAACGTGGAGGGCGAGTACCCTCGAACCCTCTGGCATAGCATCTCGCGCGATATGCGCTGTAACGACACGGTTTCACAATCCATCGGCTATGTCGCGCGTCTTGTCTTCACCCCAAATCATCACGATTGGCGACATGTCGGCAATCATCCTGCCGCGCGGCTGCTCGCGTTTCCGGCTCGTATGAGCAGGAAACTGTTCGGGCGCGGGGCTTAAGGCCCGCTCACGGCCTGTACTCGGGCTAACATTGCGAGTTACGTCGTTTACGTATCGCGAGGCAGTCGTTTTGAATGTTGTAGTCGATAGGCGGATTGAATAGGCGATGGAAACAACAAAACGAATACTTGTCACCGGTGGTGCCGGGTTCTTGGGTTCGCACTTGTGCGATCGGCTGATCGAATCGGGTGCGGACGTCATTTGCCTCGACAATCTCTATACCGGTTCGCGCGAAAACATCGAGCATTTGCGCGATCATCCGTGCTTTGAATTCGTTGAACATAACGTGATTGAGCCGTATTCGCTCGAGGTCGACGAAATCTATAACCTCGCGTGCCCCGCGTCGCCACCGCACTATCAACGCGATCCGATTTTCACGATGAAAACCTCGGTATTCGGCGCGATCAATGCGCTCGAACTCGCCAAGCGCTGTAATGCACGCGTTTTCCAGGCGTCCACCAGCGAGGTGTATGGCGACCCGAAAGTGCATCCGCAGCCCGAATCGTATTGGGGGCATGTAAACCCGATTGGCATTCGTTCGTGCTACGACGAAGGCAAGCGCGCCGCAGAAACGCTTTTTTTCGATTACCAACGGCAATACGGCGTCGATATTCGCGTCGCGCGAATCTTCAATACGTACGGGCCGCGCATGGATCCGAACGACGGGCGTGTGGTGTCGAATTTCATCGTGCAATCGTTGCGAAATGATCCGATTACGATTTACGGCGACGGTTCGCAAACACGATCGTTCTGCTATGTCGATGATTTGGTCGATGGATTCATTCGTTTGATGAGCTCCAGCACTGTAGCTTATCGCCCAATTAATTTGGGCAATCCGGGTGAATTTACGATAAAGCAATTAGCAGATTTAATTGCTTCATCGCCCAATAAAAACATCGAAATCACGTATAAGCCATTACCCTCTGATGATCCGCTTCAACGAAAGCCCGACATCGCGCTCGCGAGGGAGCTTATTGACTGGGAGCCAAAAGTTGCGCTGCGCGAGGGGCTTGCGAAGACCGTTGAATACTTCGCCGCAAAACTTGGCGCAGCGGTGGTCTGAATGTTGCTCGACGACGCGTGTATGAACGCAATGCTTAAGGATCGTTGATCGATGTGCGGGATTGCTGGAATCTTCGCGTATGGCGCCACCGCGCCGTCGGTTGATCGCGCCGAGCTCGTTGCAGTGCGCGATCACATGGCAGCGCGCGGCCCGGATGGTGTTGGTGAGTGGTTGTCCAGCGACCATCGTGTCGCATTCGGTCATCGCAGGCTCTCGATCATCGATCTCTCGGACGCAGGTTTGCAACCGATGCACTCGCTCGATGCGCGCTACACACTCGTGTTCAACGGTGAGATTTATAACTATCGCGAACTTCGTCGCGAACTGGAACGCGATGGCGTTACGTTCACATCGAACAGCGATTCCGAAGTATTGCTCGCGCTCTACGCGCGCGAGGGCGAGGCGATGCTCGCGAAGCTTCGCGGCATGTTTGCGTGCGCGATTTACGATCATCGCGAGCGAACGCTGTTCCTCGCGCGAGATCCGTTCGGCATCAAGCCGCTGTATTTTGCGGACGACGGCAACACGATTCGCTTTGCTTCGCAAGTGAAAGCGCTGTTGTGCGGGAGAGTTGATCGGTCGCCCGAAGTCGCGGGTCGTGTCGGTTTTTTTATTTGGGGATCAGTGCCCGAACCGTGGACGCTTTATCGCGGCATTCGCGCGTTGCCTGCGGGCACGTCCATGCGCGTGCGTGACGGCGCGTGCGAAGCCCCGCGCGTTTTTGCATCGACTGCGCAAATGTTTTTGCAGGCGGCCGATCATCCCGCGCGTTGCTCGCGAGACGAGGCAAAAGAAGCGATTGCCGCCGCGCTGCGCGACAGTGTCGCCGCACATCACATCGCGGATGTGCCAGTGGGTGCATTCCTCTCAGCGGGCATGGATTCGACTTTACTCGCACATCTGAGTCCACGAACAACAACAAGTGCATTGCGCACGGTCACGCTCGGCTTCGATGAATTTTCCGGATCGGGCGACGATGAAGTGCCGCTCGCGGAACTCGTCGCTAAATCGCTTAATGCATCGCATCACACGGCGCGCATCAAGCAAGCGGATTTCGTCACCCATCGGCAAGACTTGCTCGTAGCGATGGATCAACCGAGTATCGATGGCGTGAACACCTGGTTCGTCTCGCGCGCGGCCTCGCAGGCGGGGCTCAAAGTTGCGCTATCGGGCGTTGGCGGCGACGAGCTATTCGCGTCATACCCGAGTTTTCGCGACGTGCCGCGAATGCAACGCGCCGTCTCGCGATTAGGTATGCTCGCAGCAGTCGGTGCTCCACTACGCAAACTCATCGCGCCAATTGTTTCCGCCGTCTCATCGCCCAAGTACGCAAGCCTGCTCGAATATGGCGGCAGCGCGGGTGGTGCGTATTTGCTGCGTCGTGCACTTTATTTGCCTTGGGAGCTTCGCGAGCATTTCACCTCTGCTGAATTGGAAGAGGGGCTTCATAAATTGCAAACGATCGAAGCGCTTGCATCGATCGCGTCGAGTGCGTCGCCAAGCGCTGCACGATCGCGCATGCAAGTATCAGCGCTCGAAACCAATGTGTATATGAAGAACCAGCTGCTGCGCGACACCGACTGGGCCAGCATGGCGCATTCGCTTGAAGTGCGCAC
>JBOFBL010000521.1:0-1033 GCA_051645545.1 Casimicrobium sp. | reverse complement strand
GGTTTCTCGCCTGGACGATACGCGTCGCGCGGGGACGTTTGCGCGAACAGGTTTGCGCAGAGCGCGATCGATACAGAAATGAAAACAAAGATGAAGATTCGTCGCGTGAACGAATCGAAAATACTGCGGGGCTTCATGGGCACCTGAAAGTGAGATTGCGGTGCGTAGATTGTAGGTAAACGCTCGATATAGCGCTTTGCTACTTTAGTGCAAAGGACTTCAAAAAATCGATGAACACACGCACTTTAAGCGGCAGGTAAGCGCGCGACGGGTAAAGCAATCGCACAGCGGTTTCAAAGTCCGTCGCAGTGACGCGATGCTTAGGAAACAGATCGACTAACTTTCCGCTCTTCAGATCGTCGTCGACGACCCAATTCGCAAGCAAGGCTGGTCCCAAGCCGTCGAGCACGGCTTGATGAAGCCCAAGCGCGGTAGAGATCGTGAGCGAACCGCGCACCGGCACTGAAATGTCTTTCGTGGGTTTGGTTTGTCTCGCGCGTTCATCGCGAAAAATCCAGCGCGTGCGGTAGCCCGAAAGCGGTAACAGCAAACAATCGTGCGCAGCAATGTCTTCGGGCCTCTTTGGTTGGCCAAGCTTCTTCACATAGCCAGGGCTTGCGACCACGTAGTAGCGCGTAGGCATGAGCAAGGTGCCGACCATTCCTGAGTCGACGCGCGGCCCCAAGCGAACCGCGATGTCGATGCGCTCCGCAACGAGATCGATATTGGTATCGGTGAGCAATAGTTCGAGCGCGAGGCTCGGATAGGCTTTGCGAAACGCCGCGAGCTTCGGCACCAACCACTTCTGTCCGAACGTAACCGAGGCGGTTACCCGAAGCGTTCCCGTGGGCTCGGCGCTCGCGTCGCCCGCCTGCAGTTTCGCTTGCTCTAGCTCTTCGAGCGCGTGGCGTATGCGCTCGTAGTAAATCGCACCGGCTTCCGTCGGCGCGAGTTTTCGCGTTGTGCGCTGAAACAAACGAAAACCCAGCGCCTCCTCCATCGCTGCAATCGTGCGCGAGATCACGGAGGGATC
>JBOFBL010000520.1:0-8078 GCA_051645545.1 Casimicrobium sp. | reverse complement strand
GCGCAAATCGTGCTCACGCAAATCGTTTCGCGCGAGCGACTCGTTGAAGCGCACAGCAAAAACGCGCTCGCAGTCTCAGGCTCCGAAATCGCAGGGCCTGGCATCGCCGGTGCGCTCATCAAAATCCTCGGCGCACCAATTGCGATTGCGTTCGATGCGATTTTGATTTTCGGTGCGGTGGTCTTGCTCAAAGGCATTCGCGTCGACGAGACAATTGCGCCGCGAGGCAACGCAAACTTCTGGATGCAACTTAAAGAAGGTGTTCGCTTCGTCGCACGCACGAAACTTTTGTGGACGATGGCGCTCTTCGTTGGGCTCTGGCAAATGTTTCACCACATGGCGGCAGTCGTGCAAATCCTCGTTGCATCGCGCGAGCTCGGTATGAGTGCGCAAACGATTGGGCTTTGTTACGTCGGCATGGGTATCGGCACGATTGTCGCGAGCGTTTACGGTAAACGCGTGAGCGAACGATTCGGACCAGGGCCAACCTTGGTCGCCGGCTTCGGTGTTTCTGGAATCGGTTGGCTCGCGTTAGCACTCGCGCCTGCGAACACATTCGGCATGGTGCTCTTCGGCTTCATGCTCACCTGTTTCTCGGCGGGTGCGACCGTGCTCTTTGTCAACTTTTTGTCGTTACGGCAATCGGTGACACCTGAGCCGTTGCTGGGTCGCATGACCAGCACGATGCGCTGGCTCATCTTGATCGGCGCTGGCCCAGGCGCATTAATTGGCGGCTATGTGGGCGAACACGTTGGCTTGCGCGCATCGCTCGCGCTCGCGGGCTTGGGCGCGCTCGTGCTCACGCTCTTCGCGTCGCGCAACCTTCTCCTCATGAATACGCGCGTTTTACCCAAACCCGCAGAATAATTTCCAAAGAAAACTATGTATAGCTATTTCGAAAAACTCGTCGATCCCTATCCCGAGATCGACGAAAAGAACATTCAACCGCCGCCAAAATCGTTCTTTGCTTTTATCTGGCAGATGACGGACGGTACGCGCAAATACATCCTCACGCTCACGTTTTTGACTGCCCTCGTGGGTTGTTTCGAGGCAGCACTGTTCGGTGCCATCGCGCGCATCGTTGATTGGCTCGCGCAGGTACAACCATCACAGCTTTGGGCTGAACGCAAAGAAGGCATCTTTTTGCTTGCGGGCATCATTGCCGCGAGCCCGATCCTGGTTGCCTTTCAGACAACGCTCAAGCATCAATCGATCATGGGTAATTTTCCAATGCGTCTGCGCTGGAATTTCCATCGCACGATGCTTGCGCAAAGCATGAGCTTCTATCAGGACGAATTCGCAGGGCGCGTCGCGACGAAAGTCATGCAAACGGCGCTTGCGGTACGCGATGTGTGGATGATCGTGGCCGACATCTTGGTGTATGTGCTGCTATTTTTCGGCACCATGTTGCTCGTGAACGGCTCGTTCGATTTGCGCATGATTCTGCCGTTCTTGGGCTGGCTCGTGCTCTACATCTGTGCGCTCGTTTACTTTGTGCCACGGCTCGCAAGCGTCGCGCAAGAGCAAGCGGATGCGCGCTCGCTCATGACGGGTCGCGTGACGGACGCGTACACCAACATCACTACCGTCAAACTCTTTTCGCACTCGAAACGCGAATCCGGTTACGTGCGCTCGGCGATGCAGGATTTCCTGAAGACGGTTCACTTCCAGTGGCGACTCATCACGAGTTTCGAAATCGTCAATCAAACGATGATTGTGCTTCTGATTCTCTCGACGGCGGGCGTATCGATGTGGCTATGGATGCAAGGCGAAGTCGGAGTCGGTGCGGTCGCCGCATCCACCGCAATGGCTGTGCGCTTAAACGGCATGTCGCACTGGATCATGTGGGAATTCGCCGCGCTTTTCGAACATATCGGCACCGTGAAAGACGGTATCGCGACACTTTCGAAGCAACAAAACATCGTCGATGCCCCCGATGCGAAACCGCTCATCGTCAACAAGGGCGAACTCACGTTTGAGAACGTGAACTTCGGTTACGGTAACGACAAACAGGTATTGCATCACCTCGCACTCACGATTCGACCCGGCGAGAAGATCGGTCTGGTCGGTCGTTCGGGCGCGGGTAAGTCAACGATCGTAAATCTGCTGCTTCGTTTCTACGATGCGTCAAACGGTCGCATCTTGATCGATGGACAAGACATTTCGAAAGTCACGCAAGACTCCTTGCGCGCGCAGATCGGTATGGTGACGCAGGACACCTCGCTTCTGCATCGCTCGGTACGCGAAAACATCGTTTATGGTCGCCCTGATGCGAGCGATACTGAAATGATCTCCGCCGCAACGAAAGCCGAAGCGCACGACTTCATTCAAACGCTCACCGATCCGAAAGGTCGTACCGCGTACGATGCGCACGTCGGCGAACGCGGTGTAAAACTCTCTGGCGGTCAACGGCAACGCATCGCGATTGCGCGTGTGATGCTCAAAGACGCACCGATTCTTCTGCTAGACGAAGCAACGAGCGCGCTTGACTCTGAGGTCGAAGCCGCGATTCAGCAGAGCCTTTACAAATTGATGGAAGGAAAAACGGTCGTTGCGATCGCGCATCGCCTTTCAACAATCGCGGCAATGGATCGATTGATTGTGCTCGATGAAGGGCGAATTGTCGAAGAGGGAACACATCAGCAACTGCTCGCAAGCGGTGGTCTCTACGCGCGACTTTGGGAGCATCAGAGCGGCGGGTTCCTCGGGGAATCGTAGAAAAACAATGGGTGCCTCGGCACCCATTGTTAGCGAATTTCGGTTTGTCTAATCGTCTTTTGCGACGAACTTGTAAACCAACGCACCGAGCGCGCCGCCCACGATTGGCGCAAGCCAGAATAGCCAAAGCTGTTGCAGATAACCTGCCTGTGCGAACAATGCAACTCCCGTGCTTCGTGCTGGATTCACGGACGTATTGGTTACTGGGATGCTCACCAAATGAATGAGCGTGAGGCATAGACCAATGGCAATCGGCGCGAAGCCAGCGGGCGCACGCTTGTCGGTCGCACCCATAATGACGAAGAGGAACATCGCAGTCATCACCACTTCGCAAACGAGCGCAGCCATCATCGAGTATTTACCGGGCGAAAGGTCTCCGTATCCGTTGGACGCGAAGCCGCCGACCTCGAAGCCCGCTTTGCCCGTTGCGATCAAATAGAGAATGCCTGCTGCTGCAATCGCGCCCAGCGTTTGCGCAATGATGTAGCCGGGCAGATTCTTTCCGTCAAAGCGCCCGCCGGCCCACAACCCCACCGACACGGCTGGATTGAGATGGCAACCCGAGATATGTCCGATCGCGTAGGCCATCGTGAGCACGGTGAGACCAAAGGCCAGCGAAACGCCGTGCAAACCGATACCCACGTTCGGAAAAGCCGCGGCGAGGACTGCGCTACCGCAGCCACCGAGCACTAGCCAAAATGTTCCAATGAATTCTGCGATGAGTTTGTTCATGTCTGCCCCGCTTAGGTGATTTGACGGGCGGAGTGTGCGCCGCTCATTGCGCCGTTGTCAATCTTGCACCGAAGAATTGGATACTTCTTACGACAGGCGCACGCCTCAACCTACGACGGGCGCACGCCTCAATCTCTCCACTCGCAGCGGTCAAAACGACACGAACTACCAGTAAGCCTCCGTCGTGATATGCCCCGGCTCTTTGCGCTTATGTTTTCGCAAGCCGCGCGCTTCGAGAATGGCCGTTGTGTCGGTCACCATATCGGGATTACCGCAAAGCATGCAATGTGCGGTCTCGGCAGTAAGCTTCACACCTGCACGCGCTTCGAGCGTGCCATCGGCAATCGCGTTCGGAATGCGTCCGCGAATCGCGCCTGGAAAATCTTCGCGCGATACGAAGGGAATGTATTGAAACTGATCGGGGTGCGCTTTGGCGATCGCGTCGATCTGGTCGCGATACGTCAATTCCGCGCTCGTGCGTACCGCGTGTACGAAGACGATTTTCTTGAATTTCTTCCAAGCGTCTTCGCCTTTCATGAAACTCAAATACGGGCCGATTGCGGTGCCGGTTGAAAGCCCCCAGAGCACTTCGGCATCAGGCACCTCCGGCATCGAGAAAAAACCGTTCGCGCGCGGCGCGACGTACAGCGGATCGCCGATTTTGATCTCGTGCAACGCGGGCGTAAGCACGCCGCCCGATTCGCGTTCGACTTTAATGAGAATGATTTCAAATGGTCGCTCGTTCGCAGCATTCACCAGCGAATACGGACGCATGACAATTTCATCGCCCTTTTCCGTTTTTAGTTGCAAACCTACCCGGCAAAACTGCCCAGCGACGAACGATTCCAGCGGTGCATCGAATTGCAACGAAAACAAAGAATCGGTGTGATCTTTGCGCCCAACGATACGACCTTCGATAAACTTCTGGGACATAACACCTCAATGCCGCGGGGCGGCGCTCTTGATAGCGATTCTACGTGCCGATCACAACGCTCTTTTTCGATCTCGACGGGACGATCTCCAACAATCTCTTGGGGATTAATCGTTGCCTGAATTTCGGCTTCGAGCGTATGGGCCTGCCGCTGCTCACGCTTGAACAGACCCTGCCGCTCGTAGGGCCGCCATTTCGCGAGTCGCTGCCGAAAATCCATCCGGGACTCGATGTTGAGCGAGCGATTCTTTTGTATCGCGAACGCTATAACGAGCATGGTTGGCTTGAAAACCAGCTCTACGACGGTATCGCCGATGCGGTACATCGATTGCATTTGCAGGGGTACACGATCGTGCTCTGCACGAGTAAGCCGCGCGTGTTTGCGGAAAAAATCATCGCTTATTTCGATCTTGCGAAATACTTCGATGGCATTCACGGTCCAGAGCTCGATGGGCGTTTCGATCGCAAAGACGAATTACTAGTGCATTTGGTTAAGCGCTACAACGTGCCGCCGACGCAAGCCTTGATGATCGGCGATCGCGATAAAGACATTCAAGCAGCGAAACACGCCGGAACCCATTCCCTCGGCGTGCTTTGGGGTTTTGGCGAAAAAGAAGAATTGCATGCGGCCGGGGCGTCGCACGTCATCGAGCACCCGATAGAGTTGCAACAGTTCATTCATTCGATTGCATAGCCCAGCGCGTCGTTTCGCACCCTACGGGAGACAATAATGGAAATCATTCACACCGTCGCCGAGCTTCGAAAGTACTTGCAGGGTGTGCCGAACAACGTGTTCGTGCCAACGATGGGTAATTTGCACGAAGGTCATCTGCGCTTGGTGGAGGAGGCTGCGCCGCGCGGTGCGTGCACCGTTGTCAGTATCTTCGTCAACCGTATGCAGTTTGGCCCCAACGAAGATTTCGATCGCTACCCGCGCACACTCGCCGACGATTGCAAGAAGCTCGAAAGCATCGATTGCGATGTGGTGTTCGCGCCCGACGAAAAAGAGCTCTATCCGGAACCCCAGCAATACAGCGTCGTGCCAGGTGACATCGAGCACCTTCTTGAAGGCGCTGTGCGGCCGGGGCATTTTCGCGGCGTTGCGACTGTCGTACTGAAACTCTTCAACATGGTGCAGCCGAAAGCGGCGGTGTTCGGCAAGAAGGACTATCAGCAATGCCTCGTGCTCAAGAATATGGTCACGCAGCTTGCGCTACCTGTTGAAATCATTCTTGCGGAAACGGTGCGCGCCGAAGATGGGCTCGCGCTTTCTTCGCGCAACGCTTATTTGACGCCCGAGCAACGCGTCGAAGCGCCGCGTTTGTATCGCGAACTTTGCGAATTGAAAGATGCGCTGCAGCACGGTACCCATTCGTACGCTACGCTTGAAGCGGAGGCGATGACCGATCTCGCGCGCCATGGTTGGAAACCCGATTACGTCACGGTGCGTCGTCGTTCGGATTTGTTGCCGCCGACCGAGACCGACAAAGAGCTCGTCGTACTCGCCGCCGCACGACTCGGCACACCGCGTTTACTCGACAACATCGAAGTTACGGCGCCCTAACGAGTCGCCTGTGGTCAAACGAGACCGCATCAAACTTCCCTCGAAACAGCCCCAATTAAATGGGCGATACGCCGAATTTATATAAATATCGAAACATAAAAATAATTGCTTAATCGCCCAATATATTAGGGCGATCGCACATTTAGCTATAAGCATTTACGAAGCATGTCTGCGGCATTAAATCGGTAGCGCGGTCGTGAACTTCGCGCGCTTCGTTACGAAACGCGCTCGTACGTTACGCACGTTGTTCGCCGCAGTAAAAAGCGTCTGCGAAAGCAATTGATAGTGCGCCATGTCGCGCACAGCGAGCATGAGCGTGAAATCGACGCCGGGTGAGGTGCGATAGCACTGCGTCACCTCGTTGACACTTCCAATTAATTTCTCGAACGCATCGAAGGCGTCGGCGTTCTGTACATCGAGCGACACCTCGCAAAACGCGTTGAGCACGCCACCGAGTTTTTCGGGCGACAAACTCGCAGTAATGCACTCAATCACACCCGCTTCCACGAGCGCACGCACGCGTCGCAATGCGGTTGCGGGCGAGACGAACACGCGCTCCGAAAGCGTTTGGTTCGAAACCGAGGCGTCGCTTTGAAGCACCCGCAAAATCCTCAGATCGATATCGTCAAGGTTCATTTAAGCAATATCAAACTATTTTAGAAAGAAAATTTCATCTTACCATCACAAGTAATGAAAATTTCATAGTCTTTACTATTTTGATTACTTATTTCTAGCGAGAGATCGTACGATGACATTGTCAAAAAACACAACAACCGGAGAAAACTATGTGTGGCATCGTCGGCGCAGTCGCTTCTCGCGACATCACCCCGATCCTTGTTGAGGGACTTAAGCGGCTCGAATACCGTGGCTACGATTCCTGCGGCGTTGCTGTACACGCCGATGGCGGTCTGAAACGCGCGCGCACCGTAAGCCGCGTTGCCGAACTTGATCGCGAAATTCGCGACACTAAACTCGAAGGCTTCACTGGCATCGCGCACACGCGTTGGGCAACGCATGGGGCGCCGGCAGTTGCGAATGCGCATCCGCACTTCTCGAAAAACCGCATTGCGCTCGTGCACAACGGCATCATCGAAAACCACGACGAGTTGCGCGGCGAATTGAAAGCGCGTGGCTACGTGTTCGAAAGCCAAACCGATACTGAGGTCATCGCTCATCTCGTCGATCATCTCTACGATGGCGATCTGTTCGAGGCGGTGAAGACCGCTGTGAAGCGTTTGCATGGCGCTTATGCAATTGCGGTGTTCTGTCGTGACGAGCCGCATCGTGTTGTGGGCGCACGCGCAGGCTCACCGATGATCGTGGGTCTTGGCAAAGGCGAGAATTTCATTGCTAGCGACGCGATGGCGTTGGCTGGCGTGACCGATCAGATCATCTATGTCGAAGAAGGCGATGTGATCGACGTGCAACGCGATCGCGTGTGGATTGTTGATCGCGAAGGTCGCGAGATGAGTGCTGCTGAGCGCCCCGTGAAAACTGTGCACGCGCATTCGGGCGCGGTCGAGCTCGGACCGTATCGTCACTACATGCAAAAGGAAATCTTCGAGCAGCCACGTGCGCTCGGCGATACCTTGCAAGGCGTGGAGACGATCAATCCCCTGCTCTTCGGCGACAAAGCGGAAGCCATCTTCAAGCAAGTCGATAGCGTGTTAATTCTTGCGTGCGGCACGAGTTATTACTCGGGTGTCACTGCGAAATACTGGTTGGAAAGCATTGCAAAGATTCCGTGTAACGTCGAAGTCGCGAGCGAATACCGCTATCGCGAAAGTGTGCCGAACCCGAATACGCTGATCGTCACGATCACCCAATCGGGCGAAACGGCTGACACGCTCGCCGCACTTCGTCATGCGCAATCGATGGGCATGAAACACACGCTCACGATTTGTAACGTGTCCACGAGTGCGATGGTGCGTGAATGCGCGCTCGCCTACATCACGCGTGCGGGTGTGGAAATCGGCGTCGCCTCAACCAAGGCTTTTACTACGCAACTCGCAGGCCTTTTCCTGCTTACGCTCACGCTCGCAAAACTGCGTGGCAAATTAAGCGCCAACGAAGAGAGCAAATATCTCAAAGAACTGCGCCACATCCCCACAGCTTTGCAAGCGATCCTTGCGC
>JBOFBL010000519.1:0-5186 GCA_051645545.1 Casimicrobium sp. | reverse complement strand
ACGCGTCGTCGCGAGCATCCGAACGAAGCGGTGGTGATTCGCTGGCATCCATTTCAGTTGAATCCCGATTTGCCAAGTGAGGGCGTTGATCGTAAATCGTATTTGGAGGAAAAGTTCGGGGGCGCAGCGCGTGCAAAAGAAATTTATGCGCGTGTTGAAGACGCTGCAAAAAACGCAGGGCTCGCGGTCAATTTCGAAGGCATTGCGCGGCAACCAAACACGCTTGCCGCACACGCGCTCATCGCGTACGCGCAAACCAGCGCGGACACCAGCGCGAGCGATGCGCTAGTGGAACGCTTGTTTCGTGCTTATTTCATCGAAGGCCAATTCGTTGGCGATGTTGATGTGCTCGTTGCGCTCGGGCAAGAATGTGGATTCGACGGTGACGTCGTGCGCGCTGTGATTTTGGATGCGCAAACGCTGGCGCAAGTCGCGGCGCAAGACGAGCGCGTCCGTCGCCAAGGCATTAGCGGCGTTCCATTTTTCATTTTCAACAATCGCGTCGCGCTCTCGGGCGCACATCCACCTGCAAACCTGTTGCAGGCGATTGCGCAAGCCACTGCGTAGCGCGTCAGCGCGTTAGTCGTAGCGGCTCGCCGATGCGCTCCTTCGCGATGTCGTCGGCGTGAAATGGCAAACGATGCCATTGCTTCGCGGCGTAGCGTTTGAGTTGATCGGTTGCGTGCGGCGACGCGGGATTGCTGCTTTGGCCGTAGACCAGAATCGCATTGGCCACCGGGCCGCGCTCGTCGAAGGTGACCGATTGCACGTAGCTCGTGCCGTAATCGATGCGCAAACCGCGCGCTGAAAGATCGCTTACTGCCCGTGCCCCGATATTGTTGAGTACGCCTTCGGCATCGTCGCCACCATGAATGCCGATCGCCTCATCCGTGATCGCTGGGCGTTGAATATTACCGAGCGGTGCATCGAGCGCGAAGCCTGCATCTTTCACTTTCTTTGCTGCCGCCGCGAGCGCTTCCCACACCTTGCCCGCAACCGCTGCATCACTCATGCGCAAACCGCGCGGCGTCATCACGGGATCCGCTTTGTTGAACGGCTCTCGATACACGTCTTTGATCTGTACTGCCGCGCGCCAAAACTCACGGAAGAGATGCGCGCCGCGCGCGTCGGTGTCGTTAGTGCGATTCCAGCCACGAAGTGCTGCGCACGCTTCTTTTGTTGCGTCGCTCGGCGCTTCCAAACACGCAGCGAGCAGATCGGGCAACACCATGCGCGCGATCAAATTTCGATTCTCGAATAACTGTCGTTGCGCACGCTCAGGCGTGACTTTGCCGCCGGCGATCAGCTGCGGAATTTCGATGAGTCCCGAACGGGTGCGCGCACGTGCGACACGATCGTCACCCACGAGTGGCGAGATGTTGATCCACTTCGCATCGGGATGCGTGTGAAAAAAACTGTCGTTCGAGTTTTGCACCCAATCGCCACGCACAATGGTTGGCATGCGCGACGCTGCGATGAGCCCGGGTACGGCGGAATTGGAATCGCGTTTCCAGTCGCAATCGCTTCGTGCGCCATCGAGCACAACAATGCCGATGGAATTGATGAGCGCCGCCGCAGCTTGACTCGGCGCACAACGTTTGAGTTGATCGGCATCGACGTCGGGCACCACGCTGACATCCGCGTACATCGCATTGCCCGCCCGATCAGCGGCAATCGTGTTGACCCAAGGCACACCGAGATTCGCAATTGCCTTTTGCGCGTCGTCAATCGATGCCGCGCGACCGAGCGAAAGCCAGGCATCGTTCATTCGCGTATTGCCGCTGTTCGCATCTTTCAACGCATAGGCAATTTTCGCTGTCCAATTAAGCCCTGCACGTGGGTTCACAATCACCTGCCCCCAGCGCGTTGACCACAGCGTTTGCGTGACCCTTTGATCGAACCATCGGCTTGTCGCGAACGGACACTGACATTGCGCGATGTCATCTTTTCCGGGTTACCATCGACGAGATACGTGGTCGGATCGTTCTCGGCGAGTGTTAATTCAAAGAGCGTGAATCGACGACCGGTGGACACCGTGTGCGACCATGCAATGTCGCGATTGAACCCAATCGTCACCACGCTGCCGAAGGCGAGCGACGCGCCCATCACGTCGATCGATCCGGGGATCGTTAAATGCATTTGATAGAAGCGGTTCGGCCCGACCCATGGGAAGTGCGGGTTGCCTAACAGTACACCCCGGCTGTTTTCCGTAACGTCCTTAACAAACGCCCATCCGTTCGATCCATACGGCGAATCGATAATGCCGATTTCTTTCATTTTCGCCCATACTTCTTGGGCGAAAACGTCTTTCGCTGGAAGTATGCCAGTGACCTTCGCGGCAGGCGGTTTCGCAGCGACTACGGCGTCTGCAAACGCTGCGGCTCCCGCTTGAATCGCGGAGAGTTCGGTCGTACGGTAATACTCGGCGAGCGTCATCGGCTTCACCCATGCTTGCGCATTGCACGCAGCAGGCAATTTATCGCGATGATCGGCGAGGGAACGGTTGTAACCCGCAACATAGCCGCGCGCCAGGGCTTGTGCTTCGAGCGAGGCTTTCGACCATTGCGTCGCAAGCATGGCATCGTTCATGTGCTGCGTCACGAACGTATCGATTTGTTCGTTTGGCATGGCGCGCAAGCCAAGCAATCCTTGCGTCGCACCGCCGAAATGGAGTGCTCGCTCGCCACGCACGGTCACCAAATGATTGGTGGCCATGCAAACATTGTCTTGCGCGAACGCATACGCGAGCCCGAACGCGAGCGTCTCTGCGTCAGGCGCGGTGATGTGTGGAATGCCGTACGTCGTGCGCTCGATCGTCGCGATCTTGCCGCTCGATGATGTTTCGGTCACGCGATTCGCGCAACCGATGACAGAGAAGAGCGAGACCAGCAACGCCGCCGATGCGAATCGACGGGCGCGAAGATAACGACGAAAAGATGCAAGCGACACAAAGCCCCCAAAAACAGTTGAGTGTCGCAAGTATCTACGAAGCGAAGGCCTCGCGCCGCACCTGATTTCACGAGGCGCGCGACGGCGTCACTACAAACTGATGTCGCGCAACCAATCGTGAATCGCGTCGTTGATGTTCGGATTGAATTTCGTTCCCGGTTTACCCCACTTCGCCTGGCTCTCCGACATCGTCGCCACATCGTTGAAGCCGTGATCCGAATTCGGCAAGCGCACATACTTCGCGCTGTTTGGACGTTTGCTGTTGATGAAATCGACCAACATCGGGTGATCGACTTCGGCGGCCACGAATTCACTCGCGCCCCAGAACACGAGGAGCTTCGTGTCGTTCTTTGCGAGCGCTCTTTCCCACGCGGCGGGCAAATTCATCGCGGCTACTTGCTGCCAGAATGCGTGTACGCGTCCCATGTGTTGTCCAGCAGGTTTGAAGTCTTCGTCGATGAGCGTTTTGAGGCTTGGATCGAGCGCGAGAATTTGTTCCGGCGTGAGTTTTTCATTCAGATAGCGTTGTTGAACGAAGGCGACTTTCCGCATCTCGTCATCGAGTTCTGCGGGCGGCGTGCCCGCGAGTGCGCTCTGGCGGCGCGTGTTTTCAATCACGTACTCGTACCAGGAACGAAACACGGTGCCGCCGACGATCACCGCTTTCACTGGCGTTTGCTCAACAGCAAGCGGCGCCCAGAGCCCGCCCATGCTGTGTCCGAATACGACGATGCGATTGCGATCGACATCGTTTCTCGCCGCAAGCGCCTTGAGGCCTTGCACATAAATGTCCGCTTCGCGCAGAAAATCCGATTTCACGGCGGGGCCGTCTTCGCTATCCCCAATGCCCGGTTTATCGACACGCATCGTGACGTAGCCGCGCGTCGCAAACGCGCGCACGATTTGCGAATAGGCGTCGGGATTGGTAAGCGACACATCGAGCGTGCCGAGCGCGACGCCTGGAATGAAGAGCAGCGCAGGTGCTTTCTCGCCCGCTTTAAGCGACGCCGGAATCGTCACCACCGTTCGCATGCGTGCGTTACGGCTCACGATTGATTCGTAGCGCACACGGTATTGATCGTTATCGGGCTCGCGCGGCCGCTCAATCCAGTGGGTCTCAAGCAAAATCGGTTTGCCGTCGCGAAGCAGTGCGAATGAGGCTTTGCTGCCCGGTTTTTGCTGCGACACCCAAAGCTGCATCTCGGGCGCGGGACGCAAGCCTTCGCCGTTGATCGAAAGCAATACATCGCCGGTTTTGATGCCCGCTTTCGCGGCAGTGAAAATCGGCGATACTGCGGTGACTTTTAATGCACTCGGATGAGCCGATTCCAAATTGAGCGTCTTGCGCTCTTCGGCGCTGAGCGGCGCGATGCCGATACCGAGTTGGGTTTTTCGTGGCAAATCGTCAACTTTTGCGTGCACGGACGAGGCCGCACCGATGACCGCGACACACAATACGAAAAAGATCCACTGAAAGATACGAGCTCGTGCGCCCGCGCGAGTGATGAACGGCGACATGGCAAAACTCCGTAGTGAAGACAGTGCGAGCGTAGGCGAGGTTCGAAAGCAACTCGCCACCGATGCGACGAACGACGAGTCGCCGAGCATCGACGACGAGGTGTTGTAAGGAAAAAGCGCAACGCTCGACCACTAAAATCCGGACGGAGTAGCATGCACATAAAGCAGCGCTTCCATTATTTGCAGCCAAGGAGACATCATGAAAATTAACTCGATAATCGGTGTGCTGATTGCGGTTGTGGCGCTCGCGGCTTGCGCGCCGCTCGTTACGCAAAATCCCGGCGGAAAAATTTCGCCGGCGAACGTGCACAAAATGGATGGCAACGATCGCGTGATGCTCAAAGGCGCGGATGTCGTTTCGTATTGGCAGCCGGGTGGTTTCAAGCAAGGCAATGCCTCGATCAAGAGCAACCACGAAAACATCACGTTCTATTTCTCGTCGGCGGAGAACAAGGCGCTCTTCGATAAAGAACCCGCGAAGTACTTGCCCGAGTACGGCGGCTATTGCAGCAATGGCATCGTGTACAGCATTCCCTGGGGCGGGGACGCGGACTCGTACGAAATGATTGGCGGCAAACTCTATATGTTCGGCGGTCGCGGGTCGCGCGATGCCTTCATGCTCGATCCACAAAAGAATGTTGCGCTCGCGGATAAGTATTGGAAAGAAGAAGTCAGCGGCTCGAACGCACTCATGCATCGCACGAAGCGCACGACGATTG
>JBOFBL010000518.1:0-1774 GCA_051645545.1 Casimicrobium sp. | reverse complement strand
GTTGCAACACGCCGCAAAAATGGCGCGCAGGCGCTTTATGTGATTTCCGATCGTACGCTCACCGACATCTGTCGCACCGCGTGTGTGAGTCTCGTTGCGCGCGAGGAAGAACATGCGGTGCAGGTTGCGCCATTGCGCGAACAAATCACTCAGTTCATGCCCGAGGCAGCAAACGATGCGAGCGCGAAAACCACCAAACGCGCGAAGCGAAAATAAATCGAGTGAACGCCTTATGAAACTCAATTCAACCCGGCCGGGGCGTTTGCAAAAAGCGCCAGAATTTTTTCTCTCGCGTGACGTGCTCGCGACGAAGGGCGACGAGCGCCGTTCGTTCCTGCGCAAAGCGTTTCTCGCGGCAGGTGGTGCTGCGAGCGCCGCTGCCGCGCCTCACTTGTTTGCGCAAGCAACGAAACCCGAAGGCGATCCCGCAATTTTGAATCTGCCTGCGCACAGCAGGGGGCTCGGTGCACCCGTCGCCGCGAAAGGCTACGGCACACCGTCGAAATACGAGGAGAACCTACAACGTCGTGAGAGCCCTGGTCTCACGCGTGTGGGCGCAGCGAGCGTGAGCTTTGCGCCGCTGCAAGGCTTCTTTGGAATCATCACACCGAACGGTTTGCATTTCGAGCGGCATCATCAAGGCTTTTGGGACATCGATCCGCGCGACCATCGTTTCATGATTAACGGCCTCGTGAAAAACCCGAAGGTTTACACGATGGATGATTTGATGCGCTTGCCTTCGATCTCGCGCATGTACTTCATCGAATGCGGTGCGAACACCGGCATGGAATGGGGCAATGTCGCAGTGCCGACCGTGCAATACACGCACGGCATGCTCTCGTGCTGCGAATACACGGGTGTGCCGCTCAAATGGCTGCTCGACGATTGCGGTATTGATCTCAAGAAAGCGAAATACATCTTGGCCGAAGGCGCCGACGGCAGCGGCATGACGCGCACGATCAATCTTAAAAACACGCTCGACGATGTGATGGTCGCCTACGGTATGAATGGCGAAATGCTGCGGCCCGAAAACGGTTATCCGCTGCGACTCGTGGTGCCGGGTGTGCAAGGTGTCTCGTGGGTCAAGTATTTGCGGCGCATCGAAGTCGGCGATATGCCGTACGACACGAAAGATGAGAACCTGCACTACACCGATCTCATGCCCGATGGCAAACATCGGCAGTACACGAGCCTTCAAGAAGTGAAGAGTGTGATCACGACGCCGTCCGGCGGGCAGGTGTTGCTTGATAAGGGCTACTACAACGTGACCGGTATCGCCTGGAGCGGTCGCGGCAAGATTCGTCGGGTGGAAGTGTCGGTCGATGGCGGCAAGAATTGGAAAGACGCGCGACTTGAAACGCCGATCCTCAATAAATGTTTAACGCGCTTTAATTTCGATTGGACTTGGAATGGAAGCGATGCGATTCTGCAATCGCGTGCAACCGATTCCACAGGGCATGTGCAACCGGCGATGACGCAACTGCGCGCGAAACGCGGCACGCGATCGATTTATCACAACAACGCGATTCAGTCGTGGTTGGTTGCGCAGAACGGCGAGGTGAGCAATGTTCAAGTTGCTTAGCGCATTGTTCCCCTCCCCCCTGGTGGGGGAGAGGCTAGGGGAGAGGGGGATGATTGCTCCTTTAGCGCCATCATTCCTTGCAAAGCAACCGCCACCCTCTCCCCTACCCCTCTCCCCTCAAGGGAGAGGGGGACAGCTCTGGATTTCGCCGATTTCGTCATTCGTACTTCGTTTTGTGTTCTTCGCGATCGC
>JBOFBL010000517.1:0-2807 GCA_051645545.1 Casimicrobium sp. | reverse complement strand
GTCGATGCACGCTATCCACTCGCGCTCACTACCGGTCGCCTGCGTGATCAATGGCATGGCATGAGTCGCACTGGTCGTGTGCCGCAACTCTACGGTCACGAGCCCGAGCCGATGCTCACGATGAACACGAACGATGCGTCGCGTCGCGGACTCGTCGCTGGCGAAGTCGTGCGTGTTGCCTCGCGTCGCGGTGAACTCTTGATTCGTCTAGCGATTAGCGATGATGTGCGCTCCGGTCAGTGCTACGTGCCGATGCATTGGGGACGCGCCTCGCTCGCGAGCGCGGGTTCACATGGCGTGAACGCGCTAACCAACGGCGCGTTCGACCCGATTTCAAAACAACCTGAGTTGAAGCACACGGCGGTACGTGTCGATCGCGCGGCTCTGCCTTGGCAACTCGTTGCATTCGCCTACGTGAACGATCGCGATCCGGTTGCAGTGTGCGATGAGCTCTGCGAAATCGCAGCGCAGTTCCCGAACGAAACGTTTGCATCGACGACCTTGATTGGCAATGAGCGCCCTGGCGTGGTGCTCCGCCTCGCCTGCGCGAGCGCGCCCGATCGCTCGACGATCGAACAGATCGATCGCGTGTTGAATGTGACCGGACTCGCTGCGCTCGCCTACGACGACGCGCGTCGCAATATCTCTCGTCGCGTGAAAGTGGAAGAGGGGCGCTTAACCGGCGCTCGCCTCGCGGGAGATTTGCAAGCAGAACATTGGATGCGCGATTTCTTTTTGTCGGGCGCATCGGTCATCGAGCTTCGTCAACGTTTGCTTGCGGGCAGCGCCGCCGCGCCGCAAGGTTTCGCACCGCGCGGAAAAGTTGTTTGCAATTGCTTCAATGTGAGCGAGCGCGACATCGTCGAGTTTTGTACATCGGAATCGATGACTCACGTACCGACTGGCGAGCGCTTCGCCGCGTTGCAGGCGCAGAAAAAATGCGGCACCAACTGCGGGTCGTGCCTCCCCGAACTTCGCGGCTTGGTCACCGGAAGCGTTCGAGCGGCATGACAAAAAATTGCGCCATGAACTCTTCATAGAGTATTGCAAACACTGTTACTGGTTACCCTATTTATTTGGGGCACCGCGCAAATAAGCTATTTAGTCAATAACGATTAAAAAATTGACTATCGCCCATTTAAATTGGGGAAAAATAGATTAAGCTGTATATATAAATTTGCCTAAATTTTAGGCAGATGATAGCCGCGCTCGCTAATTGCAATCACGACGCTGGTGCGACTGTTTACGCCGAGGGAACGAAAGATTGCGGTAATGTGTGACTTAACGGTGTTCTCCGAAAGCGATAGCTGGCGACAGATCGATTTGTTGCACAGCCCTTTCACTAGTAAGGCGAGTACTTGCATTTGTCGCGGCGTGAGGTTGAGTGGCGGCGGTGGCTCGGTGAGCAACCGATCACTCGCGCGTCGCCGTTGTGTGTGGCCGGCTAAGGTGTTGTCGCGGTCGCTCGCGCGACGACGAAATTCATGCGGCGGTGTTTGCTCGTCAACGTCGTCCATCGGTGGCAAAAACACATCGCCGCCGAGCACGACGCCGACTGCATGTGCAATCAAATCCCCGTCGTAGCGCTTTGAGATGAAACCCATCGCGCCTGCATCGATCGCTGCTCGTACTGTGCTTTGATCGTCGGTGGAGGCAAGGGCAACGATCGGCGTATCGGGACGCAGCGTCTTCATCGCAGTCAGACAATCGAGATTGCTGTAGCCCGGCAAATTCAAATCCAGCAAGATCAGATCGAAGCGAACTCGCGCGTGCAATTTAGCTTCGTGGACATTTTGTATCGTCGTAGCGCATGCGGGTTTCGCCTGCGCTGCAAGAACGTTTGCAAGCGCCTCGCGCATGAGCGGTTGGTGTTCGATCACGAGCACATGCGCCTGTGATGACGCGCGTTTGCTGCGCGCAGGTTTTTTTTCCTCCGAAGAGTCGATGCTCAGGCGCGACATCAGTTCGCTCACTATCTCTGCGGTGTTTGCGCGCGCGTACGCGGGTGTGCGTACAAGCGGCGTGGCAAGTTCACCGCGCGGTGCTTGTGCGGCCGTTGCCGAAGCAAGGAACGATGCTTGACGCTCTTTTTTCATGATTTCCCTCGATCGCTAACGACGTTTTTCTGTTCAGTCGCGTGCGCGAAGTCTATCCAAGCTTTCAGATTAATCTGTATTGCATTCAGACTTTGTTGCGACGATTGCTTTTCCTGTTGCGCAAAGAAAACACTTTGCGATTTGCCCATGACAAACGACTTGACGTTGTCATATCGGCGCGATGCTTGTGAAGAAACGGGCCGCAATTTCACCCGAACGGGTGATGGTTTTTCATCGCGCAGCACGAGATAGTTTCGTCCGTGCAACGAAGCGCTTTCGCGGTCGTTGCGACCACGAGATCAATGGCCAACGCACGATTGGTCGACGAGATAAATAAACAGCAGCGACAGGGATTGATGTGAACCGGGCGACCTTTCATCGACAGCACCAATCGGCGAAGCAGGCACGTGTATTGGCTTGCGCAGCGATGATGCTGAGCGCGTTCGCACCCTCGTTCGCTAACACGACGGCGGTTGAAAGTAGCGCACAGAGCGCTGGGTCGTCAGGTAAAGCGCACACTCAATCCGGTGGCGAAGTAGCCGAAGCGAGTGTGATCGTCGCCCAAGTGCAGTCACTCGATCGCGTACAGGCAGAGCAAGAGCGCTTGCGCGCGATCATGGCATCTAAACCGAAGGCCTATGTCGACAAAGTGATGGATCCAAATTCATTGCCGCCGTCGACGGATGTCAACGTGGAGAACATCGATCTGTC
>JBOFBL010000516.1:0-24296 GCA_051645545.1 Casimicrobium sp. | reverse complement strand
AAGTCGTCAAGCGCGCCCCAATTGTTCATCGTGCCGCGCAGGTAAATCGTTTTGTCGCCGAACGGTGGCGTGGGGCAGTTTTCAATAGTCATAACGTAGTCGGGCACGCTCACACGAATGCGATGCATGCCGTTGAAAGTGTGAACAAGATTGGCGCTTCGCGCCGCGAGCTTTCGAACCAGACCGACTCGATTGTCAGCGCCGCCTAGATCGGCATCGCCCGACCACTGCTCGTCGCCCACTTTGAAACCATGCTCGCCGTTGATCGTAGCGACGAGTTCGAAGGTATTGCAGCGATACGCAAAGCGATAGTTTTCGAGCGCGTTCCAATTGTTGAAACCGCCGCGAAGAAACAGCGGGCGTGTGCCAAAGGGGCTTGGGATGCATGCGTCCTTTTGATCGACAGCGCCGTTGCGAACTAGGCTGTCTTGAGGCTGCGTCGCGCACCCGCTTAACGCGCACGCGAGCGCAACGCAGAATGCAAGACGAATCACCCCTTCACACCGCCCGATGTGAGCCCCGAAACAATCCACTTCTGCGCCGCGAGAAACACGAGCGTGATCGGCAGACCCGACAGCACCGCCGCCGCCGCGAAATCGCCCCACAAATACTTTTGATCGGCGAGGTAATACTTCGAACCAACGGCGAGCGTTAGGTTTTGCTCCTCGCGCAACAGAATCGATGCAATCGGATATTCGATGATCGTACCGATGAACGCGAGCACGAAGACAACCATCAAGATCGGCACGGCCATCGGCAGCAGCACGCGATAGAAGGTCTGCCAATGCGTTGCACCATCGACGCGTGCGTTCTCTTCGATCTCTTGTGGGATCGTTTCGAAGTAGCCTTTGATCGTCCAGATGTGGGTCGCGACGCCTCCCAGATATGCAACGATCACGCTCGCATGCGTCTCGATCCCAAGCCACGGAAAATGCGCACCGAGTCGCTCGAAGATTGCGAAGATCGCGACGAGCGCGAGCACGCGCGGGAACATTTCGAGCAAGAGCATGCCGTTCAACATGCTTGACTTGTATTTGAATTTGAAGCGCGCGAATGCGTAGGCGGCCGTCGTTGAAAGCGCGACGATCAAGATGGCGGAAATTGTTGCGATCTTGATTGAGTTCCACAACCACAGTAGCACCGGGAAGGGCGGCGTGACTTCCTTGCCGTCGCTGCCGATGTAGCTAAAGCCGAGTGCGAGCTTCCAGTGCTCCAGCGAGATTTCTGTGGGGATCAATGAACCCACCGCGAAGTTGCCGGGTCGCAGTGAAATCGAAATCACTGCGATTAGCGGGAACAGCATGACGGCGAGCAACGCCCACAAGAACGCATGCGTTGCCCACACACGCCATTGGTTTTTCTTTCCGGTGACGATTGCCATTTCAACGCTCCGCTAGTTTTGTTCCTCTCCCTCTGGGAGAGGTCGCGCCAAAGGCGCGGGTGAGGGAGAACGGCGTTTGCACAAGAGCCATAGCGATTTGAGCGCTGTGTTCCGTCACCCAACGCTTCGCGTTGACCTCTCCCAGAGGGAGAGGAGAACGCGGCGAAGAGTTCGGCGAGATTGAGATGAACCACATATCTTTACCTCGTTCCCTGATTCGCCTTCATCAGACGAAGATGCAAGAGCGCCATGACAGCGACCATGAAGAACACGACCGTCGAAATCGCGGCAGCGAGTCCGAAATCCGAGCCCGAATCTTTGAACGCGATGCGATAGGTGTACGACACCAAGATGTCGTTGGTGCCCGCTGGGACTTTCGTATTCAAGAAATCCGGGCGACCGTCGGTTAAGAGGGCGATCAACACAAAGTTATTGAAGTTGAACGCGAACACACCAACGAGCAGCGGCGCGAGTGGTTTGATGATGAGCGGCAGCGTGATCTTGAAAAAATTCGTGAGCGGTCCCGCGCCTGCTATGGCGGAGGCTTCGTACAAATCTGCTGGAATCGATTTGATGAGCCCGGTGCAGAGCACCATGATGTACGGAAAACCGAGCCACACGTTCACGATCAAAAGCATCACTTTCGCGAGCAAAGGATCGGCGAACCACGCGGGCTTGATGCCGAATACCGCATTCAGAATCGTGTTGATCTCGCCGAAGTTTTGATTGAACAAGCCTTTGAACACGAGAATCGAGATGAAGCCTGGCACGGCGTACGGTAAGAAAAGCAGCGTGCGGTAAATCGTCGCGCCTTTCAATGCTTCCCAATTCAAAATGACCGCGAGCGTGGTGCCGAGCGCGGTCACGAAGAACACAGAGAGCAGTGCGAAAACCAGCGTCCAAATGAAAATAGAAATGAACGGTGCACGGAAATTCTCGTCGTTGATCATGCGCGCGTAGTTCGCGAAGCCGACGTTCACCGTGTAGCCCGGTGTGAGCTTGTCTCCGCTCGCGTTTTCGTAGTAGCCTGTCTTGTCGTTCGGTTTGAAAACTTCGCCATCTTCGCTGCGCGTGAGCGACCCGTCGGCGTTTTGTTTCCAAACGGGCGTGACCTTTGCGAATTCGCGGAGACCGGCGTAGCTCAATACGTCGCCGTTTGGCATTGCGAACTGCATACGCTTGATGTAGTCGCGCATCGCGATTCGTTCGCGAATCGATAGTCCTTCACCTAGCGAGTGCGGCGTGATAGTCGTTGGAATCGGTTTCTCGATATCGCTACCGTAAATCAGTTGCGAAGTGAATTTTTCACCCGTCTTGGGATTAACGAGTACCGCCGCAAGCATGCTGTCCGAGGGGCGATGCAACGAGAACTCGTGCACGCTCGCCTCATCCGCAGTCGTCTGCTCCAGCAAATACGCCGTCGCCCGATCAAACGTCAGCAAATTATTCGACGAGTAATTCGTGAAACCGATTTGCATCGTGAACAGCAATGGCAACGCAATGAAAATGAAAATCGCAGTGAGGCCCGGATACGTGTATCGCGCAGCAATTGACCAATTCGTCGCGTAAATCGCGATGCCAAGCGCGACCAGAATCAACGCGCCGAGTGCCCAGAGCGCTTGTCCAGCGACGTACAAGCTAAACACGAAGTAAAGTCCTGCGAGTGCGGCGACGACGGCAATCGCCCAACCGAGCAATGGCGTTTCCTTGCGCGCGCTCGCGCGAGCGCTTTTGCGTGCATCCGCAAGCGAATTTTCCGGAAGAGAAGCCGCCGTACTCATTGCGCTTTCATCCTTGCCGCCGCGCCGTTCAACGCGTCTTTCGGCGATTGCAAACCGTTGGTGATTGCTTCAATCGCCGCATCCATCGCTGACCAGAAACGACCCGTCTCGGGAATGTTCGGAATGGGTGCGCCGCGTTTCGCGTTGTCCATTGTCGCGACGATCAAGGGATCGCTTGCGAGCTGCGCGTAGAACGCTTTGTTCGCCGGTGCGCCGATCGGCACGTCGTCGTTGATGAGTTTCAATTGCTCGGGTTTGAGCATATGGTTTTCAAGAAATTCGCGCGCGATGTCTTTCACTTTCGAGGGCGCGCCGATCATGCAGCCGATCACGCCGACGAAAGGCTTCGACGGCTTGCCATCGATTGACGGAATCGGCGCGACGCCGAAATCGATCTTGCTTTTCTTGATGTTGTCCCACGCCCAGGGGCCGGTGATCATCGTCGCGACTTTGCCTTGATTGAAACCGGCTTCCATTTCAGCGTAACGCGCGCCTTTCGGCATCACGCCTTTGTCGATCAACATCTTCAAGGTCTCGCCGCCGCGAATCGCACCTGGCGTGTTGACGCCGACGTCTTTCGCATCGAAATCGCCTTTCGCGTTTTTTCCGAATACGTAGCCGCCGGGGCCCGCGATGATCGGCCACGTGAAAAACGTTTTGTTGAAGTCCCAAAGAATCGCGCTCACTTGTCCGTTTGATTTCGCTTTGAGCGCTTGATCGAGTTTCACCACGTCGTCGAAGCTCTCCGGCGGCGTTGGGACGAGCGCTTTGTTGTAGACCAAACCAATCGCTTCGAGCGCGATCGGGTACGCCCACAATTTGCCTTGATAGCGGAATGCTTCCCACGCGGATTCTTCGATCTCGTCTTTCACGCGTTTGCTGGGTCGGATCGGCACGATCAAACCCGCCTTCGCCCATTCGCCAGAGCGATCATGCGGCCAGCAAAAAATGTCGGGACCTTTTCCTGCGGAAGCGGCTTGTTGGAATTTGTCGGTTGCGGATTCCGGGTGCTGCACGACGACTTTGACGCCGGTCAGCTTCTCGAAGTTGTCGCCGACTTTTTGCAAGCCGTTGTAGCCTTTGTCGCCGTTGATCCAGACTAGGAGCGAGAGGTTGGTTTGGGCGTGCGCGCTTGTTGCGAACGCGAACGCAAGGCTGGCCGCGACTAGCGTTGTTAGGCCGAAGCCTCTCGCTTTTTCCGTCATCCCCGCGAAGGCGGGGATCCATTGGCCGAAAGAGTTGCGTTCATTCTTTGCCGTTTCGTGTGCTTGAATGGATCCCCGCCTGCGCGGGGATGACAGCAGAGGGACACCCGTATGCAATCGTGATAACACTAAGCGAGTTCGCGTGACGTTCATCATTCCAAACATCACAACCCTCACGCCGCCGCACGCATCGCTTGCGTCGTTCGCTGCGTGAGCGCTTTGCCGTCGGCGCCGAACACGTAGCAATCGTCGCTGTTCCATGCGAGCGGAACCACATCGCCCGCCTTCACGCGCACCGTGCCGTTCACGACGACGGTAAGCAACTCCTCCATCCCAGGCATTTCACAATAAATCTGTGTTTGGCTCCCAAGCGATTCGACGAATTTCACTGGGCAGGCGACTGATTTCGATTGATTATCAATTCGAATATTTTCAGGCCGTACGCCCAAATTAATTTGGGCAGCAGACGACGAAGCTGGTAGCGAAATTTTCGCATTCACCACCGTGCCATTCGTGAGTTTCACATTCGCTTCATCGCCTTGCACGTTCGCGATTTCACCTTTGAGGAAGTTCATGCGCGGCGAACCAATAAATCCCGCAACGAATTCGTTCACCGGATTTTCGTAAAGCTCCATCGGCGTGCCGACTTGTTCGATGCGACCATCGCGCAGCACGACGATGCGATCGGCGAGCGTCATCGCTTCCACCTGATCGTGCGTCACGTAAATCATCGTCGTCTTCAAATCTTCGTGCAGCTTCGCGAATTCGTAGCGCATACGCACACGAAGCTCCGTATCCAAATTCGAAAGCGGCTCGTCGAAGAGAAAGACTTCAGGCTTGCGCACAATCGCGCGACCGATGGCGACACGTTGCCGCTGACCGCCCGAGAGCGCCTTCGGTTTGCGATCGAGCAGGTGATCGATGTTGAGCGTTTTCGCGGCGGAATGCACGAGCTTCGCGATCTCATCCTTCGGTACTTTGGCAAGCTGCAAGCCAAACGCCATGTTGTCGAAAAGATTCATGTGCGGATAGAGCGCGTAGGACTGAAACACCATCGCGATGCCGCGATCCGAGGGCGGCACGTCGTTCACCAGCTTGTCGCCAACGTGCAAGGTGCCCGCCGTGATTTCTTCGAGCCCCGCAATCGTGCGCAGCAACGTCGATTTGCCGCAGCCCGACGGGCCGACGAAGACGACGAACTCGCCGTCGTTGATTTGCAGGTTGATGTCCTTCAAAACGTGGACATCGGCGAACGATTTCTGCACGTTCGCGAGCTTTACGCCGGCCATGCCGTTTCTCCTCCTTATTTGCGATCCGCGCAATCCCTTCCTCGAATCGTGCGAACGCCTGCGACATCGTAGCCGCTGGCTGAAATATAGGCGGTTTTCTGCTGAAAAGTAGTTTTATTACGTGAAAACTCGACTAATTTTGGCATTATTGGCACAAATTTACGTGGGAATCACTGTTTGGAAAGTAGTTTAGTTACTAACCTGCGCTACATCCTCGTAGAATCCGACCGTCTGCATTCTCGCGAAGACCTCAATGTCTCTTGTTACGAACAACAACGCAGTACAGGTTGCCCCAGTTAAATTGGGCAAAGCGGCTATTTTTGAACAAAAACGAAAAGAATCGTTATCGATGAATATCGACGAAAACGCTGGGCTATCACGTCTGAATGCGCTCGCGTACGCGTGCCGCGCAACGCTCGATGCGCGCTGGGCCAAAACGCAGGCCGAAGATGCGAAGCGCGGGCCCGATGCGCCGCGTCGCGTTCACTATTTGTCGATGGAATTTTTGATGGGACGCGCGCTGACGAATGCGCTCGCCGCCTTGCAAGTTTCGGATGAAGCGCGCGCTGAAGCTGCGCTGGTTGCCGACCGCGAACCCGATGCGGCGCTTGGTAACGGTGGACTTGGTCGTCTCGCTGCGTGTTTCTTGGATTCGTTCGCAGAACTCGAATTGCCATCGTTCGGCTATGGCCTTCGCTATCGTCATGGCATGTTCGCGCAACGCATTGAAGGCGGTCGGCAAACCGAAGTACCGGATCAGTGGCTCAAAAACGGTAACGCGTGGGAGCAGATGCGCCCCGAATTGCAATACTCGATCGGCTTCGGCGGTAGCGTGGAAATGGCCTCGGGCCTCGCGCGCCGTTGGGTGCCCGCGAGCACGGTGCATGCGCGCGCGTACGACTTCATCGTGCCGGGTCATGCGACGGAGCGCGTTTCAACGCTGCGTCAATGGCATGCGGAAGCCTCGCGTCCGATTGATTACGCAGCCTTCTCGCGCGGCGATCATTTCGCTGCGGGCGCGCACGTGCTCGCGGCGGATTCGCTCAATTGGGTGCTCTATCCCGACGACAGCACAGAAGCCGGTCGCGAACTGCGCTTGAAGCAGGAATTCTTCCTCGTGAGCGCCTCGCTGCAAGACATGATCGCTCGGCACTTGCGCAAAGATCAGAACATCGAATCGTTCGGCAAGAAGAATGTCGTGCATTTGAACGATACGCATCCTGCGCTCGCGCCAATTGAGTTGATGCGTTTGTTACTCGACGAACATGGGCTCACGTGGGACGCCGCATGGAAAGTCACGCGCGAAGCAACGAGCTACACGAACCACACACTCATGCCCGAAGCGCTGGAGACTTGGCCGGTGCGCATGATGGAAGCGCTCTTGCCGCGTCATCTTGAATTGGTTTACGAAATCAATCAGCGTTTCTTGGATGAGGTTCGCGCGAAATTCCCAGGTGATGCGAAACGTCTCGAAACGCTCTCGCTGATCGATGAACGCGGCGAACGTCGCGTGCGCATGGCGAACATTGCGATCGTTGCCTCGACGCGCGTCAACGGCGTCTCAGCGCTGCATTCGCAACTGATGGTTGACACCATCTTTGCCGACTTCGCAGCGCTTTGGCCGGATCGCTTCATGAACGTGACGAATGGCGTGACGCCGCGTCGCTGGTTGGAACAGGCCAATCCTTCGCTTTCATCGCTACTCGATTCAACGATCGGTCAGAAATGGCGTCGCGATTTGTCACAACTTTCGCGCCTGGGCGATCATGCGAATGACGCGAGGCTCGGTGAAAAATTCCTCGCTGTGAAACGCGAAAGCAAAGTGAAACTCGCGGAGTATGTGCGTCGCGAATTGGGTATCGCGATCAATATCGATAGTCTGTTCGATGTTCACATCAAACGCATTCACGAATACAAACGGCAATTGCTCAATGTGTTGCACGTGATCGCGCGCTATCAAGCCATCATCGCGAATCCGAATGCGAATTGGGTGCCCCGCACCGTGATCTTCGCGGGTAAAGCGGCGTCTGCTTACGTGATGGCGAAGAACGTCATTCGCTTGATTCACGACGTCGCACGTGTGATCAACAGCGATCCGCGCGTTGGCGACAAATTGAAGCTCGTGTTCCTGCCGAACTACAGCGTGAGCCTCGCCGAAATGATCATTCCAGCGGCCGATTTGTCGCAGCAAATCTCGACCGCCGGCACGGAGGCCTCGGGCACCGGCAACATGAAATTCGGTCTAAATGGAGCAATCACGATTGGCACCTGGGACGGCGCGAATATCGAAATGGCCGAACACATGGGCGTCGAAAATATGTTCGTGTTCGGCCTGCGCACGCCGCAAGTCGCCGCGCTTAAAGCAGTCGGCTACGATCCGCGCCTTTACATCGAAGAAAACAAAACGCTCGCGAATGTGATCGCCGCGATTGGTAACGGTGCATTCTCGTGGGATGAACCGGAGCGCTACCGAAGCATCGTGCAATCACTCACGCAGCACGATCCGTATTTGTTGATGGCAGATTTTGCGGACTACGTCGATACGCAATCAAAAGTTGATGCGCTGTATGTTGTTCAAAAAGCGTGGGCTGAACGCGCGTTGCGCAATATTGCGGGCATGGGGTTCTTCAGCACCGATCGTACGATCGCGGAGTACGTTCAGAAGGTGTGGGATAAACCGCGTTTGTAATGAAGGTAGGGTGCGATCCAATCGCACCCAAATTGATACCAATCACGATTGTTTTGGGGAATTGCGCTTCGCGCGTTGATCACGTGGTGCGATAGGATCGCACCCTACGAATGAAGACGAACGACCCGCGTTGAGAAATAGTTTGGTGAAGTTCAACCCATGACCACAACAAAACCAACACATGGCTGAACTTCGTCCCTTCGAACGCCTAGGCGCACACCCTCTCGAACAAGGCGGTGTGCGCTTCGCCGTTTGGGCACCCAATGCGCGTGCGGTCAGCGTCGTTGGCGATTTCAACGAATGGAATGCCTCACGCAACGCGCTCGCATGCGAAGGCAATACAGGCACTTGGTCAGGCGTGATCGCAAACGCAAAACTCGGCGATCGCTACAAATTCCAAGTCGTCGCTTCCGACGGTCGAGTATTGCCACTCAAAGCCGACCCCTATGCGCGCGCCGCCGAAATGCGCCCCGCAAACGCGAGCATCGTCGCATCGTTACCACCGAAACGGACACTACCTGCAACACGCGTCGCACTCAACAAACGCGACGCCGCGATTTCGATCTACGAAGTCCACGCGACAAGTTGGAAGCGCCACCCCGATGGTCGCTTCTACGATTGGGATGAACTCGCGGCGACACTGCCCGACTACGTCGCCGATCTAGGCTTCACGCACATCGAGTTGATGCCAATCAGCGAGTATCCGTTTGATGGCTCATGGGGCTATCAAACGCTCGGACTGTTCGCGCCGACCGCGCGACTCGGTTCCGCGGAAGCGTTTCAAAGATTCGTCGACACGTGCCACGCAAAAAATCTCGGCGTGATCGTCGATTGGGTGCCTGCGCATTTCCCGACGGATGATTTCGGGCTCGCGCAATTCAACGGCGAGGCGCTCTACGAACACGCGGATCCGCGCGAGGGTTTTCATCGCGACTGGAACACGTTGATCTACAACTTCGGCCGTTTCGAGGTGCGCGACTTTCTCGTGTCGAGCGCGCTATATTGGGCAGAGCGTTTTGCAATCGACGGCCTACGCGTCGATGCGGTCGCCTCGATGCTCTACCGCGATTATTCGCGCAAAGACGGCGAATGGATTCCGAACAAGGACGGCGGTCGCGAGAACTTTGAGGCGATTGCGCTCTTGAAACGCATGAACGAAGTGATCGGCACTGAATGTCCTGGTGCGATGACGATCGCCGAAGAGTCCACGTCGTTTCCAAAAGTCTCAGCGCCGACTTACGCAGGCGGACTCGGCTTTCATTTCAAATGGAACATGGGCTGGATGAACGACACGCTGTCGTACATGAAAGAAGACCCGGTTCATCGCAAATATCACCACAACAAGATGACCTTCGGGCTTGTCTACGCGTTCTCGGAAAACTTCGTGCTGCCCCTCTCGCATGATGAAGTCGTGCATGGCAAAAGCTCGATCCTTGGCCGCATGCCGGGTGACGAGTGGCAGCGCTTCTCGAATCTGCGCGCGTACTACGGATTCATGTGGGCGCATCCCGGCAAGAAACTCTTGTTCATGGGGCAAGAGTTTGGGCAATCGAGCGAATGGAATTACGAGCGTGAATTGCCGTGGGGTGAGTCATCGCACGCGCCGCATGCGGGCGTTGCAAATCTGATTCGTGATTTAAATCGTTTTTACGCATCGCATGCTGCGATGTTCAAACTCGATTGCGAAGCCAAGGGCTTCGAATGGATCGCGGTCGATGATGCCGATCAATCCGTGATTTCGTGGGTTCGCCGTGATGATGCGGGTAACGAAGTGATTGCCGTGAGTAACTTCACGCCCGTGCCGCGAGAGGGGTATCGGCTTGGTGTTGCTTCGGTGGGTGTTTGGAAGGAAACCTTAAACACCGATGCCTCGGTGTACGGCGGAAGTGGTGTCGGTAACGGCGATCGTGCGATTGCTGCTGAGAAAGTTGCTTCGCATGGGAAACCATTCTCGATTGCTGTGACTGTGCCGCCGCTTGCCACGATTTATTTGGTGCGGCAGTGACGACGATAGTTACGTTTCATGTGAGCGCCGAAGTTGCTGTCATCCCCGCGAAGGCGGGGACCCAGGCCGAGTGCAATGCAATTTGGGAGAAGCAAAGGTTGTTGCAACGCAATCGTCCCGGTCTGGGTTCCCGCCTTCGCGGGAATGACAGGGGTGTGAAGGTGCTCTCCAAATGAGCGCGCTCACTTTGCAGCCTTCGCGCACCACCGGCTTCGGCGCCTACGTCTACGACGACGGCGTCAACTTCGCCATCTGGTCGGACAACGCCGACAAGATCGAACTCTGCGTATTCGAAGGCAACAGCGAAACGCGCTACGAGTTACACAACGCAGGCAACGACGTCTTCAGTGGTTTTCTCCCCAATGCAAAACCGGGCCTCGTTTACGGCTACCGCGCGTACGCAAACAACCTGCACGACTCCGGGCAATGCTTCAATCCGAGCAAGCTGCTGCTCGATCCCTACGCCCGCGAGATCGTAGGCAAGCACTTGTGGGACGCACGTCACGCAGCGAACAATCGCGAAGACAACGCGGGCATCGCGATCAAAGCCCGCGTTGCAAACGCATTGCCGAAACTCGCGCGTCCACCACTCAAACGCGATGACGACGTCGTGCTCTACGAAATGCACGTCAAGGGGTTCTCGAAGTTAAATCCCGAACTCCCCGAAGCGATTCGTGGCACGTACGCAGCGCTCGCGCACGACGCATCGATTACGTATTTCAAACGTCTCGGTGTAACGACGCTCTCGCTCTTACCAGTTCAGTATCACCTCGACGAACCGTTTCTCGCCGAACGAGGAAAGACGAACTACTGGGGCTACAACACGATCGGTTTCTTCGCCTCCGATCCCGCGCTCTCGTCAACGCCGAACGATCCGACCGCAACGATTCACGAGTTCCGCGCGATGGTTGAAAAGCTCCACGCAAACGGTCTCGAAGTCGTAATCGATGTTGTCTACAACCACACGCCCGAAGGCAACGAACAGGGTGCGTGTTTGAGTTTTCGCGGACTCGATCAACCGAGTTGGTATCGCATGCAGCCTCATGCGCGCGCGCATTGCGAGAACTTCACGGGTTGCGGCAATACGCTTAATGTGCATCATCCGCGCGTCACGCAATTCGTGCTCGATAGTTTGCGCTATTGGGTGGAGACGATGGGCGTCGATGGTTTTCGTTTCGATCTCGCGCCCGTGCTCGGGCGCACGCCGCATGGCTTCGATCGCAACGCGCCGTTCTTCGTCGCACTCGCGCAAGACCCGGTGCTCTCGACCGCGCGCATGATCGCGGAGCCGTGGGACATCGGACCGCATGGTTATCAAGTCGGGCATTTCCCAGCAGGCTTTTGGGATTGGAACGATAAGTTTCGCGACAGCGTTCGCCGCTATTGGCTGGGTGAGCGTTTCGGCGAAGGCACAACGCGTGGCGAAATCGCACAACGGTTGACGGCCTCGTCGCAGCTCTTCCGCCATCATCCGCATCGATTACCGACGGCCTCGGTGAACTACATCAGTGTGCATGACGGCTACACGCTCACCGATATGGTGAGCTACAACGAGAAACACAATCTCGCGAACGGCGAGGACAATCGCGATGGGCGCGATGGCGAGCCGTCGACAAATTTCGGTGTCGAAGGCGAAACCGGCGATGCGCAAGTTCTCGAAACGCGTAACCGTGCAAAGCGTGCGCTCCTCGCAACGCTCGCATTCGCGCAAGGCACGCCGATGCTGCGCGCGGGCGATGAGATCGGACTCACACAGCACGGCAACAACAATCCGTACTGCCAAGATAACGAAATCACCTGGCACGATTGGGTGCGCGCCGATCAAGAATTGTTTGCGTATGTTGCAAAGCTCTTGCAACTTCGTGCGAACGAACCTCTGCTGCGCTGGCCGCATTGGTTCGGTCATCATCAGAACACGCCGAAGCTGCGTTGGCTCACAAGTGCTGGCCATGAGCTAAACGAAGCAGCGTGGCATGACAAGTGTGAGCTCGCGTTTTCGCTCACGATTGATACGGGTGATCGTGCGGTGTTGCTTTGTTTGAATCCGTCGCCCGTCGATCTTGAGTTTCATGTGTCGCGACATCGCGCGCATGAGGCTTGGCAGTTGTTGCTGGATTCGTCGCTCACGCTTTCGCAGTCTCTTACTTTTGAATCGCATGTCGCCGTGCCTGCGCGGAGCGTTCTGCTTGCGCGCGTCGACTCCAACTAACTTCCATCGAAGATGAAAATCCCCAACCGCGCCTCCGGCATCCTTCTGCATCCAACCTCGCTTCCTGGCCCGCACGGCATCGGCGATTTGGGGCCTGATGCATATCGTTTTGTCGATTGGTTGCAAGCCAACGGACAGACGCTTTGGCAATGGTTGCCGACGACGCCTATCGGCCCCGGCGATTCACCGTATCAAAGTGTGTCGGCGTTTGCGGGCTCGCCGCAAATGGTGGCGCTTGAGCCATTGATTGAGAAGAAATGGCTGTCGGCTCCAGATTTAGTCGTCCAATCATTCCGGGCGAGTGACGTTGATTTTGGTCATGTTGTAAATTTTCGAAATCAAGCGCTTCGCGCAGCGAAATTGGGCTTCGATGCGCAGGGTTCGAAGGAAGATAAATCAGCGTTCGTAGCGTGGTGTGAAAGCAGTCGTCATTGGCTCGACGAGTACGCGCTGTTCGCAGCGCTTCACCAAGCAAACGACTGGCGTCCGTGGTGGCAGTGGGATGCAGCGCTCAAAAGACGCGATGCGAATGCGCTCGCTGCAGCACAGAAAACTTACGCAGACGACATCGCATTCTGGAAATTCGTGCAATGGTGTTTCGACACACAATGCGCGGCGCTCAAGAAATACGCAAACGATCGAGGCGTTGCGTTAGTGGGCGATCTGCCGATCTTCATCGCGGACAACAGCGCCGATTGTTGGTCGCGACAAGACTTGTATTACTTGGGCGATGACGGCATGCCGACGGTGATCGCAGGCGTGCCGCCGGATGACTTTGGGCCCGAAGGACAACGCTGGGGCAATCCGCTCTATCGCTGGGATCGCATGAAAGCCGAAGGCTATGCGTGGTGGATCGCGCGAGTGAAGCGCGCGCTGGAACTTTGCGATCTGTTCCGCATCGATCACTTCCGCGGTTTCGCGGGCTATTACGAAATTCCCGCGTCGAGTCCGAATGCAAAAGTCGGCAAATGGGTCACGGGGCCCGGCAAGGCGCTCTTCGACGCGATCGAAGGCGCGCTCGGCAAAGTACCGGTGATCGCAGAGGACTTGGGGCTCATCACGGAGGACGTGACTGAGTTGCGCGACAGCCTCGGCTATCCCGGCATGAAAATTTTGCAGTTCGCGTTCGGCGGCGACGGCACTCACGAATTCCTGCCGCACAACTACACGCAGAATTGCATCGTCTACACCGGCACACACGACAACGAAACCGCGCGCGGTTGGTTTGGGAATGCGCAGCCTTCGCAAAAGCACTACGCCTGCACTTATCTCGCATGCGGCGAGCAGGATTTCCACTGGGCATTGATTCGCGCAGCGAGCAATTCGGTGGCGAAGTACGCGGTGTTTCCTCTGCAAGATGTGCTGGGCTTGGGTAACGAAGCGCGTATGAATCATCCGGGAACGCTCGGTGGTATCAATTGGAAGTGGCGGTTTACGTGGGAACAACTCGATGCGGAGCCCGGTCGTGTGTTGCGACTGATTTCTGCTGCGAGCGGGCGTGCGCCGATTGAGATGATTCGATAGTTCCGTAGGATGGGTGGAGCGAAGCGATACCCATCAAGCAAAGCGACGCGACGAGAATGTTTGATTGGAAACCAATGCAACTGCTGATTGATCGATTGTGTTTGCGTGTGGTGTCGTTGTTGATGGGTATCGCTTCGCTCCACCCATCCTACGCTGCACAATCGAATGACGAATTGCTTGCCGCGTGCAACGCTACGCAATTCGCGACGACGCTGCTCACCGCAAAACAAAAAATCAACGACGCTCGCGCGGTTTGGCTCAACGCGGCGCTGCTGCGTTGGGAGCATGCAAGCGGAGCCGAAACGCAGTCGCATCGGGTTACCGACAGCACACGCGAGTACGCGCTCTACACATCAAGCGCAGGTTCGCTGATCGCGGAGAAGGGGACGCAGGTGGTCGGTTTCGACCGGCGGGTGAGCCTTTTTCAAGATAGCCGGGCGCTTCCTCTCGATTTGATGCAGCGCTTCCCGCATGTACGAGGCGTACTACTCCGCGTTGCTACGCCGATCGACCGTGCGGCGACGGTGCAATTCGCGCGCAGTCAAACGATCGTTGTGCGCGAGGATGATGACGGTCGCGTGATCGATGCGACAACGTTGCAGACAGCGGGGCTTCTCGACGATCTTTATCAGTCCGCGGAACAGTTCGACGACTACGGCGCCAGCGTTCGCGGCAAATCGATTGACTTCCGACTCTGGGCACCGACTGCGCGCGACGTGCATGTGTGTGTGTACGAGGGCGCTCGCTCGAGCGCGAGGCGCGTGTACGCGATGCGACGCGATGACGCGTCTGGCTCGTGGTCACATCGCCTTCCCGCGATGCGCGGTGACACGTACTACACGTACCTCGTTGACGTGTGGGTCAACGGCGTTGGCTTCGTTCGCAATCGCGTGAGCGATCCTTATTCGCAATCGCTATCTGCAGATTCGAAACGCAGCCTCGCGATTGATTTGAACGATAAGCGTTTGATGCCGCGCGGCTGGAATGCTGTCAACGCACGTCATCGTGTGAAGCATGCAACGGACATGTCGATCTACGAATTACACGTTCGCGATTTCTCAATCAGCGACGACAGCGTTCCTGTTGCATCACACGGAAAGTACGTTGGATTCAAGCATGGCAATTCGCGCGGCATGCAGCATCTTCGTGCGTTGAGCAAAGCCGGTTTGACCGATGTGCATTTGCTGCCAGCGTTCGACATCGCAACGGTGCCCGAAATCGGCTGTGTCACTCCGAAAGTGACTGGCACCGCCGCCAGCGAATCGCAACAAGCCGCCATCGTCGCCGTGAAAGATCGCGATTGTTTCAACTGGGGCTACGATCCGTATCACTTCAACGCGCCCGAGGGGAGCTATGCGACGAATGCGGAAGACGGTCGTATCCGGGTGCGCGAGTTCCGCGAGATGGTTCAGGCGTTGAATAGCATTGGTCTGCGCGTCGGCAAGGATGTGGTTTACAACCACATGAGCACATCAGGGCAGAACGAAAAATCAGTGCTTGATCGCATCGTGCCCGGTTACTACCATCGCTTGAACGCCGAAGGAAAAGTCGAGACCTCGACCTGTTGCGACAACACCGCGACCGAGCATCGCATGATGGAAAAACTCATGAGCGATTCGGTGCTGCTTTGGGCGAAGCACTACAAGATCGATTCGTTTCGCTTTGACTTGATGGGGCATCAGCCGCGCGCTGCGATGGAGCGCATGCAAGCGCGGCTCAAGCGCGAACTTGGACGCGAGATTCAATTCTTGGGCGAAGGTTGGAATTTCGGTGAAGTCGAAAACGGCAAACGCTTCGTGCAAGCCTCGCAACTTTCGCTCAACGGCACCGGCATCGGCACCTTCACCGATCGCATGCGCGATGCGGCGCGTGGCGGTGGATTTGGCGACAACGCAGAAGGACTCGTTCGCAATCAAGGCTACTTGAACGGGCTCGTTTATGACCGCAATGATTCAAACACGAGCGTCCCAAATGATGAAACCGCGAGAAAGCAACTCATGCAAACCGCTGACATGATCCGCGTCGGCCTCGCGGGTTCGATTCGTGATTACACGATGACGACGTTCGACGGGAGCGTTAAAAAACTTGAACAAATCGATTACAACGGACAAGCGGCGGGCTACGTCTCACAACCCTCCGAGGTCGTGAACTACGTCGAGAATCACGACAACGAAACGCTATTCGATTTCAACGTCTACAAAATGCCGCTGACGGCCACGCGAGAGGAGCGTGCGCGGGCGCAGGTGCTCGGCATCGCATTGACCGCGCTCGCACAAGGCACCGCGTATTTCCACGCAGGCATCGACATCCTGCGCAGCAAGTCGATGGACCGTAACAGTTACGACTCGGGCGATTGGTTCAATCGCATCGATTGGACGTATCGCGACAACGGTTTCGCGAGCGGGCTGCCGCGCAAGGATGACAACGGCGAGAAATGGCCCATCATCGCGCCGCGCCTCTTAAACGAAAACATCAAACCGACGCAGAAAGAAATCGAATGGACGGCGCAAGCGATGCGCGATCTGCTCGCGATTCGAGCGAGTTCAACGCTATTACGGATGCGTTCCGCTGAAGAGATCAAACAGCGGCTGAAGTTTTTCAACGTCGGTGCATCGCAAGTGCCCACCGTGATCGCTGCGGAACTTGATGGCGCGAATTACGAAGGCGCGAATTTCAAGAAGATTGTTTACGTGATCAATGTCGACAAAGTGGCGCAACGGATCACTGATCGTAAGTTCGTCGACGGATCGTTCGCACTGCATCCGATTCAAGCGGCAACAATTGCGGCGGATCGCGCGGTCGCCACTCAATCGAAATTCGACGCGACGACCGGTACGTTTATCGTCCCCCCGCGCTCGGTAAGCGTTTTTGTTGTGAATTAAATACGCTTAGATTATTCGAAATCAGCATTCGGCGTGTCAGCCCCATTTAAACGGGCAGTATTAGATATTTTTATATTTTCCGAGATATATATTAATTTCCTTCACCGTCCAATTTATTTGGACGTTCGTATTCATTTACGATGTTAGTCTGACTAACCAAAACCGAACACTTGTTCGCGCTTAGTTGAACAAAAGTACAACAAATTCAAATACTTCTCGTCTGCCTCAAATCATGACGATGGCATAACTTTCAGAGATTGCTGCTATGCTCCGCGCCGTGGGGAATGGGTGGCGCGCAAATCAAGAATAGATGTCGCGCATATCGTCAAAGGTGGTTTTTATGGCGATTGAATCTGTTGCGGCAACACAAGTCTTTGCGTTGCCGCTCGAAAGTGGAGTGGACTCTATGCGTTCTCGATGGATTGGCGCAACGTTTGCGACGTTGGCGCTTGCTGCTGCGCAAAGCTCGTTTGCGCAAGCTAACAATTGTGGTTTTGACGTCTCGCGCGACGTATTCGATGCGGCGACGCCTAATCCGCGCGCGCCGACGCTCGCGCTTGATGGCGCGCTGCTCACGCGATTTGCGGTTGGTCTGCGCGGCCCAGCGCTCTATGACAAGCTGTCGAGTAATCCGACGCGCTTCGTCGGCGAAGGCAATACGGGCATGCAGTTAAGCAAGTTCGATCTCGACAACGACGGCGTGTTTACCGAAACCGACGCTACGATCGCCGCGCGCTTCATCGCAGGCTTTCGCGATGCAGCGCTCACCAACGGTTTAACGTTTAACAGCGCAGCGACTCGCACGGCGGGTGCTGCAATCACGCAGCATATTAACGGTGGTTGTCCTCCGACGGCGGCGACCGCGACGATGGCCAAGCACGCCGCCCGTTTGTTGCAACAGGGCACCTACGGCGCAACGCTGACCGAAATCAATCGGGTCGCAGGTTTGGGCGCCAATCCAAACGCAATGACCCAAGCATGGCTCAACGAGCAGTTTGGAAAGGCGCGCTCGATCTATGCGAACTACTCGCAGCAGCTTGCCGATCAAAATAAAACAAGCGCGTATGACTGGCGCTGTGGATCGAGCGACACGTTCCAAAAACAATCGGGTTGCCTCTATTCAGTGAACACCCCCGCGTTCTATCGTTTCGCGATGGAAGGCGATGATCAACTGCGTCAGCGCGTCACCAATGCATTGTGGCAAACCTTGGTGGTATCCATCAACAACAACGTCGTGCTCGATGCGGGCGTGGGGCTTCCCGATTACTGGGACATGATCAGCGAAAATTTGTTTGCCGATCACAACAATCAAACCAACCCAATTCGCGACAGTACGGGAAGAACAGTCGGCAGTTTTCGCAAAACGATCAAGGACATGACGCTGCACCCAGCGATGGGTATCTTTCTCGACATGTTGGGCAGCACGCAGGAAGTGCCGAACGAAAACTACGCACGCGAATTGTTGCAACTGTTTTCGGTGGGCACAGTGATGCTTAATCAGGATGGCTCTGTGCAGCGCGACGCGCAAGGCAAGCCGATCCCAACGTACAACGAAGATATTGTTAAGGGCTTTTCAAGAGCGCTGACCGGTTGGCAATTCAATAATGCCGATAGCGACCCGACGAAGCCATGGAAGTTTTATTACCCCGATCGCAACTGGCGCGATGCGATGACGCCGTGGACGCTGCGCCGCTGCCCGCAAAACGGTCGCTGGCCGGCAGGTACGCCTGACGACGCGCCGAATTCGAACGACCCTGCTATTTGCTATAGCTGGTGCGATGTAAAAAATGCCGCTTGTTCATTCCCACCGCCGCACAATCGCGAGGCGAAGACGCTCTTGCAATATTCCGGCGCACCGTATTCGAGTCTGGCTGCGGATCCGCCACCGGCCTATCCCGCGAACAAAAACCACACTGACGCAGATGTTCGCACTAACGTACGAAACGCTGCTAACGCCGAGCTTGAAAAGGTGGTCGACAATGTGTTCTATCACCCAAATGTTGGTCCGTTTATTTCGCGGCAACTGATCCAGCGTCTCGTGACGAGCAATCCTACGCCAGGCTATATCTCGCGTGTTGCCGGAAAATTCAACAATAACGGCAGTGGCGTTCGCGGCGATATGAAAGCCGTGGTGACCCAAATCTTCCTCGACGACGAAGCGCGTAGCGTGAGTGTCGCGGCCAACAATTGGTTTGGAAAACTTCGCGAACCGGTCAACAAATTCGTGCATCTCCATCGCGCGTTCGGTGCGCGCGAAACGACGGAAGGTTTCTACGATATCTGGAATACGAGTGGTCCGGAAACGCTTGGCCAATCGGCGATGAGTCCGCCGTCGGTGTTTAACTATTACTCGCCGGATTTCGGCCCGTCGGGTCCCGCCGCGTACACGTCGATTCGACCACTCGATTCGGCGACCTTCGGCGCGCGTGCGGCCGAACCGATGCTTGCTCCGGAATTTGAGATTACCAACACATCGACTATTTCAGGCTTTGGCGATTTCTGGAACTGGGGCGTGTACGGTGGTTTCCGTCGTGATTTTGGCGGTGGCAAAGTTTTCCAATGGAGAACCGATTATTCGCGCTACATCACGGGGGCAGGGGCACTTGCTGACGCGCCGCAGACGATGGTCGACGAACTCGATTTACTGTTGACCGCGGGCAATTTGAAACCCGCGTTCAAAGCGAACCTCGTGCAGATGGCCAAAGACATCATTCGCAGCAATAAGGACGAGGAGCGCGATCAGCGGTTCCGCGCCGTGTACTGGCAGATCGTTAACTCGGCGGATTACGCCATTCAGCGCTAGGAGAGGCTCCATGGATCGCCGTCAATTTCTACAACATTCGGCAGCGCTATCGACGCTGCCTGCCTTGCCGTTTTCGATCACCGTTGCTGACGCAGCTGGTGGCATTACGCCCAACGCTAATGAAACAGGCTACAAAGCACTCGTTTGCGTGTTTCTATTCGGTGGCAACGACTCGCACAACACGATCGTTCCTTATCAAAGCGGCGAGTACAACGCGTACCTCACCGCGCGCGGCGGACTCGCGTCTGCCAACGGGCTCGCACTGCCGCAGGGAAACTTGAACCCGCTTATTGCCCCTGGTGGTAGCGCTGCCAGCACGCCTCTTGCACTGCATCCGGCGATGACGCGTATCGGCTCGATCTATAACGCGGGCAAGATGGCAGTGATCGCCAACTGCGGCCCGCTGCTCGACGAGACAACGCTCGCTCAGTACAACAATCCAGCGCATCCTTTGCCGCCGCAATTGTTCTCGCATTCAGATATGCAAATGCATTGGCAGACAATGATTCCCGACCAACCGGCCGACACGGGTTGGGGTGGGCGTATGGCCGACGCATTCCGCGTTGCGTCGTCGGGGCGCTTGCCGGTGAGTATTGGGTTCGGCAGCGGTGGCATCTTCATGAAAGGCGACGTGACCGTGCCGTACAACCTCACGCCAGTGAGATACAAAAATGGCACGATTGACCTTGGCACCGCAGTGGCGCGAACGCCGCAGGCAGCGATTGGCTGGAACTGGACGGTCGATTCGGCGAATCCGAATTCGCAGAATCGATATCCACAAGATGTGTTCCAGAATAACTATCTTGCGGCGCGCGCGAATCTGCTTGAACAGCAGTATGCGAAGACCACGCGTGCGTCGCTCGAAGTGGGCGAATTCGTGCGCGATGCGATGTACAACGTCGCCGATGTCGCTGGTGTCGGTACGCAATACACGCTGAAAAATCCGGTGCCGGGCACGTGGCCTGCGGCTAATCCACTCGCGGCGCAATTGCATGCGGTCGCAGCGATGATTGCTGCGCGCTCCGCGCTTGGCACGACGCGACAAATTTTCTTTGTGAGCATCGGCGGGTTCGATAACCATGGCGATCAGTTCGGCGATAACGGCAGCAAAACGCTCCTAGCCGGCAAGCACTTCCAGCTGCTCAACTACGTCGACGAAGCGCTCAAAACGTTCTACGACGCGACAGTGTCGATGGGTGTGGCTGATAACGTGACGACGATGACCATGAGCGATTTTGGGCGCACCATGAAATCGAACGGACAAGGCTCCGATCACGGCTGGGGCGGGCATTACTTCGTGCTCGGCGGCAAAGTCAAAGGCGGTAAAGTGATTGGTGCGCAAACGTCGGGTGGCGCCGATACCAATTACTTCCCGATGGCGTCACAGCTTGCAGGGCAGGGTCTCGATGTTGGCGAAGGGCGGTTGCTGCCAACGATTTCGTCAGATGCGTACACGGCGACGCTCGCAAGCTGGTTCGGCGCAAATAGCACAGAGCTCGATCAAATATTTCCGAACCTTCGGCGATTTAATGTGAAGTCGCTGGATCTGATGAATCCGTAAGACGCTTTGCGCGCATAAGCGACGCCAGTCGTCGCTTATGCGCAATACACATCGCACTCTCGGCGTCAGGGTCAATCCGCGATCGTAGAAAATATCGAGATGGACAAAGTCGTCTCGATTTCCGGAATGCATTGCCAAGCCTGCGTCGCGCGTGTGACCAAGGCGCTGAAACCTTTCGCGCGCGAGGTGCAAGTCACGCTTGATCCTCCGCAGGCGGTGTTGCGGAACCCCGATCCAGACGCAAGCCTGGAAGTATTAAATATTGCGGCTGCGGGCGCAGGAAAATACACACTTGAGATAGATAAAAATTCGGTCTATCGCCCAATTAATTCGGGCGATGAGTCATATGGCTGGTTTGCTACTTATAAGCCACTTTTGCTGATCGTTGGCTTTCTCCTACTCGTGACGTTGCTCATCCATTCGCGCATGCCCGGACGTTCATGGCATGAATGGATGAACGATTTCATGGCGGGTTTTTTCCTCGTCTTTTCGTTCTTCAAACTGCTCAATCTCTCAAACTTTGCGCAGGCGTATCGCGGCTACGATTTGATTGCAGCAAAATCGATGGCGTACGCATATGCCTATCCGTTCATCGAACTCGCACTCGGCGTTGCGTATTTGATTCGCTGGAATCCGGTGATCACGAACTGGATTACGCTCGTGGTGATGCTTGTGTCAGCGGCGGGTGTGTTGAACGCGTTACGCAAGCGCCAGTTGATTGAATGCGCGTGTCTCGGAACCGTGTTTAAACTCCCGATGTCGAAAGTCACTTTGATCGAAGATTTGTCGATGGCAGCGATGGCTGCTGCGATGCTCGCGATGTTGTAGGAGCGGCTTGCCGCGACCGACGCATCCTATCGATCGCGATTGTTTCGACACATCGGTCGTGACAAGTCGCTCCTACAGATTTACCTCTACTAAAAACCTCATCATGAAAAAACTCCTTGCTCTCCTCTCCGCAGTCATCGTTAGCAGCGCCGCGTTCGCCGGCGACGACGTGAAACACGGCAACTTAACCATTGGTCATCCATGGGCGCGCGCAACGCCAGGTGCGGTGAAAAATTCCGCCGCGTTCTTCACGATTGAAAACAAAAGCGCAACACCCGACAAATTGATCGGTGTCTCCGGCGACGTCGCCCGCGAGATCCAAATTCACACGATGCTCACCGAAGCGGGCGTGATGAAAATGCGCGAAATCAAATCGCTCGACGTGCCCGCGAACGGCAAAACCGAACTCAAACCAGGTGGTTTGCACATCATGTTGATCGGCTTGAAAGAGGGTTTGAAAGACGGCACCAAGTTTCCGCTCACACTCAAGTTCGAAAAGGCAGGTGAAGTGAAAGTCACTGTTACCGCTGAGAAGGCCAGCCACGACCATTCTGGGCACAAGCACTAGCGCGCTTTGCGCGCAGGACGACGCCGCTCGCGCGGCTAAGACGACGGCGCGGAGGCCTATGACGACGCTCCCATTGGTCGCTAGGACGCAAAGCTGTGCAACCTAACCTGCGTCATCCCGGCGAAGGCCGGGATCCATCGTTGGTTTACGATTCACTGTTGTTTGGATTTCAAAGCGATGCAACCGTTAAAACGTCAAGCCTCAAACGCGCTCATCGACATGCGTGCCGTTGTCTGCACGCTCGCAAGCATCCTCGCACTCGCTGCCTGCGCCCCAAGCGACAAACCCGCGCTCAAATTCAACACCACGGACATCACCGGCGCATCGTTCGCGCAAAAACTAGAACTCAATGATGCGGCCACCAAAACGCCGCGCACACTCGATTCGTTCAAAGGCAAAGTCACGGTCTTCTTCTTCGGCTACATGTTCTGCCCGGACTATTGCCCGACGACGATGACCACCTTGAACACGGCGCTTTCAAAGTTGACGCCCGAGGACGCGAAGCAGGTCGAAGTGGTCTTCGTCACCGTCGATCCAAAGCGCGACAAACCGGAAGAGCTTACGAAATACGTGACCGCGTTCAATCCGAATTTCAAAGCGCTTTACGGTAGCGACGATGCGATCGCGGCCACCGCGAAGGATTGGAAAATCATCTATCAAAAAGCGCAAGTGAAGGATGAATTCACCTATCTCGTCGATCACTCGACGCAGATGTATGCGTTCGATAAACAAGGCCGCATTCGCTTGATGATTCGTCACGAAACGGGCGCAGATGCCATCGCGAAAGATTTGACAACGCTCGCGCGCTCTTAGCGCGCTCGCGTAGGACGTCGTTCGCTCCGCTCTCTAGGACGACGCTTCCGTTGGTCGCTAGGACGCAAAGCGTCAGCTAGCGTTTGCGTAGTGCGTTCGTCGGCTCGTAGGATGGGTGGAGCGAAGCGATACCCATCAACCAGCCCCGCCTTCGAGCGCCCAATTTTTATGGGCGATACCGCGATATTTCCTACTTATTGAAATTCAACGAAAATAGACGGATCGCCCAATCAAATCGGGCGATCCATCGTAGCGTTATTGATGGGTATCGCTTCGCTCCACCCATCCTACGTGACGGCGACTACAGCCCTTTCCAGAGCCCCGTTTCCTTCGCGCAGGTGCGAATCGTCGGGATGTATTCGGTGACGAATTTAAGCGTTTCGGGATTGAGCGCGATGTCTTTGACTTCGTCAATGTCTTTTTCGAGTTTCGCGACGTCGACCTTCTGCGTGAAGCAGCCACAGAATTTTTTCGGGATGTCGGTCTCCGCGACGACTGGCGACACCGTGTTCAACATGCGCACGACGCGCTCCTGACATTTACTGTCGAGCAGCGAGCGCTTGGGCGCTTCCATTACCGTTGCGCAGCTACTCAAAAAGAGTGTCGCACTCGCGAGCGTTGCGTAAGCCGACGCGCGCACTATGCGCGCCCGAAGAGTCGTTTGAATCCGAGCCATTGTGTCTCCCAAAAAGTGGTGCCGTAATTGCGACCTGTTGTTTGATCGCGAATACCCGTCGCTGGATATTCGTCGCGGAAAT
>JBOFBL010000515.1:0-6055 GCA_051645545.1 Casimicrobium sp. | reverse complement strand
CGCGAACCCACCTTGCCCTGTGCGCCCCCGAGCTCTCGGAGCATGATCGAGCGCTAATCGTGCGTTCGCATGCGTTGCTGTTCGTGAAAGTCGCAATTGATCGTTTTTGGTTCTACCGCGCTTCACCCGACGCCGTTCGCGCGCGAGTCCAAATCTCGAACCTCGAACTTGTCAAGCGAGCCGAGCAGTCTCCATTGATCTTGGTCTGCCCGCATTTTTTAGGACTGGAAGCAGTAGCCTGTCGCCTGGCCGTCGAAATCAGCACCAATGTGCTTTACCGGCCACGCGACAATCCGGCAGCTGAACGAATTCTTCGATCCACCTTCAATCGCTTTAATTCTCAGCGCTTCGTTCCGATCGATGGGGCAATGATCAGTATTGCGCGCCAGCTTAAGCAAGGGACGCCGTTATTCATCTGCCCAGACGCGAACATCGAGGAAAGCAAATCAGGGATTGCCACGCGTTTTTTTGATAAAGACGCCGTGTTTCAAGACGGGTTTCTACGATTGGCCGAGATGGCATCCGCTGACGTCGTTTTGGTCATTCCGCGAATCGTCGGCGACGACTATGTGTGCGAACTTCAATCGCTATCGGTTGCGAACACACGCCGAAGTGAACTGCTAGCGCGATACACCGGGGAGTTGGAAATTCTCATCAAACGCACTCCCGAACAATACTGTTGGTCAACACCGAGATTTCCGATCGCCATTGAAGGCGATGGTCACAAGCGTGTTTCCGGCCAATAGTCGTTAACAGTTTTTATGCGTCCATCAAGCTTGATGTCGTATTTGTCGAGTAGTCGGTAGAGATCCGAGCGCGATGCCTTAATCATTTTGGCAGCCCTTGCCACACAGCCGCCGGAAGCCTCCAACACCGCAAGAAAGTACTCACGCATCGAAGTATCGAGAGCACTTCTCGTTGAATCTCTATCGGCGTCCCGTTGCGTAGTACTGTTGCGGATCACGCGCTCAAGTAGCGACTTCGAGACACGGTAGCCATGTGTAAAGGTTGCAGCAGCGTCGATACTATTGGCTAGTTGACGAGCATTGCCAGGCCACGCGTAACTACACAAAAACTCGATCGCATCGTTTGACAAGCACTTCCAAGTAGTCGGATTGCTTGCATCAAACCGCTGGAGGATGGCGTTCCAGGCAAGGGGGGCGATGTCGTCGGGTCGTTGAACGAGCGCGTCGATCCAAACTTGCGCTTGCGACAAACGCTCGAATAAACCGGCATTGAATTGTCCCTGCGCGCAGAGCTGCTTCAGGTTTCGATGGGTTGCCGAGATCAGAAAAACACGCGAGCGTTGGGCGATCGAGCTGCCCACAGGACGGTACTCGCCAACATCAGCAAAACGGTTTAGCTTTGCTTGTACCTCCGTTGGTAACTCGCCTACTTCGTCGAGAAAGAGCGTGCCGCCATCAGCTCGCTGCACGACCCCAGTCGTATCGCTTGTCGCACCTGTGAAAGCGCCTTTCGCATAGCCGAACAGATACGTATCGAATAGCTCGCGTGGGATCGCTGCACAATTTACAGCAACGAAGGGTCGATCGGCCCGTCGACTCACATGGTGCATCAATTTTGCGATCATCTCCTTACCCGCCCCTGTTGGCCCGGAGATGAATACTGGCAGTTCTGCGCGAGCAGCTCGAAGCGATGCTTGCAACGTTTTTCTCATCGAAGCGGAGCGGAACACCACATCACCGAACGCGTGAGCAGGAGGCGAGACTTGTACTTCTGCAGAGAGTGCGGTGACGATTGAGGCGATCGCGTCTCGAGTACCGATCTCGGTTGCGTCAAGCAGTCGATCGCACAACATACACGCGTACGACGCGCGCGAAGAGAGCGTGCGTGCGTCGATTACGCCAACGAGAGGTGCGTCGGGAAAAGCTCTCCTAAAACTGAGCAAGTGTTCAATACACTCGGCATCGGATACAGCGAGCTCAAAGATGCCGATACGTCGCCGATAATGGTGATCTCGGAGATCGAAGTCGGATGCGTTCGCGCGCACGACCTCTTTATTGAATTCCACTAGCGAATTGCGTCCATCCGACACGAAACTCCTCAAGAGATCGAGTAAAGCGCTTGGTAGGTGCCACGTGTGCAAGTCAACGCCACTGCTTGGATTGATGCTCATAAAATTCAAACTACCGATCCTGATGGTTGATCGACTCAATCCGCATTTCTCACTGCGCGAATTCGGTAAGCAGTGGCGCGGCTCACATTTAACTGCGACGCGAACGCCTTCGCAGAGCCTCCGACGCCGTCGAAAAAGTCTTGCGCGATCTGGTTTTTGATGTTCTTTTTATAGTCGCGATGCGACAACGACTGCTCCGGGTAGTCGTCGCGTACTTGACGCAGATCCAGCGAGGTCAGCGCTCGAATAGAGCCTTCTTCATGCGCATTTACGAGCATTTGCAGTGTATTGCGCAGTTGTCGAATGTTCCCGGGCCACTCAAGCAACGCGAGTTTAAACATCGCATTTCGAGTAATTTGAAGCGAACTTTCGGAATCGCGCGATGGCTCGAGAAACTTTCTCACCAGCAGCGGAATATCACATCGCCGTTTCGCGAGCGCAGGTATCTTTACCTCCATGCCGCAGAGTCGATGAAACAAATCTTCCCGAAACATGCCATCGAGCACTGCTGCATTGATGTTATGAGAGCTCGTCGACACGATATTTGCCTTCAACTCAATCTCTCGTTTTCCGCCGAGCGGGACAAATCGCCGCTCCTGCAGCACCCTCAACAACTTCGCCTGTGTTGATGGCGATAGCTCGCATAACTCGTCAAGCACAAGCGTTCCGCTTCCCGCGAGTTCAAGCAAGCCCTTTCGGTCGAGGTGTGCGCCTGTGAACGCGCCTTTGACATGACCAAACAGTTCGCTTTCGACCACGCTATCCGTCAACGACGCACACGGCACAACCACGAACGGTTGATCGTTCTTACAACGAACGGTATGGATCTGTGCCGCAAGAAACTTTTTGCCGCAACCAATGCTTCCCGACAAGTACACCGAGCGATTACTCCTGGATGCCGCCACCGCACCCGCTGCCATTTCGATGCTCGAATGCGCAAGCGCGCTTGTGTTCGAGCGCACCGTTTCAAGCGCCTGTTTCCATTCGCCGATGGCTCCCTCGCAATCGTCGAGCGATGGACCATACTCATGCGCACTCACTAGAATCGATGTGGCACAGAACCGCATCCAAAAAAGCACCTCTTGCGACTGGCTTTGCGGAATGCACACGATCCTAGGCACGTGTTGGAACATGGCGGCGACTTGTTCGTAATAAGCTGCTTCAACGGCTTGCGAGCTATGATCCCGAGATTGCACGAGAAACATCAATATCGTCGCGCTATGCACATCGAGGGGCGAGAGTCGAGGCTCTCCATCACGCATACCGAACGGTCTCGCAAGCTGTCCCATCGAAGACAGATAGCGACAGTATGCGACCGCCTGCTCGCGATCAACACCCGCTATAAAGAACTCTGTGCAAAACTTATTTGTCTCTGATTTCATCATATGCACCTACTACTAGCATTCGTTCGATCAGCCATGACTGCACGAGCGGGTTGACCGTGGCGAGCTTTCTTGAGCTGAACCGCAGTCGCGTTCATGTCTCCCTTTAGTTGTCGCGCAAATCGCAACCTATGCGCAATATTTGCATGTGGCAGAGATTAGCAAGTGCCCGCGCATAAATGCGGCGCACACCGTTTCGGGCCGTCCGATTGCATCGCAAAACGCATCAATCGCCCAATGCAATTCGGCAAATAAATCTTTGCAGCAGACAATTTACAAACTGTTACACAGTGCGCGCTTGACTTGTGTTGGATCTTGGGGTCAACGCCGAGGAGTACCTACCACGCGTCGTAGCGAATATGTTTGCGATACATAATTCGCGGTGGTTATGCGCTGCCCCCGTAAATTAGCGGCGAGTTGAATTAGAGTCCGTTTCACCTTGACCCTGTACCCGTTTCAGAATCGATCGGAAGTAGAGATTTGCGGCTCCTTTGGTTGCGCCGATGCTGGCCGAGGCCGACATCTTTGACTACATCGAGTGCTTCTACAACACGATCCGCCGACACAGTGCGCTCGACAACCGAAGTCCGCTGGATTTCACCGCGTCGTTCGCTCTCAATTCAAAAACCAACGCAACGTGATTTATCCTTCAACCTACCAATCCATCGTGTCCGAATTTTTGAGCCTCTCCACTTAGAGGCTTTTAGCGACAGTTTTCTCTCTATCGCGATCAAGCCGCACGTACCTCTGAAACAGATAAACCTTTGCATTTGACCGCTACTTTTTACACGGATATCGGTATCACACCGTCAGTCCAGAATAGCTTTACCGGACTTCTTGTTGGAGGGTATGGATAACTTTCGCGATTAGCGAGTCGGGGTGAAGAGGCGTCCGAATCAACGCCCCGTTCAACTTCAGCGTGAGCTCCGCAACTATCGCAGCGTACCCCAGCCTAGCGCTAACGCAAGCACTTGCAGTTAAGACTAGCACCTCGTCAGAAACCAGATACGCACGAGAAGCTGACGCGTTTGTAGAGTGATGCTGCCAGATCTGAGGAAGCAGTGGCGGAAAGCCAAAATGAAACGAGACTATTTCAGCTAACGCGCATACGTATTTCGCGCGCCAGTTTACCGCCTCAAGGGTACCTTTCGAATGCAAATGGCATTGCGCGTCGCACATTTGGCGCCAAGTATGATCGTTCGGCGATAGCGCGAACATGCTGATGGCAAACAACAAATTGTCACGCAGCATCTCTCTTGCTCGGAATTTTTTGAGCCATCCGGAAACTAACGGTGTCATATGCTTAACGGCCAGCGCCGGTGCGTTTCCAAAAGCTACTAATAGGTACGCACACTCGTTCTTTATTTCACAGTACATCGAAAGTCGCTTACGCGCCAAAGCTAGCAGAAACTCGGTAGTAATAGAGATAATGACCGCAGGCGAACTCTCGCTTGTCATCGTCATTTCTAGACTCGCCCAGAGTCTGCACTTAGAGACATCGGGATCATCGTCAACACCGAATGCTTCCGCTGTCTCGAATAGGGTAGCCGCTACCGACGTTTCACCCAATCTTGCGTGAGCGCGTGCAAGGTTGTAGTACACCGCCGCTTGCTGATAGACGCTTAGCTGCTCGCGTGAATCAAGTGCGCTAAGTAGGCTCGTTCGTGCGAAGTGTGGGTCGACCTTGACTTGCACAAAGAAGCATTGCAGACGAATAGCTGTCAGCTTATACGGAGTGAGTGCGCCGGCAATCGCTTTGTGCTCGATCAAATTAAAAAAAATGTCGGTATGTCGCCTGAGCAGCTCGACGCCGCACGACTCAGTCTCAATTCGGCTGCGCAACTTTGCGACGTCCTGATGAGTTTTCCACAGCCAATGGCTGAGTTTGGCCGAAATTTCGCTATCGAACGCCTTGCCTTCGCTAACGAACTCCACGAAGGACCGTACGGTTTCAAGTACCCTGTATCGCCTCGCAGCAGTAATTCTCAAATCGTCAGCAACGAGACTGTGACATTGAATTCGGGCGAACGTCGCTTCGACCTGATTGAGTTGGATCGCTTTTCCTAGCTCGAGGGCGATGTCGAGATCAAAGGGCCCGTTAATGAGCGCCAGACACGTTAGGTAGCGCCGTGCCTCGACTCCCAGCGCCACCCAACTTGAGCGAAAGCAGGCAAATAGCGAGCCGTGCTTGTCGTCATTGTTGGATGCGGGGTAAGCGCACGTTGCAGCCGCGGTGCGCGTTACTGCATGTTTTAATGCCGAGGACAGCGCCAAGGCTGGCGGTAAATATCGCGCCCGCGATGCTATCAACTCGATAGCAAGCGGCAGCCCATCGGTGCGCCGGAGTACTTCGAGCCACGGGCGAAATGCCCGAGGCTCGCACGCCCATTGCTCTGCGCGCTCGCCGCCAGCGCCACCGCTCAGCCGCTGCATGAAGAGTTGAAACGCAGGCGTTACCGCCGCCGCCTCGAGCGTCGCGCAGTCCTCAGCGGGCAGCAACAGCGGCTCGAGCGCAAGCACCTGCTCGAGCCGCACC
>JBOFBL010000514.1:0-2505 GCA_051645545.1 Casimicrobium sp. | reverse complement strand
CAACAAAATCGGGCGGGATCGAGTAGCGCTCGTTCATATGTCATCCCCGCGAAGGCGGGGACCCAGACCGAGACGCTTGGTGGGGTTCGATGTGCGCTCCCAGACACAAGTGCCCGGTCTAGGTTCCCGCCCGAAGGTTTATCCCCGCGAAGGCGGGGACGGGAATGACAGAGCTTGCTACGCCGACTTTTTCTCTGCTTCTCCGCCATCACCCGATCGCAATGGCAACTCATTCATGATCGCGCGCCGCTCGGCATGCGTATAACTCGCCCAGTTTGCGATTTCATCAAGCGTTCGATTGCAACCGATGCACACATCCGTATCGGGATCGACGACGCAGATTCGTTCGCACGGCGATTCGATCGGTTGGAAGCGTTGAGGGGGACTCATCTCGTGATTATCGCAGCAGCGGAAACGCCTAACTTGCGCGCTTCATCCTCGAGGCGTAATCTTCGAAAATTCTGCATGAACATTGGCGAGGATTGCATGATCACGCGAGCGGTGTTGAAGTTGATTGCGTCGATCGGTTTTCTACTTTCGTCGAGCACAAGTGTCGCGGAGGATTTTTTTACCGTAGTGTTCGATCTCTCGCGCGACGGGAAAGTGTTTTCTTCACCGAAAGTTGTTACCGAGAGCGGCTCGTTGTCGTTTGTTAAGGTCAGCGGATCGAATGCGATCAACCTCGCTTTCGTCGTCTACGCGATGCCAAACCGCCAAATCAAAATCATGGCGACCATCGACACTGCGCGCGGTAGCGCTGCGCCAGGATTCGTGACCCTCGAGGAGCAACCCGTCGAGTTTCAGTTGGATGATTTTCGCGGTCGCATCGTTGTGTATCGGAACAAGATTTAAGTGACCGACTTAATCTGTGTGTATCCGCGAATCGTTGTTGACCATTCAGTCGGTAGCAAAATGAACAATGCGATCACTTCCATGGTCGAACATCGCATCGCGTGACGCCTTATTGTCGCGAACGTTTTTGTTGTTGATCCAATTTAGTAGGAGCACTATGAATCGCTTTTTTCTTCGGTCTGCCGCATTATTTTTTCTTGCTGCGACGACGCTTTCTGCTCACGCAACCGAGCGATTTCGCGTCGCATTCGAAATCGCCATTAACGGTGAAACCGTACAGGCTCCATCCATTGTTACGGTGGAGAAATCGCCCGCGAAACTGACGCTCTCTAGCCCAAGCGGCGACGGCTATGAGTTGGGCGTTGTTGTCGAATCGATGCCAGGCGAGCAAATCAAGATTGCGCTCGAATTTGCATCGGAGAAATACGGCAATGCGTCGCCCACATTGGTAATGCGATACGGTCAACCGACAACTTTCGAAACCAGCAAAGGCCCTGATCAAAAACTTAGTGTTAAGTTAACTGCGACCCGCGAGACACGTTAGCGGGCAGTTCGTATTTAGGCGCTCACTAACATTCGTCGCGCGTTTGCCGTCGTTGCTTTTGCAAACTCTTCAACACTAGTACCGCGAACCGCCGCGAGCGCCGCTCCAATCCGTGGCAAATACTCCGGCGAATTGCGCTTGCGTGAACCCATCGTCCCCAAAAAACTCGGCGGAATATCCGGCGCATCGGTTTCAACCACGATGTTTCCAAGCGGCATATCGCGCAGCAAACGCCGCACATTATTCGCTTGCGGATAAGTTGCAGTCCCGCCGAATCCCAAACAAAAACCGAGCTTCACGAATTCTTCGGCTTGTTGCTGACTGCCGTTGAATGCATGCGCGAAACCGCCGCGCACTTTGATGCGACGCAGATGTTTGAGCAGATGATCTTGCGAGCGGCGCACGTGCAGCGACACGGGTAGATCGAAATCACGCGCGATCTTCAATTGCTCGGCGTAGAACCACTCCTGCTCGGCTTGATTGAAATTCGGAATGAAAAAGTCGAGCCCGATTTCGCCGATCAAATCGGGCTTCTCGCGTTCCACCCATTCGCGCAACACGGCGATGTGCTCACGCGCCGACGCGCCGCCCGGCCCCGCGACCCACATTGGATGAATGCCGTAACCCGTAATGCAGAATTCGCGGCCGCTTTCATCGCGATACCGTTCGCGCGTCGCTTTCGCTTGCGCAAAGTGATCGACGTGTCCAGGCAAATTGACGATCGCTTGCACGCCTGCCTCGCGCGAGCGCGCGACGACCTCATCGCGATCGGTATCGAATTCTGGCGAGTCGAGATGGCAATGCGAATCGATCCACATCGTTCGATTGTAGGAGCGGCCCTGGCCGCGATCATTCATCTGTGGGAGCGCGCTTGCGCGCGAATGTCGGCGCCTATCGGCTCAGGTTGAGCAAAGCAAGGTGTGGCCGCTTTTCGCGCGCGAGCGCGCTCCCACAGTTCGCTCCTTGCGAGGACCGTCATAGGATTGCATGCGCGCTCGACTAAGTGATCGCGACTAGGGGCGCTCCTACCGGTCTACGATCGCATCAAACTTCAATTCGTAGCGCGCCAAATACTTCCGCAATCGATCCGCATCGTTCACTTCGCTGCG
>JBOFBL010000513.1:0-3291 GCA_051645545.1 Casimicrobium sp. | reverse complement strand
CCTTGCGATTGACGTCGCCTGCGTTCACCGCTAACCACGCATCGATCAACATCGGATCGTTGATCGTGCGAAGCTCGCCGTACGCCGCTTCCGCTTCCACATAACGTCGTCGCAAAAAATTGAGCCATTGCTTCAATCGACCCGCGCGATGTTTTCGTTCGACACGTGACGAGACCTGCGCCCAGAAATCGCGAATCAGCGGTCGAAGCGTCTGCCATGAAACACTCTGCACAACTGCGTTCGATCGCTCGCCTCGAATCGCCCACGCAAGCCCAGGATCGGCGACCATGCCGCGACCGATCATGATGTCTTTGCAACCACTCGCGTTACGACAACGAAGTGCGTCATCGGCATTCCAGATTTCGCCGTTGGCGACGATCGGAATCTTCACGAGTGTGCGCACGTCGGCGATGCGCTCCCAATACGCAGGTGGCTTGTAGCCATGCGCCTTGGTGCGTGCGTGAATGACGATTTCATTCGCCCCCGCCTCCGCGATCGCGAGCGCGCATTCTTCCGCACGCGTGTCGTCATTGAAACCCAATCGCATCTTCGCTGATACCGGCACCTGTGCAGGGACCGCGCGACGCACCGCAGAAACGATGCGCCCGATCAATTCGGGATCCTGCAAGAGCATCGCACCACCGCCATGACGATTCACTACTTTCGCGGGGCAACCGAAATTCAAATCAACGCCGGGCGAGCCGAGCTCCGCAAGTCGCGCCGCGTTCTCCGCAAGGCACACGGCGTCCGATCCAAGCAATTGCCCACGCACAGGCACGCCCGCGAACGTGCGGCCACCGTTAAGCAACTCCGGCATCACGCGAACGAACGCACGCTTCGGCAACAGTGTTCCCGACACGCGAATGAATTCCGATACGCAGCGATCCACGCCACCGACGCGCGTCAACACATCGCGCAGCACGCAATCGAGCAGCCCCTCCATCGGCGCAAGCAGAATGCGGCCCTCGCTTTGTGTTGAATCATCAATCATCTTCAGATCAACTGAGCACGCGCCAGGACCGCAACGGCAAATCGCCCAGCGAAACTTCGCCGCGCGCGATGCGCGTCACGTCCGCGCGCCAGTTCTGTCCATCGCAAATTGATGACAACACACCTTTCGCAAGCGACGGCGTCGTGAGTAACAAGCAATTTGCATTCGTGGAATCAGCGACGGCGTTGACCTCACCCGAATCGCGTAGGCGTTGTGTGAACACATCAATTGCATCGGCAGGCGGAGCACCACGAAAATCGACGCGCCAGGTTTCCTTCAAATCATCAGCAGCGAGTCGTCTCGCAAGCGCTGTGTCAGTCGTCAAAATCACGAGCCCCATTTCGCGACTCGATAATCGTCCAGCGACGCGTAACCCGCGCTCGGGCAATCGCGGCAAGTCGCTTTTTGTCGTGCTCGAAACGTAGTTCTCGGCAATTAACAAACTCAACGCTGGTGCACCACCAAATTCGTCCGGGGCAGAGGTAAAACCACGCGGTTTGTTGAGCAATACAGTGACGCTCGATTGCAATTGCGAATTGGCCTCGGAGGACAACGCTATTTGCGCATCCGGCATTGCGCGATCGCCCGATTGCACCACACGGCCATCAATCTTCACCCAACCTTTCTCGATCATGCGATCGGCTTCGCTGCGCGAAGCAATGCCGCGTTCGGCGAGAATTTTTGAGACGCGAATGGGTTCGCTCGATGGAGTAGCGGTTTTTGGCACGAAGGCTTTGCTTAAACGAGCGTTCACGGAGTGAACGCATCAGCCCCCAATTGTAGGCGCGGACTTGGCCGCGCTTAGTTCGCATTAGATTGAATACTTGCGCGGGAAAAGCGAGGCCAAGTCCGCGCCTACACGTTGCTCGCAAACGCGAAGCCGCGTCCCGGCGCACTCGCGAGTAGCGCTTTCGTGTACTCGTGCGTTGGCGCAAGGAACACATCGCGCGTCGCGCCCTGCTCGACGACATAGCCTTTACTCATCACCAGTACGCGATCGCAAATTTGCGCGGCGACGCGCAAGTCGTGCGTGATGAAAACGATCGCGAGTTTGAGTTTCGTTTGAATTTCTTCGAGCAACTTGAGCACCTGCGCTTGCACGGAGACATCGAGCGCTGACACAGCCTCGTCACAAATCAACACTTCGGGATCGAGCGCGAGCGCGCGGGCGATCGATATGCGCTGACGCTGCCCGCCCGAAAACTCGTTCGGATACCGCGAAAGCACATCGGGCGAGAGCCGCACGAGCTCCATCAATTCCCGCGCTCGCTGCATCGCCGCTTCACGCGTCACACCGAAATTGAGCGGCCCTTCAATGATCGCCTCGCCGACGCGTTGACGCGGATCGAGCGAACGATACGGGTCTTGAAAAATGATTTGAATTCGCTTACGCGCGAGCTTCAAGTCTTCGCGCGTTCCTAAATGCAGTTTCGATTCGCGCTGCGAAACGTCGGCCCTGTCGCGCAGCGAGACTTCACCCTTCGTGGGATCGACTAGTCGCGTGATGCAGCGCGCGACCGTACTCTTGCCCGAACCCGATTCACCAACGATGCCGACCGTCTCTCCGGGTCGCACGTCGAAACTGACAAGATTCGCCGCCCGCGTTTCACGCTTCTTCTGAAACCAACTGCCACTCGAATACGTTTTGCAAAGGTCTTTCACCGAAAGCGCGGGCGCACCATCAAACTGATGTCGCAACTCCGGCGGCTCAATCGGCGGCACCGCAGCGATCAGCATCTTCGTGTAATCCTCGCGCGGCTGCGTGAGTACTTGATGTTTGTCGCCTGCTTCGACTTGCTTGCCGTGTTGAAGCACGACGACACGATCGGCGATTTCAGCGACCACACCCATGTCGTGCGTGATGAAGAGCACAGCGGTGCCGCGTTCGCGCTGCAAGGTTTTGATGAGCGCAAGCACTTCGGCTTGCGTGGTCACGTCGAGTGCCGTCGTTGGCTCATCCGCAATCAACAGTTTCGGCTCAAGAATCAGTGCCATCGCGATCATGATGCGTTGCCGCTGACCGCCCGAGAGCTGATGCGGATAGCTTGCGTAAATGCGATCCGGTTCGGGCAGTTTGACCGCTTCGAACATCGCGAGCGTTTTTGCTTTGCGTTCGCTCGTGGAAAGATTCGTGTGCTCTGCGAGCAGTTCATCGAGTTGTTCGCCGCAAGTCATCACTGGGTTCAGCGCCGTCATCGGCTCCTGAAACACCATCGCGATGTCGTCGCCGCGTCTCGCACGCAGCTCGTTCGGCGAGAGCTTCAATAGATCTTCGTCGCCCAATCGAACCTCACCCGCGC
>JBOFBL010000512.1:0-3851 GCA_051645545.1 Casimicrobium sp. | reverse complement strand
AAAGATTCACCTAGAGTATGTTTCGAATGCAGTGGGTAGTTATGCATACGCCGTTTCGCGCGCAAGCGCGCTCCCACAACTTGCTTCCATACACCTTGCGCATAAGAGCCCGCTCAATTTTCGGTCTAACAATGAGGTTTCGCCACTGCTGCCAACGATAATAGACGCAACCGCCAGAAAGCCCTCAATGACCGATTCCGAACGCAAAAAAAACATCGTTTACGCCTTGCTCGTGGTTTCGATCATCTTAGGCATCGCGATGGGCTCGCGCAATGCCTTCTCGGGATTGTTCTTGCAACCGATCTCCGCCGACATGAAATGGGGCCGCGAAGTGTTCTCGTTCGCGGTCGCTTTGCAAAACATCATCTGGGGCGCGTCGCAGCCTTTCATTGGCTACATCGCGGATCGATATGGCGCGAAGCGGGTATTGATTGTTGGCGCAGTGCTTTACACCATCGGCTTTGTGTGGACCGCGTTTCTCTCAAGCACGTTCACCCTCGCGCTCTCCGGCGGCATCATCATGGGCGTCGCAGTTGCGTGCACGACGTACAGCGTTGCCTACAGCGTGCTCGGGAAGATGGTAGATGCCTCGCGTCGTTCGTGGGCTTTCGGCATCAGCGCGGCAGCGGGTTCGTTTGGTCAGTTCCTGATGATTCCGCTGGGCTCGTGGTTCATCACGCACGACGGTTGGCAGTTCTCGCTCATCATGTTGGGCGTGTTGACCGCAACGATTGCGCCGCTCGGTTGGTATTTCGCGAAGCTCGGTGAGAAAGGCAAACTGCCGCAGCCGTCGACCGTCGGCCAAGCCACTGCCGGTGAAGCGTTGCAAACCGCATTCGCCGATCGCTCATATTTGTTGCTCACGCTTGGCTATTTCGTGTGCGGATTCCAAGTCGTGTTCATCGGCGCGCACCTAACGCCGTACTTGCTCGACAAGGGCACGCCTGCGCACGTGGGCGTCACCGCGCTCGCGCTTGTGGGGCTCTTCAATTGCATCGGCACCTATGTCGCGGGCGTCGTCGCGGGCAAGATACCCAAGCGCTACGTGCTTTCGTTCATTTACTTCATGCGCTCGGTGGTGATCGTGATCTTTCTCGCCGCGCCGCTTTCCGCATGGTCGGTGTATCTCTTCGCGGCAGCGATTGGTGTGCTGTGGCTCTCCACCGTGCCGCCGACTAACGCACTCGTCGCGCAAATTTACGGTGCCCGGTTTTTAGGCATGCTGGGCGGCATCGTGTTCTTCTCGCACCAAGTCGGCAGTTTCTTAGGCGTCTGGCTCGGCGGAAAACTCTTCGATCTGAACGGCAACTACGACACCGTGTGGATGCTCACGATCGCGCTCGGCATCTTCGCCGCGCTGATTCATTTGCCAATCGATGAGCGGGCGCTAGATAAACGCGGTGTGGCGACAGCGTAGCCCGGATGCTCGCATCCGGGTTCCTGTGCAAAGCGTCGCGTAGCGCGCTGATTCTTGACTTCGTCGGATTGAGGAACCTCGATGCGAGCATCGAGGCTACGACCGATCAAATCACGTTTTTTTCAACGATCGGCTCCCCTCGCGCAATCCTCGCGGGCGTGAGCACGTCGACCTCAGATGCAGGCAGGCCCATCACCAATTTCGCAACCGCGTTGCCAATCGCAGGCGCATGCTGCATGCCATGCCCCGAGAAACCGCAAGCAATGAAGAGATTGTCAAATCCCGGCAACGCACCGACCAAACCATTGTGATCGAACGCATTCATCTCGTAGTAACCCGCCCATGCTGAACGCAATTTCAGCGCTTCGAATTGCGGCACGCGCGTGGCGAGCGCGGGCCAGATCACTTCGTCGAACAAACCGTAATCGATGTTTTCAAGCGGCGCGTCGTCGGGGTCGTACGGCTCGCCTTCGCGCTCGCGAGGCGGCGCGCCGCAGATGAAGTAGCGGCCTTCGGGGCGAAACCAAATGCCAGAAGGATCGATTACGAGCGGGCAGTTCGCGAGTTGCGCGGGGCTTTCGAAAACGAATACATCGCGCTTTTTTGCGGACACAGGTAGCGTCCCAGCAATAACCGGTATTGCCCCATTAATATGGGCACCTGTCGCTAAGACAATTACTTTCGAAATCAACGATTTTTTTACTAGTCGCCCAATTAAATTTGGCGAGGAAAAGTCTTGCTGGACTGCTATCACTTCATCATGCACATAGCGCACGCCAAGCGAAATCGCCTTGCGTCGAAACGCTTGCAAAAGCGCCGGACCATCGAACCAACCTTCGCCGCTTGCGCCCCAGGTTCCCGCAACGATGTCGTCGCATGCGAGCCACGGAAACTTTGTTTTCAATTGAGTGCGATCGAGCCAACGAATGTCAGCGCCGTTTGCGATTTGCACCGTATGGTTCTGGCGCAAGGTTGCCACGCCTTGTTCGGTCGCGAGATACAAATAGCCGTGCGCTTCGAGCGAAAGCAACGGCGGCGCTTCACCCGGCACCGCGAGCGTTTCATGCGCACGCTGCAAAAACTCGAAACTCCATTGCGAAAGTGCGATATTCGCAGGCGTTGAAAACTGTTGCCGAATCGAACTCGCGGAGAGCGCGCTCGACGCCTTCGCATAAGTCGGATCGCGCTCGATCACCGTCGCGCGAACGCCGTGTTCTGCAGCGAGAAAGTACGCAATCGCGCTGCCGATCACGCCGCCGCCGACGATGACGACATCGTCAATTGAATCTGACATTGTTGGAGATTTGGAAAGCGTTCATGGTTCGACAAGCTCACCACGAACGGAAGTGAGTGTGAGCGCAGCGTTTACTCCCGTGCAGCGACACGGGATCACCACGAACGGGAGCGAGGGATACACTCGGATTCATGATCCAAGTTTATTCGGCAGAACAGATTCACGCGGCCTTGCCGTGGCCGCGACTCATGCAAGCGCTCGAAGCGGCATTCGTCGAAGGCGCGACAGTACCCGTGCGCCATGTGCATGCACTCTCGCCGAACGACACCTTCCTGCTCATGCCTGCTTGGGATCGCGAGCTGATTTTGACCAAGCTTGTGACCGTGATTCCAAGCGCGCCGCATACCGTGCAAGCCACCGTCGTAGCGCTCGATCGTGCTACGGGCGAACCGCGCGCAGTGATGGATGGCGAGGCGATCACGTTGCGACGCACCGCAGCGACCTCCGCACTTGCCGCGATCAAACTCGCGCAATTGCCTGCGAAGACCTTGCTTGTGATCGGCACAGGGCGGCTCGCGGCATGGATGGCGCGAGCACATGTCGCGCTCGTTCCTGGCGTCGAGCACGTACTCGTGTGGGGGCGCAACAGTGAAGCCACGCACACGCTCGCTGACGCGCTCATGCGCGAGCCCGAACACTCGCATGTGAAGTTCTCGATTGCAACCTCGCTCGAACAAGCAACCCGCGAAGCGAACCTGATCACGTGCGCGACGACCTCAATCGAACCGCTCGTGCGCGGCGAATGGCTACAACCCGGCACACATCTCGATTTGGTTGGCGGCTTCAAACGCAACATGCGTGAAGTGGACGACGACGCCGTGCGCCGCGCACGCGTGGTCGCGGACACCTACGCAGGCGCGCTCGCGGAAGCAGGCGATCTCGTGCAACCGATCGAGCGCGGCGTCATTGACCGCGCGCACGTGATCGCCGAACTCGCAGAAGTGTTGCGCGGAGAAAAACGAATCCGTCGCGACGCGAACGACACAACGCTTTTCAAATCGGTCGGCACCGCGTTGGAGGATTTGGCGGCGGCGAGATGTGTGATCCTGAGCGAAACTACCTGAGTTCGAGGAACGCTGAGCAACTCGGAACTGTGGGAGCGCGCTTGCGCGCGAATGGTTGAGTTACGCGGCTTTCTAC
>JBOFBL010000511.1:0-1338 GCA_051645545.1 Casimicrobium sp. | reverse complement strand
AAGAACGATGGCGTTGTCGCGGATGCTCTAAAACGCTACGAGGCGGCGAAACAGCAGCTCGACAGTGGCGTAGCGCTCTGCAAAGCACAGAGTGGTCGCGGCACTGTGGAGCCGAATGTGGTGAAGCAGCTCGACGAGATGAGCATCGATCTGCGCACTCCCTCGCTTGTCTCTACGCAATGGAAACTCGCCAACGCGAATCAATCGATTCGTGACTTCTCGATTGAAGAGGCAACACAGTTCGCGGGTGCCTACGCATTTCAAGACGGCGTGGAGGCTGTGTTCTTACAGCACAAGGCGCCGTTGATCGCGAACTTCGTAGACACGGATGCAATTCGCGCAGGAATGACTACGGAAGATTTGCGGCGCGCATGTAGCGCGATTACCTATATGTCGTTCTACAACGCATCGACCATCGGTAATTTTCAAACGTTGCGAAAAGCTTACGCGAGCTTGCTGCCAGGTTCCGCTGAGGCGAAGTGACCGATTTTGTCTTCATCTATGGCCCGCCCGCAGCAGGCAAATATACGATTGCGAAAGCGCTCGCCGAACAACTGAACTGGCCGTTGTTTCACAATCATGTGGTGATCGATTGCGTTGAAAGCGTGATTGCCTGGGGCGAACCGGGCTTTCACGATGCTTGTGCAGATATTCGAATTGCGCTTGCAGCTCACGCGTTGCGTAACAGCATCTCGATGGTCTCGACTTTCGTGTACGCGAAAGGATTTGACGCCGACGATGCGTTCGTCGCGCGACTGCAAGATACAGTGACGCGGGCGAATGCGCGCTTTTGCGCGGTTCAGTTGATTGGTTCGGCGGAGACGCTTCGCACGAGATGCGTTGCGCCACACCGCGCGGCGATGAAGAAAATTGCGACGCCTGAAAAACTCGACGCTGTGCTCGCCGAGTTCGATTGCACATCGTCGATTGAAGGGATCGAGTCGCTTGTAATCGATACAGATGCGTTCAGCGTCGAGCAATCCGTACAAGCGATACGCACGCACTTCGCGCTTACGGGCGCGCGCGGCTGAGTCAATCAGCGCGTACGTAGCGCATCAGCCTGCGCGTATTGCAGAGGATGCTGCAATGATTTCGGGGTCGAACGTCGCAATCTGACACGTCTTCAATTTATAAATTGAGTAATGCCGCTACGCCATAACCTTCTTGCCCTCGCCATCGCAACGATCTGGGGCTTGACCTTCGTCTCCATCAAAATCGGTTTGCAAACGCTGCCGCCGTTTGCGCTTTCCGGGTGGCGTTTTTTCTTGGCTGCGGTTCCGCTCGTGTTTTTCGTCGGTGCGCCGCAAGTGGCGTGGCGCTGGATGATTGCTTACGCGC
>JBOFBL010000510.1:0-4242 GCA_051645545.1 Casimicrobium sp. | reverse complement strand
CCCATCCTACCCCCCTCCACCATACCCTCCGTCGACTCTACCTCTGCCCCACCCATCTCATACCTCCTCTTACTCTTACTCACCCCGCACAATGCAGCACCGAGCGCTCAGGACGCTTTGAACGGATGCGATCGCTTCTATCGCATCGATAAGTCCGCTACGGAATCTGCGTGACTAGACCGCAGGCGCTACGTAGATGCGTGCGTATCGCTGCCCAGTCTTTACGGCTCGCACTTGGCGCAAATGTAATATCCCGAGTGACTGCGTCGCCAGTGAAACCGAGCAGCGCTCGCAGCAAAATAAGCCCGTCCTTCTCCGCAACCTGCACACTGTCGCCGTCAATATCCAAGTCGCTTTGTGCCAAATATTCGGCAATGGCTTGTGGATCGATGCGTTGCCTATCTCGTACCGACCCACCATTGGCAAGCGCATTAGAGTCTGCCGGCGCGCGCAGGTACCGCAAGACAAGTTGCAAATCTGTGAGCGCGCTGACGATACCATCGCCATCTGCATCTAATGCGCAGCGTTTCGTGTTTGTAATCTCGTCGGGGTAGGACGCGGTCGTCGTGACAAATTCGCCGATCACACCACCAATGTTGAGGCGTGTCGTCTTTGACGTAGAAGATGTCGAAGCAGTTATTTGCCTTATGCAAATGAACTGATTTTCGAGAACGGTGCCTGCGGCACTCGTAAAGGTACCGTCGCAGCCAATCGAATACTCGCCATTGATAACGCTCACCGGCGCTTGTGTGTTGATGCCATTTACAGAAACCGTTGACGACACATGCGGTACAGCCAATCCAACACCGACGAGTGTGCCGAGATTGAACGGCAAAGGCTGAGGATCTAACGCGGGAGCGGTCGCCGAAGTATTTGTTAACCGAAAATCAAGGCTCCGCGCTCGACCCGCAGTCGCTTGCACGACGTAGCTACCGGGTATGTTTTTGGCAGTCGCTGTGACCGCGCACTCGCCGTTGAGACCCGTGTCGCAACTGCCGACAGTCACAAACCCTGTTGCCGCTACGAACCCGACGCGCACGCCTGACACCGGTGCGCCCGTCGCGTCGGTCGCGCGCACACGCAACGGGGTCGTAAACGCGCGACTGACAGATGTCGATTGAAGGTCTCCAGCAATGAGAGAAAGAGCGAAGTCAATGCCGACAATGCTCGAGGTTACTCGTTGTGCGTACCTTGGACGGGCGGAGTTATGTACGTTGACGTAGAAATACTGAAACTTTGAAGAGGTGGTCATATCGAGCTCATACTTGGCGCTCGTGCCCGGTGGAATTGTGCGCATGTGGCTACCTATCACCGAGTGCGGCGGGGGTGCGTCACTGCCGTATTTATCGATACTCAGGCGAAGTTCCGTTGCCTTTGTGCAACGTGCCGGTGAATCGAGATTTGTTACCCATACGTGAAGGCGCTTTTGTTGGCCGATAAGTGCATACGGCGAGGCGTCTACTACACGAACGAGCGGTAACGTGCGACCACAGGGATCGAGCTCGACCCGCACCGTCGCCTTCTGCGCGCTGGCGGCTATCAGCGTGAGTCTTGTGCCGCTTTGCGGTTCGTCAAAGGACGCGTTTAGCGGCAACGCACCGTCGTCGTATGAGGTCGTACTCGGGTTCAGGTCGAGAAAGTGATTGTTGCCGACACTTATCTGTACCTTGTTGCCTGCCTTGGTACCAAGATTTCCGTCATAGCCGAGCGCTTGCCGATACTCCACATGCAAGCGGCTCTGCGCGTCACTGTAGGTACGATCCCCATTACCGAAACGACGAATCGAGATTGCCTTAAGGCCAGGCGCATTTGTAGAGTACGGCAAGAGATCGTAATCGCCCGATCGTTCGATCGAAGCGACTCCTTGCGTGATCGTTGGATCTCCCAAATACTCAAGTTGACGCTTAGCGCCCGCGTGAAAGTGTGCGGTACTGGCCGCTCCCATCACATCATAGGGGCTGCCGTATTCCTTTGACACGCAGTTGCTAGTGCTCTGCGGTAGCTTGGAATAGTCGTTGTCCGTACAGCGCCACGCAACTGCGTGGCCCAAACCGAGTACATGGCCGATCTCATGGGTTGTCACGCGAACGCTCAGGTCGCCATTGAGCCAAAACTTCCCGCCTCCCCCGAGGCCAGCCCATTGACAGCCAATCTTTGGGAAAACAAAGGCAACGATGTTGTAGGCCGCAAGATTGACCCCAGCTGCCGTTGCTTTCTTTATCGCCTCGTTGTCGATCGCGTAATAGGGGCAATTCGTCTTGCTGATCGGCAGTGTGTACCAACCGAAGACGTCAATAGTGGTCGCTTGTTTTCCAAAACTTACTTCGTCGTACCAAGCCGCCGCCTTAGCCATTTCGTTTCCGACCTGTGTTCGCGTCCAGGGTTCTCGTAGGTCGTCGCTGAAGTTCACCATGAGTAGCGCAACCCGCGCATTGGCGTAGGTATTGGCATTGGCCTTTTGACTCATGCGTTCGACTGTTGGTGCCGCAAGTTCGATGCTATCCAGCGAAAGCATTGTGTTGCCAACGCGTACAACGCGAGAGGCCGCTAGGTGCTGACGATTGCGGACACCTACGAGCCCGTCAACGTTTGCAAATCGAAGTCGCTCGCCGGCGTAATCCGCGAAGTACTCGTTTCGCGCAACGTCGTTGTCGAAATCATCGAAGTGATAGACGATCGATGTGAACTTCGCATCGTCGATATACGTTTCTACGGGCAATTCGGTAGAGATCTGCCGAAACGCAAGCACCTCGTCGACTGACAATAGCAGCTGGCGCGCGTTTGCCACATCAATCTCGATCATCGTCTCCAGCATCCCAATGCGAGCGTGCGCGACGCCGCTGATTACTTGTAAATCGAGTGTCGCTGGCGAGCTCGCACTAGAGGGGTTTTTTGTCGCAACTTCAAGGTGACGGCGAAGTGTGCTGTTCGCCGTCTGAATCGAAGAGATTAGCGCGTCGCTCGCCTGCACGCTTAGCGCGCGCGCCTCGACCCGTTTGGTTTCGGCAAAGACTTGGTCATTGAATTGCGAATGCGCGTAGGAATTGCTCAGGAGCGACAATATGCAGAGGTTTAGAAAAACAGAGAGTCGCATAAAACACTTCATTGTCATTTGCACTGTGAAGCAGTTTAGAGGCAAACGTCGTGCTCTGGTCAGGGATTAAGCAAAACAGGCGCGAATACTGCGCACGATTTTTGTAGGCGTTCGCACGCCTCCCGGCATCGATGAAGACCGGTGCGCTATTGATGCATTATCTGAATCAATAACGAAGGCCGGTCGCTACAGTGATTGACGCATAGGTGTTCTTGGCGTCCTAATTCATAGTCACTTAAAGCTCGCCAATCACTATGAACAAACTCGCCGCACTCGGACTATTTCTATGCGGGCTCGCGGCAACCGAGGCATCCGCACAATCCGTGCGTCCGACGGCGTGGGAGTGTGTGGCAGCCGGCCACGAGCGCCAGATCGCGTACGCACAGTTTGTCGCGGCTGCCGCTAGCGGAAATACTTCGCTGGCATTTAGCGCGCTTGCTAGATATCAAAGCGCGCATAAAGTGTGGGCTGTATGCCTATCTTTTAGAGTTTAGTTGTATTTCTCGTTCACAGTTGACGCAATAGCGCTAAGAGCGGTGGTCTTGCGCCAACAGACGCGCTGACATGAGGCGCATCGAAACCACCGGGATCGCGCCCTTTGCCTAACGTCAGCGACGTGTAGCGCTTCTCAGTCTCGATATTGGAATATGCGGCATGTCTGGCCCGCGATTTTCGTTTCGAACTCGTTTTCTGCGGCTAAATGCGCTTTATCTTGCCAACAAAATTTTGTTAAGCGGCTGATCGCGAATTTGACGCGACAGTTCGTCTTGGGCTTGAGTGCGCTGGACTCTTCGGTGGCAGTGATCTGATATCTCGGAGACGGCGGAGCTCCTCGGTCGAGGTCGTTGTTTTCGGAGCGACACTAATTGATGCGTTACGCGAATCAATCAACCCCCCCCCCCCCTTCTTTCTGCTAGCACATGAGAGCACTTCCAAACTAATCTAAGAAAAAAGTTGCTCCGAGGGAGTTCTTTGTAGCCAATAAATTTCGGAGGTAAATCATGTCTAGTAAAAGTTCAACAGTACGTAAAGTGATGCGTACGATCGTGCGCAATATGCCTGATTCAGCGCGTTATGCACTTTTACGCCGCGCTGTGAAGGTGCCGGTAACGCTTAACGCAGACTACGAAGTCAAAATCGCTGATACG
>JBOFBL010000509.1:0-1159 GCA_051645545.1 Casimicrobium sp. | reverse complement strand
ACGGGCTGAAACCATAGCCTTCGCGAATATGATTGTGATGAATGCTCGTGCCTCGCATATCGATGTAGCAGCAAATGTAAATCGCACCGAGATCCGTCGAAAGCATGCCGAATCGCGAAATGTCGTTGTACGCAATTTCGCTATTGCTGAAATCGTAGTTCGTGGTGTGCCAATCGACGATTAGCGCGTCGCGAGCTGTACGCCGAATCGTGTTGTGAACAATACGGTGCGACTTGCCATTGATCCTCACGCTTGCGGCGTACGACACCATGTAATTCGTGTTTTCGATCACGTTATTGCTAACAAGATGATCGCGACCTTCGAGTAGCACACCATTGCCCGAACTCCACGAGATACGACTGTTTTTGAGTGTGTGCCCCTGGCCACGCAGTTGAATTCCTGTGTCATGCGCATGCGACGAAAGCCAGAAATCGCCATCGGAAGGTACGTTACCCGACCACTCGGAGATTGGCGGTCGCGGCAGCGTCGCGTGATGCGACACATAGCGTGCGTCGATGTTGTCTATCACGACGCCCGCGCTTTGATTGCTCGTTGTAATCGTCGCGGCGAACAATGCAATGTCGCGAATAACGATGTGCGAGCGATCGCTTAAATCAAAGGCTTCGTTGCGCTGTTTGACCTCAACGCCCGATGGCGTAGCGCCATTGGGTGCCCATAGGTAGAGGGTTGTGCCATCGTAAAACCATTCGCGCGGTGTATCGAGTAATCCAAGTTTGTTCGACAGATAAAACCAGAACCCGCCGCGCTCCCATGCAGCGCTCATTATTGCGTTAAGCGACTTGCCGTTGCTACCGGGAACAACGCCTGTGATCGTGCCGGTGCGCGAGGTATACCACTCGCTCGTCCACACTGTCGCGCCCAGCCAACTTTCTGCGATCGTTGGAATACTTTCGTTGCTCACGACTGCATCGAGCCCGCTGGGTGACGACACGCCACCACCGGCAAATTGCGGATTCATGAGATCCCGACCATCGCTGCCGTTCGATACGTTCGGCCACCGCGCTTCGATCATCATTTCGTTATTGACGAACACTTGATTAGCGAGAAAGCCTGTGTCCGCGTGCCCGGTAATCGGCAATGATGCAGTCGCCTTGTAAACGTTGCCCGCGTGTTGCGTCCAACCGGACACTGGATCGGC
>JBOFBL010000508.1:0-2044 GCA_051645545.1 Casimicrobium sp. | reverse complement strand
GAATTCCATCCACTGGCACCGCATCGTATCGCCTGATAAAAATGTGTATTCCTTCCAAAATGGCATCTATATCAATAGTGCCATTATTTTGATTTACTGCCCTGTTTAGTAGGGCGTACGTATTTGTTGCAGGGATCGTATTTTTTCCTGCGATCAATTCGCGGCTTTGTTCGCGTCTTTCCCATTCGACCCAGCGTACGGCAAGCAATAGCGCGACAAACATCGCGATCGAGTCGAAGTAGAGCAATCCGCTCGCGACCCACAAGTGCCAGAGCGATCCCGCAAATGCGAGCGACACACTGATCGCGATCGCGCTATCCATTCCCAATCGTCGCAAACGCCATTCGCGTCGTGCGCCGCGAAAGAAACGGTCCACACAAAACATCAAGACTGGCAGTGTGAGCGCAAGCGCAGAGCCGTCCATCAAGCGCCCAAGTTCGGGTTCGATATCCGCGCCGCCCAGGAAACGAGGCACGCTGAACATCATGATCTGCATTGCGCAAAACGCGGCGATACCGGTTTGCAACTGAAATCGTCGCCGAATGCGTTGCGCAACTTTTTCTCGGTCAAGCGTGTCGCTACCAACCGCGTGACCCAGCGAAGCGATTCTTGCTGCAATGCGCTCTTCGCTGGTTCGTTTTGTGTCGAAGGTAACGCGTGCGCGCTGCGTTGCAAAGTGCACACGCGCTGTGATCACGCCGGGAAGCTTGCGCAGATCGTTTTCGATCAATAGCGCACATGCTGCGCAATCCATGTCGTAAACATCGAAAGCGAACAATGAAGGCGCTTCTGCTTCGCGCGCTTTTGTCGCGCCATCGACCTCGATCGACGAGTCCGGAAGTGCAATGGGTTGCCCGTTTTGGGGCGCGTTTGCGAGAAGCATGCAAAACGTTAGTTCGGACGATCAAAGCGCGTATTGACGTATATCAAGTCGCGCTCTGCGTTCATCGGCGAAGCTTCCGCCACGCACATTTGAGGAACAACGAAATGACAGTCGAAGCGCTCAGCGATCGGCAAAAACAGGATTTACGCGACTTGCTGCTGCGCCGACGGCGCGTGCTTGCGCAAACGCTCGAACGCGAACTCCATACCGAAAGCGGCGATGCGGTTCAGGCAACAGGTGCCTCCGATGCCGACTGGACTACTGCGGATGTCGACGCCGATCTCGCGCTCACACGACTCGAGCGAGATCAAAACGAGCTCAATGCCGTGGAGCGTGCGCTAACGCGTATCCAAGACGACGATTACGGCATTTGCGAATCGTGCGGAGCGGCGATTGGTTATGCGCGTTTGCTTGCGCATCCGACCGCTACACGATGTCTCGCCTGTCAGGAGAAGCGCGAGGCTACCGCTAAAGTCGCGTCGACGCGATAATACGTATGGACGCACCACTTTTGCAATTTTCGATCCGAGTTTCTTCGTGGCTCAAAACGTTTCGGCCTCCAAGTTCAGTGTGGCTATCGTCGACGACGAGGAAGACATTCGCGAACTCGTTTGCGGTTATCTCGAGCGACAAGGCATCGAAACATTTGCGATCGCGAGCGAGCGCGAGTTGGATCGCTTGCTCAGCGAACGAAGTATCGACACCGTGTTGCTCGATGTAAATCTCGGCAGCGAAGATGGTTTCGCGATCGCACGTCGTTTGCGTGCGCACTGGAACGGCGGACTGCTGATGCTCACCGGTCGTGCCGACACCGTGGATCGCGTGGTGGGACTGGAAATCGGCGCCGATGACTACGTCACCAAACCCTTCGATTTGCGCGAACTCCTGGCGCGCGTGCGCAGCGTCAGCCGACGCTATCACAGCGTGCCCAGCAAAGAGGTTGTTGAGGCAAAGAGCGAGAAGCGTGAAATCGTTTTCGACGGGTTTCGCCTCGATCCGGAACGACGCGAGCTGCGCGATTCCAATGGAACAACGATCGATCTCCCTACCGGGGAGTTCGATTTGTTACACGCATTGGCGCAACATCCGGGGCGGGTGCGCAATCGCGATCAACTCTTGCAGCAAACGCACAATCGCGATGCGACACCATTCGATCGAACC
>JBOFBL010000507.1:0-3363 GCA_051645545.1 Casimicrobium sp. | reverse complement strand
GTGTTTCTCGGTGGCGACGCGCGTTTAACCAATGAGCCTGCGCCCGAGGCCGATTTTGCGAAACATCACTTTGAGCGATTGGGCGTCGATCTTTCTCGCGTGCGTTTCGAATCGCTGTCGCGCAATACGTACGAGAACGCAACGCGTGGGCGCGAGCTCACGGGTGTGGATGCGAGCGCGAAGTGGCTATTGGTAACGTCTGCGTGGCACATGCCGCGTTCGCTCGCAACGTTTCAGAAGAGCGGCTGGAATGTGGCAGCGTATCCGGTGGATTACTTCGCGCCTGCCGAGATCGATTGGCTTGATTTCAATACGGCGCGCGGCTTCGCGGCGTGGGAGCTCTATATTCGCGAGACGGCGGGACTTTTGATTTATCGCGCGCTCGGGCGTGCTTAAAGCGTAGAAGTGCGCTATCCGCGCGAGGCGAGGTAGCGCGCAAAATCACTCGCGAGGTCGGGGTGTTCGAGCGCGAGTTCGACATTGGCCTGCAAGTAACCGAGCTTTGCACCGCAATCGAATCGACGCCCACGCGTTTCAAGCGCATACACCGGCTCTTTTTTGAGCAGTGACGCAATGGCGTCGGTCAATTGAATTTCGCCACCCGCACCGCGACCAATCGTTCTCAATTCGTCGAAAATTCGACTCGAAAGTACGTATCGACCAATCGCACCAAACGACGAAGGTGCTTGGGCAAGTTTAGGTTTTTCCACTATTCCGGAAAGTTTGAAAAAATCGCTTTCCGCCCAATGTTTTCGTTCGTTAAAAGCTATTGTTCCATAGCGTTCAATCTCGGCGCCGGGCATTTGATTGACCGCGATCACACCACCGGATGCATCGCTCTGCGCCGCGTAGAGATCGCAGAGCTGCGCCGTTGCATTTTTTCCGCCCACGGTGGGCGCACGCAGCAATTCATCGGCAAGCAATACCGCGAAAGGCTCATCGCGCACGATGGGTGCCGCACACAGCACAGCGTGACCAAGCCCGAGCGGCTCGCCTTGCCGCACGTAGAAGCAATTGATGTTCTTGGGCGCCGCAGATCGTAGTAGCGCGAGTAGATCGTGCTTGTTGGCTTCTTCGAGATCGCGTTCGAGATCTGGAGCCTGATCGAAATGATCCTCGATCGCACGCTTGTTTCGACCCGTCACAAAGATCATGTCGCGAATGCCCGCTTCAGCGGCTTCTTCGATGGCGTATTGAATCAGGGGCTTGTCAACGACGGGCAACATCTCCTTCGGCATCGCTTTTGTGGCGGGAAGAAAACGGGTGCCGAGACCGGCGACCGGGAAAACAGCTTTAGTGACGAGACGAGACATTCGAATTTTTTACAGACCGATGAGTTGTGACGAAGCGTTGCGCGCAGTACAAAAAACGGCGCGAGAGTTCTAAGAGGATAAACCGCTACTAAAAACGGGTCGGTGCACTCGCGAAATTCGCGGTGCGGCTTGCTGCGTTTGCGCAGTAAAACCATGCGAGCATGTAGCTCAGTGCAAATCCAACACAGGTTGCAATCACACTTGCCGATGATGACGCAAACACGGCGGCAACCAGAGCGAACGCGCCCGAAACCATGATGATGATGGCTGAAGCTTTGGCGTTGGCGTACGAAATGCGGTTTGCGAGCATCGCGCGCACGACAAGCGAATGCAAGTGCTTCGCGTCCGGTTGCATGATGGGTTGCCGCTCGACCAAGCGCCGAATAATGGTGAACGTCGTGTCGGTAAACGGATAGAGCACAGCCGCAAACGCGATCCACGGGCTGACCCCTGGGTTGCGCGCAACGATCAAAATCGCGAGCAATGCGATCGCGGTGCCGATGAAATACGCCCCCGAATCACCTGCGAAAAGCTTTGCGCGCGGGTCGTTGAACAGAAAATAGCCAGACGTCGCGGCGGCGAGAATGACCGAGACGACGTAAATGAAAGTGTCGCCGTGGGCGCGCGCGACGTACGCGAGGAGCGCGCAACCGACGATCCCCAGCCCCGCGAGCAATCCATTGAGGCCATCCGAGAGGTTAAACGCGTGAGCCACGCCGCCAACACAGAACATCGTGAGCAACAGTGGCGCGAGCGACATCGAATTAAGCAGTCCGTCCAGAAGTGGCATATCGAAGCGAACGATCTTCGCGCCGCAGAAGTAAAACGCAATAGCCGCCGCAACAAACGTCGCGATGAGGCGCGACACGGCGCCGAACGATTTCGTCACGTCCTCATAAAGACCCGCAAGAAACGGCACGGCAAGTGCTGCGCAAAGCGCGAGCGGCGAAGCAATGGCCTCCCCAAACGGCGAGCCGAATTTGGCGCTAAACAACGCAAACACGAAGCCAGCGGCAATTGCGACACCGCCAATGCGCGGCACACTCACCGAATGCAGCTTTTGCGGTCCCGAGGCGGGCGCGTCGGCACTCCAGCGACCATGCCAATGCGTCGTCAATCGCAATAGAAACGCAATCATGGCGCTAATCAAAAACGCCTGCACAAAAACGAACGTGATCGACATTAATCCATCTCTCACAAAACTCGCGCATCGGGCCAAGAGCCCGGAAAGCATTGGTGACGCGAGTGCCCCCGAATGTCGTCGCGCGACTAAAACTTAAACCCCGATCGCGCAACAGGACTTTTTATTGTCCCACGCTCAGCGCAGAACGCAAACACTTGCGGGAGTAGGGGCTGCAAATTGTTGCGTCGCAGCAATTTCGCGAAGTCAGGCGCTTTGGCTGTTGGCGGCGATCGGCACGACTGCGAGCGCGATCAAGTTGGCGCCGTCGTGAGCCACATTGACCACCTCTGCTACTGAGGTGTCCTCCCGCGTGTACTCCGCGCCCGGTGAGACATTTGCAGCGACAGGTAGCCGCAGCACCGCAAGTTCGCGCTTAACTGCGCCACGATAGTGCGCTCGTGCGACCACTTCCTGACCGGGGTAGCAGCCTTTGGAAAAACTCACGCCGGATTGTGGGGTTAATTTGTCGAAACCTATCATCTGGGGAACGAACATTTCGTTAGTCTCCGCAACGATTTCCGGTTGTCTTGCTTCGATGCCCCGCTTGATCCATTGCCCAATATCTTCGGGCGTTGCCGCGGCGCGTTGGCTCAGCGTTTCATCGCTGATATCAACCCAACGCGTGTTGCCAAGTGCGAGTCGTGCGCCCGGAGCGCGCGGCGCGGGCGTGCGAGGCTCGCTTAAATGGTGAATCACCACGAAGCGCTCGCTGGCTTCAATGGCGAGCTTCGCACGCAGGCGAAACATGGTGAGCCGTTTGACGACAAAAGCGACCACCGAACGATGCAGAACTGCGCCGTAGAGCTCTTTGTCCATGCGCACGAGTGCGAACGTCGCGTGGAGCCGTCCTTTCGCGTTGCAATAGCC
>JBOFBL010000506.1:0-1276 GCA_051645545.1 Casimicrobium sp. | reverse complement strand
ATTGGCGGCTAACAAAGCGCGATTCAACCAACCATCGTTCAAACTAAACGGCATCGACGCGCCGGTTTCGAGCATGTTTTGCGCATCGAAATGCGAACGTTGTCGATAAGGTGTGGCCACTGCATGCACTACGAGCATTTCGCGCCTCTGATAAAGCGCATGCATCGAACGCAATGCTGGGTGCAGTCCAAAAAAACTATCGAGTCGCAACGCGGCGTCCGCGCCCTTTGCTGCAAACGCGAGCGCACCGCGAGTCGATTCGAATAATGGGTCACCGATTGCAGGCACGGCGGTTAAGCCATCGAGTCCGCCGCGTAATTGAATCAGTACGAATCGCGAATCGTTTGCATTCGACGCGTTTGTCGCCGACGCGCTGCTCGCGGCAAGCGGCCCTACCACGGCAAGACTTACCGAGGACGCCAAAAATTGACGGCGCGAAAAGGTGAGGTGTTTCATGTGCGCAAAAACTCCGGTGAAGCGAGAAAGAGCACGAGCGCCTGCATTCCCGATTCGGCGCGATTGATTTCTTGTTGCGTGTGCTCCGACAAAAGCGAGGAGAACGAGCGTGCAGCCAAGGTGCGAGCGTCGATCGTCGACGGCAATTGCGATGCGAGTTTTTCGCACCATTCGATACGCGCTAACAATTGATCAGGCCCGAGCCACGTTGCGCTCTCGTCAGACCACCCTTTCGGCGATGGCGCGAACCATGTGACTTGGCCGAGCGATTCGAGTTGACTGCGAATTGCTTCACCATTCGGCGGCGCGATACCAAGTGTTCGCCACACAGCAACACAGAATTCGTCGGGGCGTTTCGCACGGCCAGGCGCATCATCGCGCCAGACCGCATTCGTGTTGAGCAGCGCAATCGCGGTTTGCCGTAAGTCGCCGCGACTATCGGTGTACGCTTTTGCGACCAACGCGATATCGCTGTCGATCGGGAAGCCTGCGCCGAAATGCTCTAAAAGTTTTTTTGCGAGATGGCGCGCAGTCGATGGATGCAAAGCGAGATCGGTCGCAATCGCCTCTGCCTGAGCCGCTCCTTCCTGCGTGTAACGCTTACTCAGTACGGTTCGCGCGCCAGACTCGTGAGCATCGACGCTAAACGCGAATTGAGCGTTCCGTCCGCTCAATCCCCAGCCAGTCAGCGCGAGCGCGAACTCACCAACATCGGCTTGCGAATAAACACTGCGGTCGCCGATGGTGTGCAGTTCGAGCGCTTCGCGCGCAAGGTTTTCGTTGACGCCCGTGCGTTTCATCTGCCCGAACCCGCTGCCAA
>JBOFBL010000505.1:0-1742 GCA_051645545.1 Casimicrobium sp. | reverse complement strand
TCCCTTTATGCCTCTGCGCACCCACTCTGCGCCCCCTCTATCACCCTTTCTTCTCCACCTCTTCCACCACTGCGCTCTCTCTCCCACCCTTCACACCTGTCAGCACACCTTTACACTCTGTCAATCTAAGAAATCATCTGAAGTTTTTTGCAAATCGCGCGCTCGGTACGGCTCTGCTCCCTAACGGACAGCGCGAACATCATCCCCAGCAGTGCTGGGCACTCAAGACATTCATGCATTCGGTGATTACCTTCCGTGTCCGCTTAATCAACAGAACTCATCCTGGAATGGGTTCGTTAAAACGGACATCATGGATTTGGTATTTCTACTGAAACATGGGGAACACAATGGCAGGAACACCAAAGCGTCAATTCACGCACGAGTATCGCGCTGAAGCAGCCAAGTTAGTCACCGAGCAAGGCATGAAAGTCGGTACAGCGGCGCAGAAACTTGGGCTGTCGATGCAGACGTACGCCACGTGGGTGGCTCGCCACTGTTGATGCGCACCGTATAGAGCCGGTGAGCGATCTGCAAGCCGAAGTCAGTCGCTTGAAGAGCGAGCTAGCCATTGCCTGTGAGGAGCGCGACATCCTAAAAAAAGCCACCGCATACTTTGCCAAAGTAGCCAAGTGAAGTACGCGTTCATTCAAGAGAAATTGGCTGAGGCGAGCGACTAGCATCGGCTCGGCGTGTTCTGCCGGATGCTTGAGGTGTCTCGCTCGGGCTATTACGATTGGGTTGAGCGGCGGCGCGCACCCCGAACCTGACAGCGTCGCCTTGGAGGTTGCAACGCGAGCCGCGCATGCGCGTGGGCGCGAGAGCTACGGGCCGAAGCGTCTGCTAACGGAGATGGCCGAAATGGGCTTCCCGCGATCACTGGCATCGATTAAACGCTTGCGCAAGCAACCGGGGCTTCGCTGTCGCCACAAGCGGCGTTTCGTGCGTACCACCGATAGCAATCACGCGCTGCCTATCGCCCCGAATCTGCTTGCGCAGCGATTCAACGAAACCACGGCACCCAACCAGGTGTGCGTCGCGGATATTACCTATGCGCACACCGACGAGGGCTGGCTCTACGTGGCAGCGATCAAAGACTTGTTTAGCAAGAAGATCGTCGGCTGGGCGATGACGGATCACATGCGCACGTCCTTGGTTTTGCAAGCACTGTGGATGGCCTTCAAACAAGAACGCCCCGCGCAAGGCTTGATACAGTACAGCGACCGTGGCAGCCAATACGCAAGTGCCGAGTATCGAGCGCTGCTCGAACAGTTTGGCATGAAGGCTTCGATGAGCCGACGCGGCAATTGTTACGACAATTCGCCGATGGAGAGCTTCTGGGCGAGCTTGAAGAAGGAGCAAGTGCATCACCAGCGCTACGCCAGACGCGAACAGGGCAAGGCCGATATCTTCGATTACATCGAGCGCTTCTACAACACGATCCGCCGACACAGCGCGCTTGGCAACCGAAGCCCGCTAGATTTCACGGCTTCTTTCGCTTCCAATCCAAAATCCAACACAACCTGATTTATCCTTCAACCCACCATTTCATCGTGTCCGAATTTTTGAGCCTCTCCACCATGAGCTAACCCGGATTTCCCGGACGGGTTAATTAAGGGGCGCGATGTTGCGCCTCGAATTGTGCCGGAGTTTGGTAGCCCAACGATTGATGGATACGTTGGCGGTTGTAGAACAGCTCAATGTAGTCAAAGATCGCGAGTTTGGCTTGCTCTCTGGTGGCGTAA
>JBOFBL010000504.1:0-1312 GCA_051645545.1 Casimicrobium sp. | reverse complement strand
CGCGCAACGCGCTTTACGAACGCGCGTACCCCGAATTGCGACGGCTCGCGCATTCGCGACTGTATCGTCATGGCGGCAACGAACAACTGCAAACCACTGAAGTGCTCTCTGAGAGTTTCATGCGCTTCGTGAATTCCGGTGCGATGCGCGCACAGGATCGCGCACAGTTTTTCGCATTCGCCTCGAACATCATGCGCTCGGTGATTTTCGATACCGTGCGTGCGGCACACGCCGAAAAGCGCGGCGCAGGCGAGGTCACGCAGCTTTCTACTCAAATTGCTGAAGAGGTGGGCGTTGAAACCGATCGCTTCCTCGAAATCGAAGAGGCGATGAAACGTCTTGAAGAAGCCGATCCGCGCCTCGCGCAAGTGGTCGATATGCGCTATTTCGGCGGACTTGGCTGGGAGGAAATTGCCGAAGCGATGGACGTCAATTCGCGTACCGTCCGACGCGATTGGGACAAAGCGCAGCTGCTGCTAAAGGCGATGCTTTCATAGGTCATTGACGCGCGGCGGCAGTCGAAACGACGCAAAACGATTGCAAGATGTCCAACTTTTGCGCCGAAAGCCGTCTTCATTGGAACTGATCTCGGAATTCCGAATATCGATCCGACATGACACTGCAGATCACCGCCAACGACTGGAAAGAGCTCTCGCCGCTTGTCGATCAAGCGCTTGAGCTTGACTCTGCGTCGCGCGCGCGTTGGTTGCGATCCGACGAAGCAGTGCGTGCACTGAGCGATTCGCAACGCGCTCGCCTCGCGCAACTGCTTAGCCAACGCGATTCGCCTGAGACCGACGAAATTCTCGACACACTTCCCGTGCTCAGGAAATCCTCGCCGCACGCTGCCGATACTGTGTTCTCAGTGGGCAAACGCGTCGGTTCGTATGAGCTCATCCGATGCATCGGTCAAGGCGGCATGGGCGAGGTCTGGCTTGCAAAACGTGTCGACGGCGCATACGAACGAAACGTCGCGCTCAAATTGCCAAGCTTCGCTGAAACACCCGCGCGCGTTCGCGAACGCATGAACCGCGAACGCGATGTGCTCGCCCGCCTCGAACACCCGAATATCGCAAGGTTTTACGACGCCGGGGTCACCGATCGCGATCAGCCATTCATCGCCATGGAATACGTCGAAGGCGATTCGCTCATCGCGTATGTGAATGCAAAGGCCTTGAGCGTTCGCGATCGCTGCAAACTCTTCTTGCAAGTGCTCGACGCTGTGCAATTCGCGCATCAGCGGCTCGTCGTGCATCGTGATCTGAAGCCATCGAATATTCTGGTTCGTACGGAGGGGCGCGTCGCCCTGCTC
>JBOFBL010000503.1:0-2981 GCA_051645545.1 Casimicrobium sp. | reverse complement strand
CGCAAACCGATTTTGATTTTGTTCGCTTCTTGATCGAGAAAAATCAAATCCCGGATGACGTTTGGATTCAAGTGCTCTCGCCCGCGCGCGAGGCATTTGTCGAGCGAACCTTTGAGTCGCTCAAAGGCGCAAAGCGCGCTATCTTTCATCTGTATCACGCGACTGCGCCGATCATGCGCAATGTTGTGTTTGGACTTTCGCAGCAAGAAGTGATCGAGCAGATGACGATTCCGCATGTGCGGCAGGTCAAAGCGTTGATGAAGAAGTTTCCCGAAACGCAATGGCGATTCGAGTTCTCGCCAGAAATGTTTTCGAATACCGAGATGGATTTCGTGAAGCGTGTCGTTGATACCGTCGTCGAAGAATATGGCGCGACGCCCGATAACAAAGTCATCATCAACTTGCCGACGACTGTTGAAAACGTAACGCCCAATTGCTACGCCGATCAGATCGAATGGATTGGTCGCAACGTTGCGAAGCGCGATTGCATTTTGATTTCCTTGCATCCGCACAATGATCGCGGCACGGGCACGGCCGCCGCAGAGCTCGCCTTGATGGCAGGTGCCGATCGCGTCGAAGGCTGCATCTTCGGCAATGGCGAGCGCACGGGTAACGTCGATATCGTGAACCTCGCGCTCAACATGTATTCGCAAGGCGTGCATCCGAATCTCGATTTCAGCGACATCGATGAGATCAAGAAAACGGTGGAGTATTGCAATCAGCTTCCCGTGCATCCGCGTCATCCGTATGCGGGCGATCTCGTGTACACGAGCTTTTCGGGGTCGCATCAAGACGCGATCAAAAAAGCCTTCGCTGCGCGCGAGGCGAACAAGACGCAAATTTGGGACATGCCGTATTTGCCGATCGACCCGATGGACGTGGGGCGCAGCTACGAGGCAATCATTCGCGTGAATTCGCAATCAGGCAAGGGCGGCATCAGCTATCTTCTGCAAAGCGAATACGGCGTCGATCTGCCGCGCAGAATGCAAATCGAATTCTCGCAAGTGGTGCAACAAGTGATGGACACGACCGGCAAAGAAATGTCGGCGGACGATATTTGGAACGTGTTCGATAGCGAATATCTTTCGCGAGGCATTCCGTACAAATACATTGCGCACAAACTCGCGGAAGATTCATCGAAACCGGAAGCGGTCGAGGTGTATACCGACGTGAGCATCTATGGCGCGAAGCACAGCGCGAAAGGCGTTGGCAACGGCCCGATCGACGCTTTCGTTGCCGCGATTGCCGAAGAGATTCATGCGCCGGTGAAAGTGATGGACTATCACGAGCATTCGATCGGCCAAGGCGCGAATGCGACCGCGATTACCTACATCGAAATGCGCGTCGGCGATGGTCCGACGCTGCACGGCGTTGGCATGGATTCGAACATCGTCACTGCTTCGTTCAAAGCGATTCTCTCAGGGCTCAATCGCGACGCTGCGCGTGTGAATGCAAAAGAGGGCGCAGCCGTTGGCAAGTGATGCGCCCGAAGGAGTGAGCTTTCGACGTGCAACGCTCGCGGACGCGTACGCCATCGCGCACGTGCATTGCACGAGCTGGCGCGAGACCTACGCGGGATTGTTGCCACAAACGATCATCGATCACTACTCTGTGCTCGAACAGCGTGTCTCGATGTGGGAGAAAGCGCTCATACGCAACACGGGTTCGATTTGGGTTGCGTTAGATTCGAACGACGTAGTTGGTTTCGCAAACGGCGGCGAGACGCGGTCGCGCGAAGACGGGTGCGACGCGCAACTCTACGTCATCAACGTGCTTCGAATTGCGCAAGGCGAAGGTGTTGGTCTTGGACTTGTGTGCCGTGTGTTCGACGACCTTCGTGCGAGCGGTTTTTCGAGCGCACGCGTCGAAGTACTTCACAACAACATGCCCGCGATTCGTTTCTACGAAAAACTTGGCGCGATACACGTGCGCGACGAAACGAACCGTGATCTTGGTTACGACGTGACGGATGCCGTGTACGTGTGGCGAGCGCTTCCGGCTTAGCGACGTTTCAAATATAGCGAGCCAACTTACCTGTTAATTGCCCTATTTAATTGGGCAATAAATAAATTTATTATTTTTGTTGATAATTACATTTTATTCGACATTGCCCTAATAAATACGTCGTTTGAGCGGTATGGTTATTGCTGTTTTCTAAACAAGAATCTTCCAATTAAGAGAGGCCCATTCGCACGCCGAGTTGCGAAGCATGTAGCAACTGTCGCTTAAGGCGCGACTACGTTGAATTCGTTCGTTTGACTCGTAAATTGACCCGGCGCTCGAGGGCTGCCCATGTTCGAAGTAATGGTCGCTGAAATACGTTGCGCACCGATGGATGCAAACCTCACGGTGAATACGCCGTCGCCGGCGAGGCTGCCGAAGTTCACGAGAAATGTCTTTGGTGAAAATTCTGCATTCGAATCGCTGGCGCTCAACGTCACCGTGTAAGACCCTTTGTCAAAACCACAGCTTACGCTGATACGTCCGGTCACAAAGGCTCCACGCTGCACGGTTTGCGGAGCCACCGGATTCGATTCGGAACTCGCCGGGCACGAAGCGTTCCCTGGTTCGACGTACACAAAGTTTTGGCTAAAGCTGGGTTCAACGTTTGCGAGCGACGCGAGTAAAACGAGCATACGTAGCATTGCGTTCATACTCATCTCGTTTTTCACATTCGACGATTTCTACTTTTCAGTGAGACTAATGTCGCCAAATTTCGCGGACGCCGTTTCACCCGTGTTGTCGGTATCGACCATGATCGCGACGCCCGAAATCCGCGTCGGCTCTTCGCCGAAGGCGCGTTTGTAATCTGCGTATACATCGCGTTCAAAATTTTTCCACTTTCCGATAGACGCAGGATCGGCATCGACAACTATTTTCTTCACGCGCGAAGTGAACGGACTCACGATCACTTCATTCGCTTTCGCTTTGTGCGTGAATACATAGGCGAGCGCTGCTCGCGGAGGAATCTCGCCGTAGAG
>JBOFBL010000502.1:0-26505 GCA_051645545.1 Casimicrobium sp. | reverse complement strand
GATCTCGTCGATCGCGTCTACCGAGCCTTGCTTGATGCGATCAGCGAAGGCACGCTTTCGCCTGGCGCGCGCATGACGCAAGAGGAAATCGCCGAGCAACTTGCGGTCTCGCGGCAGCCGGTATTGCAGGCGCTGCGGCAATTGAAGAACGACGGTTTTCTGCACGACGCGCCGGGGCGCGGTTTGATTGTCGCGCCGCTTGACGCAAATTGGTTGTCGCAGGTGTATCAAGTGCGAAATGCGCTCGATGCGCTCGCGGCGCGCCTGGCGGCGACTGCCGTGCTTGAGCACAAGGCGCGCGGCTATGCCTACACGCACGACACGCTCCTGATCGCACGCGGTCGTGCCGCGGCGAAGAAAAATAATGTGGCGCAGTTGATCGATTGCGACATCGAATTTCATGCGGCGATTTACGCCGCAGCGAACAATCCGCTGATCGAGCAAACCGCAGCGCTGCACTGGCGACACATTCGTCGTGCGATGGGCGCGGTGCTGCAATCGGCGGTGACTCGAGATGCCGTTTGGGACGAGCATGAAGCCATCGGCAAAGCCATTGCACGCGGCAATGCGCCCGCAGCTGAACAACTCATGGGGCGACATGGCGACGCGGCACGCGAACATCTGCTGCGTCAGCTCGCAAGCATGCAATCGGAAGGCGACGCTTCGACGCGACGTGCCATAAAAAAATAGAAAGGACGATCATGCATCTCACCGCTGAGCAAATCGCTCAATTCGATCGCGAGGGTTATTTGTTCTTTCCGGGTTTGTTCACAGTGGAGGAAACGAAAACGCTCAACAATGCCGTGCCCGAACTCTACGCCCGCCGCGAGACGTATAACGTGCGCGAAAAAGACTCTGAAGCGGTGCGAACGAATTTCGCCGCGCACATGTATAGCGAACCCTTCGCAAAGCTTGCGCGCCATCCACGTATGGTGGAGCCCGTCGAGGATTTACTCGGCGAAAAGCTCTATATGCATCAATTCAAAATCAACGGCAAGATGGCCTTCGAAGGCGACGTCTGGCAATGGCATCAGGATTACGGCACCTGGCTCAACGACGACATGATGCCGACCGAGCGCGCGATGAACGTCGCGATTTTTTTGGACGACGTGAACGAATTCAATGGGCCACTCATGTTCATTCCGGGCAGTCACAAGAAAGGTGTGATTGATGCGAAACATGATTTAACGACGACGAGTTATCCGTTGTGGACGGTGGACAATGATTTGATTTCGCAACTCGTCAATCGTGCGGGCGGAAAGAATGGCGGCATGGTCTCGCCGCATGGGCCTGCTGGCTCGATGATTTTGTTTCACTCGTGTTTGGTGCATGCGTCGGGCTCCAACTTGTCGCCATTCAATCGCGTCAGCGTGTATTTGAGTTTGTGTGCCGTGTCGAATCACATTCGTCGCCACAAGCGCCCCGAATACATTGCGCATCGCGACTTCACACCGATTGAGTGTTTGCCGGATGATTGTTTGTTGAAAAATTACCCGGTGACGTTGCCGTGGAAGGACGGTGTCCCCGAGAGCGCGTACGCCACGTCGCTAGAGCCGTTGAAGGCGGCGTGAGATGAACCTCTACGCAAAACTTCAACAACGCGCCGCCGACAATAAACCCATTCGCATCGGTCTCATCGGGGCTGGCAAATTCGGATCGATGTATCTTGCGCAGATTCCGCGCACGCCCGGTGTGCATCTCGTGGCAATCGCCGATCTTTCGCCCGACGGCGCGCGACGCAATCTCGCGCGCGTGGGCTGGGCGCGCGAACGCACGGAAGCAACGTCAATCGATGACGCGATCAAAACCAATCGAACACACGTTGGAGAGAATTGGCGTGCACTTGTCTCGCATCCCGCCATCGATGTTGTTGTCGAGTGCACAGGACATCCGATCGCCGCCGTTGAACATTGTCTCGCGGCGTTCGACAACGGCAAACATGTGGTGAACGTAACAGTCGAAGCCGACGCATTTTGCGGACCATTACTTGCGAAGAAAGCGGCGGAGAAGGGGGTTGTCTATTCACTCGCGTTTGGCGACCAACCCGCACTCATCTGCGATCTCGTCGATTGGGCGCGTACCTGTGGATTCCCTGTTGTTGCTGCAGGGCGCGGTCATAAATGGTTGCCGCACTTTGCGCAGAGCACGCCGGATACTGTCTGGGGATACTACGGTTTAACGCCCGAGCAAGCCGCGCGTGGCGGACTCAACCCAAAGATGTTCAATAGTTTTCTCGATGGATCAAAGCCGTCGATCGAGAGCACCGCGGTGAGCAATGCAACGTGTCTTGCCGTTCCGAGCAACGGACTTTTGTATCCACCAGCAAGCGTCGAAGATATTCCTTTCGTCACGCGACCGATCGCCGAAGGTGGTGTCCTCGAACAAAAAGGCATGGTCGAAGTCATCTCATCGCTTGAAACCAACGGCCGAAAAATCCCCTACGACATTCGCATGGGTGTGTGGGTCACAGTCGAAGCGGAAACGGAATACATCAAGAATTGTTTCGAGGAATACAACGCACACACCGACCCTAGCGGTCGCTACTTCACGCTCTACAAACGCTGGCATTTGATCGGACTCGAGGTCGGTGTGAGTGTTGCCAGCGTTGCCTTGCGTGGCGAACCGACTGGGGTCGCAACCGCGTGGAATGCAGATGTGGTTGCGACCGCAAAACGCGATTTGCAAATCGGCGAGACACTCGACGGCGAAGGCGGTTACACCGTGTGGGGCAAATTGCTGCCGGCGAAGAAATCCGCAGCGATGGGTGGCTTGCCACTCGGCCTTGCGCACGACGTGAAAGTAGTTCGTCCTGTTAAGCAAGGGCAATCGCTCACGTGGGACGATGTCGCGGTCGACAAAACGACGCATGCGTATCGTGTTCGCAAGGAGATGGAGCGCTTGTTTCCCTAGAATCGAGAGCAGACGCCGCGACGGATGCGGCGCAAGAATCACAAAGCTCGATTGATGCGAACATTTAATTTCTCACCCGGCCCCGCGATGCTGCCGCCTGAGGTGATCGAACAAGTCAAAAACGATCTGCCCGAATGGACGTGGAAGGGTGTGCCACAGGGCGCGAGCGTGATGGAGGTTTCACATCGCGGCAAAGCATTTGAGGAATTGATTGCTGAGGCCGAGCAAGATCTTCGCGATTTGCTTGGTATTCCGTCGAACTATCGCGTGCTCTTCATGCAAGGCGGCGCGTGGGGACAGTTCGCTTGTGTGCCGATGAACTTGCTTCGCGCGAACGAACGCGCGGGCTACATCGTGTCTGGTGGATGGTCGAAAAGTGCTGCGGAAGAGGCGGCGAAATTTGGTGAAATCTCTATCCTGGCATCAAGCGAAAAAGACCATTTTAATTGGACACCAAAGCTAAATAGTAACATTATCGAAAATAACAATATTTCTACCGATCGCCCAATTAAATTGGACGATAGAGAATGGAGCTATTTTTACACTTGTTCGAATGAAACGGTGTATGGGAACGAGCTGCATACGTTGCCAAGAGACCTTGCCGCACCGCTTGTCGTCGATGCGTCGTCTCACTTTTTGTCACGACCGATGGATGTCGCATCGTGTGGATTGATCTACGCGGGTGCACAGAAAAACATTGGCCCCGCAGGCGTCACGATCGTGATTGTTCGCGACGATTTGCTCGACCGCGCGCCGAAAGCGATTCCCTCGGTTTGGCACTACGCGCACATGGCGAAACACAGGTCGCTCTTCAACACGCCGCCCGTGTTTTCGATTTACGTGACGGCGCTCACGCTCAAATGGATCAAAGCGCAGGGCTGTCTGGCCGAAATGGAGCGTCGTGCGATCGCACGTTCATCGATGCTCTATGACGCGCTCGATGCAAGCAAACTGTTCAAAGCACCGGTCGTGAAAGAAGATCGTTCGCGCATGAACGTCGTCTTTGATTCGCCGAGTGCAGACGTCGATGCCGCTTTTGTCAAGTTTTGCGAAGCGCGCGGACTTATGTCGTTACGCGGTCATCGCGTGCGCGGCGGCATGCGCGCGAGCCTGTACAACGCTATGCCGATTGAAGGTGTCGGAGCGCTGGTCGCGGCAATGCGAGAATTCGAAGTAACGCACCAACAATAAGATTGCAAGATGCCCGATCTTTCCACGCTCCGCCAACAAATCGACGCGATCGATGAACAGATGCTCAAACTCGTGAGCGAACGCGCTGGTCTTGCGATGCAGGTTGTACATGCGAAAGAGCCAGGCTCACCGCTCTATCGCCCCGAGCGTGAAGCCTCGATCTTGCGACGTATTCAGGCGGCGAATCCGGGGCCGCTCTCGAACGAATCGATTGCGCGCATCTTTCGCGAAGTCATCAGCAACTGTATGGCGCTTGAGCAACCGCTCGTGATCGCCTATCTCGGCCCCGAAGGCACGTTTAGTCACGCGGCGGCCGCGAAACACTTCGGCACTGCCCCGACGTTTGAGCCTTGCCCAACGATCGATGAAGCATTTCGTCAAGTCGAGGCGAAGACGGCGGATTACGCCGTGGTGCCCGTGGTGAATTCGACCGAAGGTTTTGTTGGGCGCACGCTCGATTTGTCGATTGCTTCAACGCTCAAAGTCTGCGCCGAAATCGATTTTCGCGTGCAACAGAATTTGATGAGTTTAGAAACCGAACTCGCATCAATCAAAAAAGTGTATTCACACGCGCAGTCGCTCGCACAAACGGCGGGGTGGCTCGGTCAACATTTGAATCATGCCGAGCGAATTCCTGTGGCGAGCAACGCCGAGGCCGCTCGGCTTGCATCGACTACACCAGGTACTGCCGCGATCGCGGGTGAACTCGCAGCCACACGCTACAACGTACCGATTCTGTTTCGCAATATCGAAGATTCGCCGAACAACACGACACGCTTTTGGGTACTCGGTCGACAAGACGTTGCGCCCTCGGGCAAAGATAAAACGAGTTTGATTCTCGCTGCTGCAAATAAACCTGGCGCGCTCGTCGATTTGATCGAACCGCTCAAACGTCACGGTGTGTCGATGACCCATTTCGAGTCGCGACCATCACCTGATCGACTTTGGGAATACTATTTCTTCGTCGACGTCGAAGGCCACGCGAAGGATTCGAAGGTTGCCGCTGCGCTTGAAGACGTGAAAGCACAGTCTAGCTACTTCAAAGTGGTCGGTTCGTATCCTGCCGCCGTGTTGTAGGAGCGGCTCTGCCGCGATTGCCTTTCATGAACACAACCAATCGTATTGAAACGCTCGCCATCATTGGCGTTGGCCTTATTGGCGGTTCGCTCTCGCTCGCGTTGAAGCAAAAAGCGGCTGTGGGTCGTGTGCTCGGCGTCGGTCGCAGTAAAACAAATCTCGATGAAGCACTCAAGCTCGGCATCATTGACGCTGTCGCGTCGATTGAAGAGGCAGCGAAAGCGGACATCGTTTTTGTTGCAACGCCCGTCGCGCAAATGCCCTCCGTTTTCAACGCGTTAAGACCTCATCTTGGTGCAACGACGATCGTCACCGACGGCGGCAGCACGAAGCAGGACGTGATTGCGGCCGCAAAAGCCGCACTCGGCGAAAAGTACTCGCAATTCGTTGCCGCGCATCCAATTGCGGGCACAGAGAAAACGGGGGCATCTGCTGCGTTCGCAACGCTTTACGAGAAACGTAAAGTGGTCGTTTGCGAAGAACCGGAGACGAACCAACGCTCGGTTGAACTCGTTGAATCAATGTGGCGAGCTACGGGCGCTGAGATTCATCGCATGAGCGCAAACGATCATGACGACGTATTCGCAGCGGTAAGCCATCTTCCACATCTCTTGGCGTTTGCATTGGTCGATATGCTCGCTGGGTTGCCACCTGCCGACAATTACTTCAAATTTGCCGCCAGCGGTTTCCGCGATTTCACACGTATTGCAGGCGGTTCGCCGGAGATGTGGCGCGACATTACTGTTGCCAATCGCGAAGCCATCCAACAGCAGCTCGCGATCTTTCGCACGCGCTTAGACGAGTTCGATCTTTGGCTCACGAATCTTTCAAAGCAAAACGTCGAAAACATCGAAGCCTCGTACGCTCGTGCGAGCGCTGCGCGCAACGCGTGGCAACGGCATATTGAGCACGGAGAGCCAATGCCTAAGTTCACTGGCGGCGGTCAAGAAGAGTAGCGTTCGCTCGACTTCGGCGAGCCTTAGCGTGATTAAGGCTGACTACAAAACGGTTTTCAGTTGCGCATCGCGTTTTCGTACGCTACGATATTTTCTTGTTGCATCGAACGTGCGTGCGGTGCAGCGGGGAGCTTACGCGATCGCTAGTTAATCGAGTCGGCAGGGAGAGCGCACACAGTTTCGATGGTCTTGAACTCACAATTGGAGACCGTCTATGTCGATTCGTAGTCTTTTTTTGGGCTGCCTCACTGCGGTGTGTGTTGCCACCGCAGCACTGTTGCCAACCGCACATGCGCAACCGCGCGATACCCACATCGAAATTGGTGTCAGCGTTACACCCAATCTCGCTGTTCCGGGCGTGACCCGGACCATTCGTGTGCAGGCCGTATGGCCAGACGCCTGTCCTCCCGCGAGCGCGAGCGTACGCCCGGAACCGGCAGACAATCCTGTGCGCTTGGTGGTGCAGCTCGATATTGTGTTTACTTTTGCGGCTTGCGCGCAGGTGCTCACGCCGTACGTGCGGGAGGTCAACTACACGCCGACGCGCGCCGGGACGCTACCGATCGTTGTGGTCACGAGCGATCTGCGAAAGGTAACCGAAGGGTGGATTACGACACTCAACGCGGACGGTAGTGCGGTTCCGCTGAACTTGTCCGGTGTATGGCTGGACGCGGCAAATGGTTCGGTGTTGCAGCTAACGCATAGTTTCACCGCACCAACAGCGATCGTTGCTACTTTAAATCTATTCGATACAAATGGCGCACCGCGCTGGTATGTGGCTCACAGCAGCTCGCGCATTAATGCCAACACGTGGGTTGCAACACTGGTTGAACTCAGCGCAAAGCCAGGCGCGCAATGCGGCGGACTCGGCGCATGCCCTTCAGTTATCGACAAAGAACGCACGGTGGGCGTATTCCGAATCGAAGCCTTGTCGGATTCTCGCGTCCGCGTGACTGCCCATGCCGTGCCGCCAGCGCAGGGCACATCGGCGCCCGTTGTGTTCTTTGCGGCGGAGTATTCGCGGCTGAACTTCTAGGTAACACTCGTTCATCGGTACCGCGAACGCATGAGCGATCGCGGTGCATTAGTTCAGCTTTGTCTGTGCCTCGAAGAATTCCATTTGTATTGCCTGAGCGAGCGCATTAAGCTCTTGTCGCTCAGCGCGAGTCTGCAGTGATTGTGTGCGTTGTGCGAAATATGAGGGAATCCGAATGGACGTACAGAGAATTCGCGCTAGTTATCCATTTGTATCGCTGAGTACGGCGCTCACGGTGTTGCGCATTGCGGTTGCGGTTTTCTTTATGGCACACGCAATCGTGCGCATCATGAATGGAACCATTCCGCGATTCGGCGCGTTCCTTGAAACGCAGGGTTGGCCAATGGGCGTTGCGCTTGTTTGGATGATTTCGATCTACGAAATCGTGGCTGGAAGTTGTCTCATTTTCAATCGCGGCGTGCGTTGGTGGGCAAGCGGTCTCGCGTTCATCGCGGCGATGGGTATCGTAATCATTCACGCGAAATTGGGCTGGTTCGTTGGAGAACACGGGACTGGCGGCGTCGAATATAGTTTGTCGTTGTTGGTGTCGCTACTCGTGCTGATCGCACATGATTCGGAGCGAGGAAAAGACGATTTGCATATGAAACGACGTTGATCTAGCAGCCGGTCTAAGTCTCGCCTGCCATTTTCTTGTAGTCGTTGGTAGGCGCGTAAGGTATCGTGGTTGGCCTTTCCATAGAATGCTCATATGGAATTCATCGATCTCGCGCCGCGCGCGCAGGTGAGCGGCACGGTTCGGCTCCCCGGTTCAAAAAGCATCTCTAATCGTGCGTTGTTGCTAGCAGCGCTCGCGAGCGGCACTACAAAACTCACGGGGCTACTCGACTCGGATGACACGCAGGTGATGCGCGGCGCACTTGCGAAACTCGGTGTTGTGTGCAGCGAACTTACTGCCGACGGCGACATCACGGTGCAAGGCTGTGGCGGCGAATTTAGCGGTAAAGATGCCGACATCTTCGTGGGCAACGCAGGTACCGCCGCGCGCTCGCTGGTCGCGACGCTCGCGCTTGCTGCGACAAATGAGAGCGATTACCGCGTCGATGGCGTGCCGCGCATGCGCGAGCGTCCAATTGGCGATTTGGTCGATGCACTTCGTGAAATCGGTGCATCGGTTGACTACTCGGGCAACGCGGGTTTTCCGCCGCTGACGATTCGCGGCGGCGCAATCAACATCGATCAACCGATTCCGATTCGTGGCGATGTGTCTTCGCAATTTCTCACCGGTTTGTTGATTGCGTTGCCGCTCGTCACCGCGCGCATGAGCAAACGTGCGACGATTGAAGTCGTCGGCGAACTCATTAGCAAACCGTACATCGAAATCACGCTCGCGATGATGGCGCAGTTTGGCGTGCACGTGGAGCGCGATGGTTGGCAGCGCTTTCATGTGCCAGCCGCTCGCTATGTTTCGCCTGAGAGTTACGCCGTCGAAGGCGATGCATCAAGTGCATCGTATTTCATTGCGGCGGCGGCGATTGGTGGCGGGCCGATCCGCGTCGAGGGCGTTGGGCAAAACGCATTGCAAGGCGATGTGAAATTCGCCGATGCGATTGCACAAATGGGCGCACAGATTTCGTATGTAAACAATGCGATCATCGCGCGCGCACCCAAAGAGAAACTGCGCGCAATTCAAGCCGACATGAATCACATTCCCGATGCCGCGATGACGCTCGCCGTCGTTGCGCTCTTTGCTGAGGGCACTACGAAACTCACCAACATCGCAAGCTGGCGCGTCAAAGAAACCGATCGCATTGCAGCGATGGCGACCGAGCTGCGTAAGCTCGGCGCAACGGTTGAAGAGGGCGCGGATTACATCGCAGTTACACCACCCGCGAAGCTCAATGCAAACGCCGCGATTGACACTTATGATGATCACCGCATCGCAATGTGTTTCTCGCTTGCGAGCCTATCTGCGCGCGGCGCGCCGGTTCGCATCAACGATCCGAAGTGTGTGAATAAAACGTTTCCTACGTATTTCGAGGCATTCGCCAAGCTGCGTTGATTACGAGTCAGCTAGTTGACTGATTGCTAGAAAATTATGGGCGATAAAACGATTTTTAATCTTTTATCGAAAACATATATTTCAAGCCACTAGCCCCAATTAAATTGGGCATCTAAGGATGTTGTTTGTTTACCGTTTTCTGAGCTTAGTTGCAAACAAAAAAGGCCGCATTTGCGGCCTTTTTTTTCGAAACGTGTGACTACTGTTTGATCGCTTCGATCTGAATCGTCAAACGAATGTTGTCGGGAATGCCAGGCACGCCGTAACCCATGCCCCATTGCGTGCGTTGGATCGTCGTTTCGAAATCGCCGCCGCAGACTTGACGCTTGAGGAACGGGCTCATGTAGCAGCCGAAGCCAGTGGCTTTCAGCGTGACTGGATTCGTTTTTCCAAGCATCGTGAGCGTGCCGCCGACTTCCGTTACACGGTCGCCGTCGAATTTGAAATCGCTGCCTTTGAAGGTCGCCGTTGGGAATTCATCAGCGTTGAAAAAATCTTTGCCGGTGAGGTGCTTATCGAACGGCGCAACACCGGTGTTCATCGATTTCATGTCGATCGTGATTTCGGCGCTGCCTTTTTTCGCAGGCGCGTCGATTTCGATGGTGCCGTCTTTTTTATCGAAGCGGCCACGGCTCGTGGACGTGCCGAAGTGTTTGGCTTCCCAGGTGACGAAGGTGTGCGTAGGCTCGACTTTGTAGGTGCCTTGCGCGGTGCGGTTTGCGCCGGCGTCTTGAGCGTTGGCAATGCTTGCAATCGCGAGTGCGAGAGTGGCGATTAAGATTTTTTGTTTCATAGTTACTCCTTGGGAGGTTGAGAAGGTGTCTTTGAGATGTGTTCGTAGTTCGATGCTTCGGTAAGTTCAGCCTGAACTAAGCACACCACGAGCGGGAACGGATAAAGCGTGGGCAACAAGTTGCCCACGCTACGTTTCGTTCCCCTCTCCCTTGAGGGGAGAGGGTGGCCGGAGGCCGGGAGAGGGTGACGTCTGTGAGTAATCGATGTGCACATGATTCGCACGTTTCCCCTCTCCCGCCCTTCATCCCCTCCCCCACGAGGGGGGAGGGGATGAAGGGGTAAAGTGGCGCCATGCCAGTGACGGCAATTTTGAATTTCACGGTGACGTCATTGGCGACGAGCGATGGATCGTTCCATTCGCCATCGCCGATTTTGAAATCGAGGCGCTTCAAAACGAATTCGCCTCGCGCGGTGCTCAAACCACCGGCCTGCGTAACCGCGACCGGCACGACGACGTCGCGTGCGTTGCCTTTGATTGCAAGTTTGCCGGTCACTTCGAACTTGCCGCCGCCGAGCGATTTGATGGCGCTTGATGCGAAGGTCGCTTGCGGAAACTTCGACGTGTCAAACCAACCGGGTTTGGTGAGTTCACGCTCGGTCTCTGCATTGCCAATGTCGGCGCTCGCGAGATCGACAGTGAACGAGACTTTGCTGGTCTGCGGGCTCTTCGGATCGAAATTCATTTGCGCATCGAATTTCTTGAACTTGCCGTCGACAGGAACGCCCATCTGTTTGCTGACGAACACGATTTCGCTTTGCTTGAGATCGAGCTTTTGTTGCGCAAGAACTTGCGGGGTCGTCGCAAGCAATGTGCTCGCGAGTGCTGCGGACATCAATAAACGTTTCATACCACTCACTTACTTCAAAAAAATTGGTTGGCGACACTCGTCGCCGTATCGCGGCAGAGCCGCTCCTACAAACTCACACGCGACCTATGCCCATGCGCGCGAGCAAGCGATCGCGATCAATGAATTGGTGCTTGAGCGCCGCGAGCACGTGACCCACAACGACCGCAGCTAGGCCATAGGCGAGCCACTTGTGTAGAGACTTCAAGGTCTCCGCGAGTTCCCGATCTTTCGGCACCCAATCAGGAAGTGGCAACACGCCGTAAAGCACAATCGGAAATCCCGTTGCGCTGCTATACGCCCAACCAGCGAGCGGCACGGCGAAGAAAAACACGTAGAGCAAACTGTGCCCGACATGCGCGGCCGTGCGCTGCCACGCGGGCGTGCTTGATGGCAGTGGCGGCGGCGTGTGCGTGAGCCGCCAAAGCAGGCGCAGCGCGGAGAGGAACAAAATCGTGATGCCCGCCCATTTGTGCCAGTTGTAGAGCTTCAAGCGCGTGGGCGACATCGTGAGCCCCGTCATGTACAAGCCCACGCAAAAGGAAATAACAATGGCGATGCCGAGCATCCAATGCAGCGTAATCGCGGTGGCGGTATAGCGTCTCTGTGTTTCGAACACGTGGGGTGGCCTCTGGGAAAGTGCGCTTATTTTGGCAAGCGAACGTGTGACTGAAGTTTATCGAATTGGTTCTAATTAGAACAAAAGTCAAAACTACCTATTTGACGTTAGGCCGAATTTAACTTGGGCTGCGACTAATTTAACGTAGTTTTCAATAGAAAACATAAATATCGCTATAGCCCAATAAATTAGGACTAAACAGCCAAGAGTTGCTTGCAAACATTCGTAAGAACTACGTCAGATGACGTCGTCATAATTTCACCACGTTTTTCAAAACAGAGTGTCTGTCCTATGTACGAACGCGGTGATCGAATTGGATGTGATGCGGCGGTAAACATCGCAACGCGAATCGCACGAAGCGCAATCGCGTCATTGATGTTCTTCGGCGCGGGCGCGCTCCACGCCGCGTGCCCATTCGCAATCGGTGCCGCGAGCGGTAGCGTTGCGACGCGAGACGGCAACGCTTTCGTTCAGCTCACACGCCGCGACAACGCAAATGCGCTGCAAGCGTCGGAGCGCACGACGCATGAACATGTTGCCGCGCATCTCGCGCGACTCGACCTCAACGCCGACGGGACTTACGACACCACAGATGCGATGATCGCAGCGCGCGCGATGCTCGGTTTTCGCGACGAAGCGCTCGTCGAAGGACTCACGATTTCAGGCGTGCGCAATTCGGCAACTGCCATTCAATTCTTCATCGATGGCGGCTGCGTCGTCGACACCGCAAACGACGCGAAGTGGCGCGCGACCTCGTTCGCGGAATCAAACGCGGTATTCACCAATCCAGAGCGCGGCTGGTGGGTTTTCTTGAGCGAAAACTTCGTGAACGTGGCCGATAGCGACATTGCATGGGTGCAAACTACGTATCCTGAAGCCGCGCTCGGTTATGCAGTCGTGCGACTGGACAACTTTCGCAATCAAACCTTGCCGCAAAGTTTTCTCGATAGTGTTACCGCCGCCTTCGCGAAGGTGCGTGCACGCGGCATGAAAGTCATTTTGCGCTTCGCCTACAACTATCCCGGCAGCGAAGCCTCGCCCGTCGTTGACGACGCGCCGCTCGCGCGCGTGCTCGAACACATCGGTCAAGTCGCGCCGATTGTGCAAGCGAACTCAGACGTCGTCTACGTCTGGCAAGCGGGTTTCCTTGGTATGTGGGGCGAGGGGCACTCGTCGACCAACGGTCTTGATACGCCCACCAACAAACTCACGATTCGCGACGCGCTGCTCAACGTCCTGCCTTCCAATCGGTTCTTGATGTGGCGCTATCCGCCCGATCAAATCACGTGGGATGCCGCGCCAGGCGATGAAGCGGATGCTTTTGGTACATCGCGCAAAGCACGCATCGGCATGTACAACGATTGCTTCATGTCGAGCCCAACCGACGTTGGCACTTACGACGACAATGCAACGATTCGCGCACAACAGCGCAGCTATGTTGCAACGCGCTCCTCAATCGTGCCGTTCGGCGGCGAAACCTGCAATGCGGCCAGCGCAGCACAACAACGCCGCTCGTGCAGCGCTATCCTCGCCGAAGGCGCACAGTTTCACATGAGCTACTTAAATCGCACCTACTACGATGCGTTTCACACGCAATGGCAAACCGAAGGCTGCTTCGACGATGTATCGCGCAAGCTCGGTTATCGCTGGGTGCTCACGCAATCGAATGTGCCGCTCGCGCTCGCGCGAGGACAGAACGCGAGTGCTTCGATCACGATGAAGAATGTGGGTTGGGCGAGGCTCTACAACCCGCGTGCACTAAAACTATGGCTCGTCTCACGCAGCAATCCGAGCGCAACGCCAATCGAACTCGCGACCGCACACGATGCACGCGCACTAAAACCGGGCGAAGAACGATCGTTTCTTTTGAGTGGCGCAATCGCAAGCGGTGCAGCCGCAGGCGTCTACGACGTGTTCATCGCGGCGCCCGACGCTGAGAGCGCGCTCGCTTCGAACGCACGATATTCGATTCGCTTCGCGAATAGCGACGACACCGCGAAATTCCAGGGATGGGACGCCACGCGCGGCGCGTTCAAGACGGGGCTTTCGGTGACGATTCAGTAATCGCGCTTACTCGTTGTTCGACATTTCGCGCGCCCTATGCAAATGTTGACTTAGCATCTCATCGATGTGTGAAAACGCGTCAAAATGTCTTCATGACCTTTTGAGCGTACGTCACCCATGCACATCGCCATCCTCACTTTCCAAGGTTTCAACGAACTCGATTCGTTGATCGCGCTCGGCGTATTGAATCGCATCAAGAAACCCGATTGGCGCGTCACGCTGTGCTGCCCGGAGCCCGCGGTCACATCGATGAATGGCGTGACAGTTCACGCTCAATCCACACTCGCAGCGGCCGCAAGCGCCGACGCCGTCATTGTCGGTAGTGGCATCAAAACGCGCGAAGTTGTAAAGGACGCGCAAATTATGTCGGCGTTGCGATTCGATCCTGGGCGCCAGCTCATCGCCGCGCAATGCTCGGGCACGCTCGTGCTTGCGAAGCTCGGCATGCTCAGTGCGGTGCCTGCATGCACCGATCTCACGACGAAACCTTGGGTGCAGGAAGCCGGCGTCGAAGTGTTGAATCAGCCGTTCTACGCTTCGGGAAACGTTGCAACCGCTGGCGGCTGTTTTGCGTCGCCTTACCTCGCAGCGTGGATCATCGCCCGTACTGAAGGTGAAGACGCCGCGCGCGAGGCTTTGCACTATGTCGCGCCTGTAGGTGAGAAGGAAGCGTATGTCGAACGCGCGATAAAAAACATTTCGCCTTATCTTCCACAGTCGCTCGTTGCGAATGCGTAGCGACCCTCACGGACGTCAAATGATTACCCCGATTGACTTCGCTTCAGCTTCAGTCACCTTGCGGCTCATGACCGAAGAGGATTTGCCGCTGCTTCATACTTGGATTAACAGGCCGCATATCGTCGAATGGTGGGGCGGCGAGCGTCCATCGATGGAAGAGGTTCGCGCGCACTACCTGCCGCGCGTGATGGCGGAGGAACGCGTAACGCCGTATATCGCCATGCTCGACGATGTGCCCTTCGCTTACGCGCAGTCGTATGTCGCACTCGGTTCTGGCGACGGTTGGTGGGAAGACGAAACCGATCCTGGCGTTCGCGGTATCGATCAATCGATTGGCGAAGCACACTTACTTGGCCAAGGCCTCGGAACAAAACTCGTTCGCACGCTCGTTGACCGACTGTTCGAAGACCCCAGCGTCACGAAAGTGCAAACCGATCCAGCGCCGACGAATCTGCGCGCGATTCGCTGCTACGAGAAAGCGGGCTTCAAAATCGTCGACAACATCATCACGCCCGACGGACCTGCCGTGTACATGGTTCAATACCGACCGGTGGCTTAAACCGTCGCGAATTCATAGGAGAAGTCCATGAAGAAATCTGAAGCAAACGAGGGAAAATCTGCGTCGCAACTCATCTCAGAGCGTATCGCGGAACTCGGCGATTGGCGCGGTGAAACACTTGCCACGATACGCAAACTCATCAGAGACGCCGACCCCGATATCATCGAAGAATGGAAATGGATGGGCACGCCCGTCTGGTCGCACGACGGCATCCTCTGCACCGGCGAAACCTATAAAGACAAGGTGAAGCTCACCTTCGCAAAAGGTGCGTCACTCAAAGACCAGAAGCGTCTCTTCAATTCGAGCCTCGATGGCAACACGCGGCGCGCGATCGATATTCATGAAGATGAAGTGGTCAATGCCGCCGCGTTCAAAGCGCTCATCCGCGAAGCGATTGCGCACAATGTTGCGATCAAATCAAAAGCGCAAAGAAAAACGAAATCCTAATTCACGTAACAATAGACTCACCGAGATTGCATTGCAAATCCACTTTTCTACTAACCAAATGACACTATGCATCCACAGCGCGCCCATTTGTTGCTGATCGCAACCCCGGCAGTTGCAGCGAGCTTAGCTATTCTCGCTATTGCAGGTGTGAACAAGAGCCTGTGGCTCATTCAGCTCGTTGCTATCGGTTTAGCGTGCGTCATTGCTTACTCTGATGGCTTGCTAAAACGCTTGCCGCGCAAGCTCTCTCCATCGATTGTCGTGATGGTGTTTACCGTGGGTTGCATCGCATTGCCGCTGCTGAGCGACATCACGGGCCCTAAGCGTTGGACATCCGTTGGGCCGCTGAAACTCTATATGGCGCCGATCGTATTGCCTGCGTTTATTGCGGCATGTTTGGTTCAAGTACGTGAGCGCGGCCGCCACGGCATTCTCGGCTTCGCTGCGGCGATCGGCGCGAGCTTGCTGCTCGCAGTACAACCGGACGCATCGCAAGTGCTCGCGCTATCGGTCGGCTTCGCGGTCGGGCTGTTGTATTGCCGCGAGCAAGCGTTCAAGTCGATCGTTACTTTGATTGCAATGGCGTTTATCGTCCTATGGGCCTTCTCAAAACCGGATCCATTGCAACCGGTCTCATATGTTGAAGGCGTGTTTGCACTTGCGCTCAATTACTCATTAGTTTCGGGTGCCGCGTTGATCGCATGCGCGATCACGCTCATTGCAGGGCTGTTTTTCTACGCGTTCAGGGGCGCGTCATGGTTCTCGGCGATCGCTGCCTATTACGCAACGCTTTATGCATGCTCCGTCGCCGGACTCACACCGGCACCACTGATCGGCTACGGCGCGGCACCGCTCTTGGGCTATGGCTTCATGATCGCCGCGTCATCGTGGATCGCCGTAGATGCATCACGTCGTGGCTAGGGTAGAAGAGGTGTGCAACCGCAACACAAGCATCGGCCGTAAGCGCTGATTCGAAATAGAGGCACTAGACTGTCGCAATGAAACTAATTCGACCCCTCTCACTGGTTGTGTGTTTATTGCTATGCACACCTGCTGCTTGGTCAACGCCAGAATGCGACGATTTCTTGAAATTAGCGAAACGCAAACCAAGTCAACTGGAGTTCGTTGGATGCAAGCAAGACAGGCATCATCAATTGCGTGCGCTGGTGGCGACGTATCGCGTACCGGGTGCGCATGCGCGCAGCGTTGAATCGTATATCTCGCAGCGAACCAAGATGGCGAAGCTACGCTTCGTGTGTTGCGGGTGGGAGCCCGATCCACGTGCGTCGACGCACGGACGCCAGCGATTGGGGCAATTGCCAATCAGGCTAGGCGAAGGAAATGAAGTCACAATGTATTCGACGGAAACCGTGATGAACAAACGGTCTCGATGGAAAGACATCGAATGGTTTTATGTATACGTGACGGTGTTTCTCGATTCGCCGTAACGCTGATACGTGGGGCGATTCGTAGCGATACGCAGTAATCTCGCAAAATTACCCGACCGAATTACTATCGCAATCAAGGTCGTCGATGAGCGACACATTCGCGAAATTCGCGCGGCGCGATTCATAAATCTCTCATAAATCGTTGTTAGTATTTCGCTCGTGTCAGCGAAAGCAATCGATACGCGAGCTTCGATGCTCGTACGGTTTTCTTCCGGGGAGGTTGCTGGCCTGTGTTCATGTAAGTCCGCAATGGACTTTGTTTTCTTCGAACGACAGGAGTTTTTATGCGCAAACACTTTATTCACGAATTTACAGAGCGATACGCGCGTGGCGCGTGCGCGATCGCGTTGACGGTCGCCGGCGCGAGCCTCGCCGCATTCCCCAACGTTGCGAGCGCCCTTGACGACGGTGTGTACAAAATTACGAGCACTTGCAACGGAAAAACGCTCGGCATTCGCAACGGCAATCCGAACCCTTGGGACGATGTGATCGTCGGCGGCGCGAGCACGTGGGACGTGCGCGCGGCAGGCGACGGCACTTATGTGCTGCGCGTGCCGGGTACGCAAAGCGCAATGCAGACGGCCTATGCGAAAACGACCACCGCGACCGACGTTGATTTGTGGACTTACGCTAATGGTGCGACTCAACGATGGGTGATTTCCGACACCGGTAACGGCACGGTGAAATTCTCACTCGCCGCCGCGCAAAACATGGCGCTTGATTTGCAAGGCGCGGGTTTGAACGGCGAGACGAATGTGTGGCTCTACGATGACAACGGGACCTGTGCGCAACGCTGGACGATGAGCCCGGCAAGCGATCCGGGCGGCGGTGCGAGCGATGCGTTCGCGATGCAAAAGAAACTCGGTCGCGGTATTAACTTTGGCAATATGCTCGAAGCTTCGCCTGTTGAAGGCTCATGGGGCGTGTCGCTCTCCGACGAGATCTTCGATAAAGCGAAAGAAGCGGGCTTCTCTACGATTCGCTTGCCTGTGCGCTGGAGCAATTACGCGCAAACGACTGCGCCTTACACGATTAGCCCGAGTTTTTTTCAACGCGTCGATTACGCGGTGAACGCCGCGATATCGCGCGGCATGAATATCGTGATCAACATGCATCATCATCGTCAGCTTTGCGGCGAGACGCTTGATAATGGTGAGCCGAGTGTGAACGCGTCGGTGCTCGATGAGCGATTCGCGTCGATGTGGAATCAGATCGCGACACGGTACAAGGATCAACCGATTGATCGTGTGCTGTTCGAACCGTACAACGAACCGAATACGAGCTGTAATGGCGCTCGCTGGGATACGCTCTTGCAGCGCGCAATGAGTGAAATCCGTAAAACCAATCCGACGCGATTCGTTGTGGTGGGGCCCTCGTCGTGGAACAGTCCGTACGCGCTCAGCGGTTTCACGCCGCCGAACGATCAGCGCTTGATCATTACGTTTCATCACTACAGTCCGTTCCAGTTCACGCATCAGGGCGCGGGCTGGGCGGGCGGAGATTCCAATAGCTGGCTCGGCACCACGTGTTGCAATGCGGAGCAAACGAAAGAAGTGGTGCAAGCAATGGATGTCGCCAAACAATGGGCGGGCACTCGCTGGCCGCTATGGATCGGCGAATTCGGTGCTTACGAAAAAGCGCCGCTTGATTCGCGTGTTCGCTGGACGCGTCTGATGCGAGACGAAGCCGAGAAGCGCGGCATTACCTGGTCATATTGGGAAATGGCCTCGGGCTTTGGCATTTGGGATCCAAATGCCAGAGCGTGGCGGACGCAGCTACGCGACGCCCTAGTTGGCCCGTAAGCGTTGCATCGCAGCCTTAGCCGCGTGATGACGGGTGTGCATCGCTCTTGTGCTTGCTATCGCTTGCGAGAGGCGTGTGTACGCGCTTTGCTTCGGCTAACGCGGCAATTGATGGGCTCGCGTATTGTCGTAATGCTCGAACGGCTGATGTATCCACGGGCTGGTCGGCAAGTACTCGACGAAGAAGTCTGGATGAAAGGTGGAAACGCCTTTCTTCCAGATCACGCCAGTACGCACGTCTTTCAAATGCGCGTAGCGCTTCGGCAATTCTTCTTTGACGACGTGAAGCGTGTGACCGGAATCAACCATGTCATCAACAACCAGCACGCGATCGCCGAGCTTCGCGGAGGTCATCGTAAGGTGTTCGGAAACGAGTAACTTGCCACGTACCGTTCCGCCTTCTTCAACGTAGCTCGATGTGCTCATGATCGCGAGCGGTTTGTCAAAAATTCGCGATAGCTGATCACCGACGCGCAGGCCGCCGCGTGCGATACAAATGATGTGATCGAACTCCCACTTCGAATCATGAACGACGAGCGCGAGCTCTTCGATCAGGCGATGGTAGCGTTCCCAGGTGATGTACAGATGTCCGGTGTCAGTCATGGCTGCGTTCGCTTCGCTCACTAGGACGACGCACCCTATGGTGCTAGGACGACGCTTGCCTTCGCAAGCTAAGACGTCGCTCCCGTTGGTCGCTAAGACGCAAAGCTTTGTTGATTAGGTTTTACAAGTCTATCTGTGTTTACATGTTGCGCCGCTATCGAACTCGGTTTCCGTCCTAGCGACCAGTGGGAGCGTCGTCTTAGCGCGAAGCGCGTCGTCCTAGTGAGCGTAGCGAACGACGTCCTGAACTGATCGCGAAGCGATCAGTTCAACGGGTGTTGCATGAGAATCGTGTCGTCTCGTTCGAAACCAGTCGAGACGAGGGCGATCGGCGTGCCTGTTAGCGCTTCGATGCGCTTCAAATAGCTCTGCGCGTTCATCGGCAACTGTTCGAACTTGCGGATGCCGAATACGGATTCTTTCCAGCCGGGCATCGTTTCATAAATCGGTTTGCAGTCGGCGACGGCTGACGAGCCGTAGGGCAGACGATCAATCGTTTCGCCACGGAATTCGTAGGCGGTGCAAATCTTGATTTCGTCCATGCCGGAAAGCACGTCTAGTTTCATGATCGCCATGCCATCGACGCCATTGATTTCGAAGCTGCGCTTCAAGGCGGGTATGTCGAGCCAGCCGCAACGACGCGGACGCCCCGTGACGCTGCCGAATTCGTTGCCGCGTTTGGCAAGGCCCGCACCAACCTCGTCGAAGAGTTCGGTGGGGAAGGGACCGGCACCGACGCGCGTCGTGTACGCCTTCGTGATGCCGAGCACGTAGTCGATCATGCGCGCGCCGACACCTGCGCCGGGGCCTGCTGCGCCCGAAACGCAGTTCGATGAGGTGACGAATGGGTACGTGCCGTTATCGACGTCGAGCAGCGTGCCTTGCGCGCCTTCGAAGAGAAGCGGCTTGCCGTGGCGACGCGCTTCGACGAGCAAATGCGAAACGTCAGCAAGCATTGGTGCGATTTGCTCACCCGCTTTTACGAGCACATCGTACGTTTGCTTGAAATCGACTTCGGGCGCGTTCAGATAGTGTTTCAACTGGAAGTTGTGATATTCGAGCACCTCACGCAGCTTTGCTTCAAGCGTTGGTTCAACCAAGTCGTGCAAACGGATCGCTCGTCTTGCAACTTTATCTTCATAGGTCGGGCCGATGCCGCGACCGGTGGTGCCGATCTTGGCGTCGCCGCGTTTTGCTTCGCGCGCTTGATCGATTGCGACGTGATAAGGTGCAACGACGGGGCAGGCGTGTGCGATTTTCAAACGCGAGCGCACTTCCACACCCGCCGCTTCGAGCTCGCCGATTTCCTTCATCAAATCGGCGGGCGAAACCACGACGCCGTTGCCCAGGAAGCACGTCGTGTGTGCATGAAGCATTCCCGATGGAATCAACCGCAGAACGGTTTTCTTGCCGTTCACGACAAGCGTGTGCCCTGCGTTATGACCGCCTTGAAAGCGCACGACGCCGTGCACCTGCTCGGCGAGCCAATCGACGATTTTTCCTTTACCTTCGTCACCCCATTGGGTGCCGATGACGACTACGTTACGTGGCATGTTTGATATCCAGAGAACAGAAATGAAAACAAAAAATCGCGATGATTGTCATGCAGCGACGTCGCAGACGTCGCCTCGGAATGCGATGTGGATCTTGTTGCCGTCGAGATCGCGGAAGTAAGCGCCGTAATATCCGTCGCCGTAGTTTGGTCGCGGCCCAGGCGCACCATCGTCTATCGCGCCGTGTTGCATTGCAATTGCGTACGCCTGATCGACCGAGTGTGGCGACGGCGCGAGAAAAGCAACCATTACACCGTTACCCGCGTTTGCTGTTCGACGGTCGAACGGCGAATAGACGTAGAAACGAGGTAGCGTGGCGCGCTCCGATACCCAGCAGGCGGCGGCAGGCCCACCATCGGGTTGCACCACGCGTCGATGCAAACCGATCCGCGAAAGTACGGCGTCGTAGAAAGCACTTGCCCGGTCAAGATTGTTTGTTCCGACTGTGACGTGGCTAAACATGAACAATCTCCACCAGCGCCCGCAAATCCACAAACGAGAACCCAGTCGCCGCGCGGCCTTTACCTGTTTGCATGAAGACTTCACCGACGCCATCGTAACGACCACCTCGTGCAACGACGTGACTTGTTTCACTCAAGTACGCAACGAACACCAATCCCGTGTGGTAATCGAGCCCCGGCAAATCTGCGAGATCGACGGAGCATTTCGCGCCTGCGGCTTCGACCGCGTCGCAAACCTTTGCGAGATGATCGAATGCTGCGTTGATCTCAGCATTCGAGGGCAACGATACGCGCGCTTCAGAGAGCACGGTTTTCGCAGGGCCGAAGAGGGAGGCGAGTTTTGTAAACGTTGCCTTCGCATCGTCAGAAAGCGATTTGATAGCAGCGATATCACTGGTACTTTTAGCGGCGAGTGCGGCATCGACTTGCGCGACCGCGCGTGGTGACAATTCGAAATGTTTGGCGAGCGCTTTGAACACACCAACGTGTCCACAATCGATCAGAAGCGGCGTTGCGTTCACCGCGCGCGCGGCGGAAATCATGAGCTTCATGATTTCAATGTCGCCTGATACGTCAGCAACGCCGAACAGCTCCGCCCCCACTTGCGTGAGCGCGCGCGACGCACCCAGGCTCGCGTGCGTGCGAAGCACTTCACCCGCGTAACAAAAACGTCGCGCTGCATCGCTATCGAAATACGCAGCATCAATCCGCGCGACCTGCGGCGTGATGTCGGGACGAACGCCCAGCATGCGTCCGGAGAGCGGATCGATTAACTTGAACGTGCTCGCCTCTAAATCGCGCCCCGTGCCGGTGAGGAGCGCTTCGAGATGCTCAACGAGCGGCGGATTCACGAGCTCATAGCGCGGCGAATGCGCAGCAAAGGCATCGAGCAGCGCGCGACGTGCAGATTCCATGCGCGAGGCTTCGGGCGCTAGAACGTCTTCAACAGAATCGGGGAGAACCCATTTGCGCATGGCGCGGGGCGGAGCGTTTGCGTTAATTCGCGGAGAAAGTGCAAACGCGAGAGTTATTGACAGCGAATTCTACTGAACGCGAAAGACGGCATTCATCAGCTCTTTTTATTGCATATCAGCACTAACCTGATTTTTCCAATTTAATTGGGTGATCATTAAATTTTATTTAGAAATTGATAAGTAACGAAAAATGAGCTATCGCCCAATTAAATTGAGCCATGAAGCTAAGCGCTGGGATGTTCATATTGACTGTTTTCATACGAGACATGTCGCTTGAAAACGTATCAATACGTTGCCCTTCCACCAGAAATATCGAACACGCCGCCCGTAGAAAACGAGCAATCTTCGCTCGCGAGCCACGCAACCATCGCGGCGATTTCATCGACTTGAACGAATCGATTCATCGGAATCTTCGATTTCATAAACGCAATGTGCTCGGGCGTCATTTGCTTGAAGATATCGGTTTCGGCTGCGGCGGGGGTCACGCAATTGCAAAGGATGCGACCGTTGGCAAGTGGAGCCAGCTCCTTGCCGAGCGATTTCGTGAGACCAATCAATCCAGCTTTCGCGGCACTGTAAGCAGGTGCGTTGGGATTGCCTTCTTTGCCCGCAACGCTCGCGATATTCACGATGCGGCCGTAACTCGCGCGAATCATATGCGGCACGATCGCCTTCGACACGATGAACGGCGCAACGAGATCGACATCGATCACGCGACGAAAATCATCGGCGACGTAGTCCCAAGTTTTCACATTCGGGCCGGTGATTCCCGCGTTGTTGACTAGGATGTCGATCGTTCGCTGTTCATCAATCGTCGATTGCGTCGCAGCGTTCACTGCGCGCTCATCAGCGACGTTTACGACGCGCGTGTAAGCGCGCTCGCCGAGCTGCGCACGCGCCTCGCGTAAGGCATCGGTATCGAGATCCCACAGCATCACTCGCGCGCCACTATCGACGAAGCGCTTCGCACATGCAAAACCGATGCCGCGCGCGCCACCAGTGATGACGGCAACACGATCATTAAGATTGATTGAGTTCATAGCGCGAGCGAGAATTTGGACAGAGAAAAGAGTCTGTCACAACCTGCGCATCGCGTGTGCGGTTGATCTCGATTCTCTGACCTCGAACGCGCGATGCGTGTTTGAGGTCACTATCGCGTGGCGTCTTGCGCAGCAGTTGCGCAGAAACGAATACCTTCATCGATCCAGCCACGCGCGAGCATCGCATCTCGTGTGGCATCGGATGTCACGTAGCGATGATTGCTATCGTTCGTCGCGAAGCGATTGTTGTACATACGACGAACGCCGCGCGGCGCGTCGGCAGGACAAACGCCGCCCGTCGGAACCTTAATCGCGAAATCGTAGGTTTCGTAGCTCAAAGATGGCAGTACTTTAAGCATCGCACATTCGTCTCCCGTCGAATAAAAATGAGTATTACTCATACCCTTCAGCGGCGATGCATAAAAGCGGCACACTGGTTTCTCGGGTGGATTGACGTACTTTGGCTCAATCGCCGTGAAAGTCATGCCGGTACGAATGAAATCGGTAGAGAGCGCGTCAAGCAATTTTTGTTCATCATCGCGCCCAGTCATAAAGTAGCGCTCAAGCGGTTTTACAAAATACTCGACGACTTGTACTGACTTTGATGTTGTGATGTTGTCATCAGAGAAGAAGAATCGTGGCGAATGTGTATTTGTGTCATTATCAAGATGACGCGTCACTAAAGCAAATGCATCCGCATCTCGTGCGGTTGGTTTAGCGAAAAAAGTTCGAAGATTCTCATAGCGGCTACGTTCAATTTTAGTGACGTCGGTTTTGTGCATGCGCCAGAGATAGCCTTGGTCGTTCTCGTCACGGCTAAACCAGTGAACATAGTTTTTTGTAAAGAAGGGGCCGTCTGCAGGCTCTGTGTCAGGTGTTCCAACCGCACTGATTGCGTCGTTACTCAAGTCCATTCTGCCGAATTGAGTGTAGAAATATCTCTCATCGAAACCATATCTAGGGCATTTTTGCGAATCACTGGCCGGCAAAACCGCTGGGGGGATGGTTAACGAACCACCCACACCTTGTGCCGTTAATTTGACGCGAGAGAGCCCGAATGTGCAGCGACTGGTGAGCGATGAGGTTCTTTTGTCTATCACGCCCCAAAGTGAGCCGTAGCCGTCGTCCGATATGCGTCCAACCGCTTGGCTTGCATCGCTCCACGACCACGATGGATCGAGTTGGCCGCTCGCTTTACTAATTCGACGAACCGTTGGATCAGAGCCAATGCGGCCATACAGATAATCGCCGCGTTCTGACGGCGAGAGTCGATAGTTGTTGCTCCAAACAATTGCATGATCGCGAAGCGAATACATTATGTTGTACGGCTTGCGCTCTTTGAAGAGTTCGTCACCGCTGCTCTCACCGAATACGATGATGTGGTCGTTACCATGACGTTGCATTTCAGTGGCGAACAGATCGTGGGGTAGGCGAAAGCGTGGGTCGATTCGACCATCAGCAGTCGTAAGAACGAGACTTGCATAGCGTGTGCCATTTTCGACAATCGCGAAATCGCCCAAGATCAAGAATTGTTCGGACGGCAATGCAATTGCTTGCTTAACCGATGCCTCGCCGCCAATGGCGACTTTATCCGCAAAAGGTAACTCGAAAAATTTCGATATTTTGTTGGTATTACCTAATGCCGTTTCACAGGGATCGACATTGCTTCCGCTGTCCTTTTTAGGCAGTAGGGTTGAGCCCGCGATTAGAACGCGATTTTGCCTTGTGTCGATGGTTGCGCAGCGATGACGAAAGATCGAGGAAGACCCAGGTACTGATTTGTCTTCTGCCACACCGATTCGAAGCGCACCGGATGCGTCTTTAAACAAATGGAAAGTGCTGGTTTGCTGATACCCTTCTTCAAACTCGACCGCAACCGTTGCAATCTTGGTGGCGGAGGCGCCTGTACTTAAACGCACCACATCGTTCCACGATGAACTACCTGAACGAGTTACATAATATAGAGAGACGAAAAGATCGCCGGACGCATCATCCTCTATGACGCTTGTCACGCAGCTAAATTCATCGCCGCGTGGTTTCCAACTGATATCGACAATACCGTTGCTATCAATGCGAGCGATACCATTTTGCTCAGTACCGTTGACACGTCCCAAGGTGCAGCCGTACGGGTAATAGTGACCGCTCTTGCTCTGCAAGGCAAGTTGATTATTTCGCTGAAAAAGTTCTGAGCCCACCGATGCTGAAACTGCGTGTGAAAGATCAGGGATTACGCGTGGAAGCGGCTGGGCAATGCTTGTACTGGTTAGCGCAAGCGCACAAAGAAAAATACGTAAAGAAAACACTCGTATGGCTTCCTATTTATCATTGATTAGTCTTCACCGTGCTGTGGATCGCACGTCGCACGAGAAAGGTTCAGATAAATTTAATGCTATTCGTTTTTATGAACCACCGAAGTGCCCGCAGCGCGATCATGCAAAAACTGCCGATCTTTGTCTATCAGCGCCCATAAAAAATTTGCGAACAGGGCTATTAACCACAGCGGACCGGTTTTACTACCGAAGGTCGCGTACACGATGAGCGCGAGTGCGGGGCCAATCCAAGTCGCCAGATAGCGCACGATGGCTTGCTTAGTCGTTGGTGCACTTGCGTTGTCGTGCGCCGAGACGAGTCGCAGTTGCCAGGTTTTGAACGCGAGTGTGCGTCGCCCCTTAATCCAAAAATAAATGAAATACACGCCGATCGAGACGAAGAGGTAGAGCTGTTGCAGGATGGCAATAGAACCCGTGAGAATTTGCGGACGACCAACGCTCATCGATTCACCGGAAAACGCTGCGAAGATGAGCGCCACGATGAAGAGGTAAGCAACTAAGAAAAATAGTTCGTGCACGAAGGCGCCGAAGCGACGCCAGAGTCCTGCGCGTTGCGGTAAACGCGTCGATGTTTCGTTCGGAGGGAATTGGGAATCGGGCGTGTTGCGCGATGGTGCGTTACGTGTGCGATCAGTCATGCCGTAATGTTAGTTGCGCAGCCGCGCGTACGTACTCAATTGCAGCATGCGATTGGCAGCACAATCGTTTTGTCATAAGGTCAAAAAATCGCAATCCATAGCGAAGAAATCGCTAATTGCGTTAACCACGTGGCGCTTGTGTAGGTCGCTTGCGCGTTGCGCGGCGATGCGACTATTTTTTGTTGCGTTCAGCCGCAGCCTTTTTGCGCAGTTCTTCTTGTTTTTCTGGTGGCAAATTGCGATATTCGTCCCATTTTTGTGGGACTGCGGCGCGTTTTTCCGGTGGCAGTTGTTTAATTTCTTCGTAGCCCGCCCTGGCTTTCTTGCGCTCTTCAGGCGAAAGCTGACTCCAGTTTTGCATGCGTTGTTGCACGCGGTCGCGTTGCTCTGGCGGCAGGG
>JBOFBL010000501.1:0-13302 GCA_051645545.1 Casimicrobium sp. | reverse complement strand
GAAAGGCGTTGGCATCGACGAAGGTGTTGACTTGCATGCCAGCGGCGCGAAGCGCGGTGAGGGCCGCGAATTCATCGGCGTTCACGCGATCGCGCTGCGCTTTCACTGCGGCTTTCGCAGCGGTTTTGAACGCATAGCGGTCCTGCTCGGAAAGTGTCGCCCACACTTTGGGCGAGACGACCAATACGCACGGCGAATAGAAATGCTGCGTGAGCGACAAATACTTCTGCGTTTCACTGAATTTCGAAGCAAGAATCACCGGCAGCGGATTTTCTTGACCATCGAGCTCGCCTTCTTTGAGCGCGTTGAAGAGCTTCGTAAACGCAAGCGGCGTCGGTTGCACTTTGAGCGAACGCATCGCTTCCATGTGGACGCTGTTTTCCATCGTACGCAGTTTGAGCGCAGCAAGGTCGGCCGGGTAGACGATTGCACGCTTGTTATTTGTGACGTGGCGAAACCCGTTTTCGCTCCACGCAAGGCCGATCAATCCGTACTTTGGAAATAATTCGAGAACGCCCTGACCGATTGGGCCGTCGAGCGTGCGCCGCGCATGCGCATAATCACCGAACAAAAATGGCAAATCGAAAAGCTTCGATTCCGGCACGATGTTACCGAGCGGGCCGGTGGATGTATTGCCCATCTCAAGCTCACCGCTTTTCACCTTGTTCAGAATTTCGAGCTCGCCACCGGCTTTGCCACCAGCCACGTGCTCGACCTTAAAGCGACCCTGCGTGAGCTCGGTGAGTTCGCGTGCGAAGGCATCGACACCTGCGCCGTAATGCGAATTTTGTGCAACGGCATACGCGACGCGAATGACGCGCGGCTCTGCCGCTTGCGCAATTGTGAAGCAACAAAATAACACGCTGATTGCGCAAGTAAGAAACCACTTGGCGCCGCATTTCAATATCGATGGCATCGTATGTCCTCCTCTGAGTGTCGCCAGCGTCGCGATGTCTTCTCGCGTTCACCGAAGTAGCTAGGCACCTTAAAATATACGTGAAAATTCACACATAAACTATAGAGCTACTGAGCGAAATAAATTTGGGCATAGATCGCTTTTTTGTTGTTTTTCGTGAATGTTAAAAAACTTGCGCTCGTCCCTAAATAATTGGGCGATTGAAGGTGTGGCTGGACACGCGAAGTCTTTTCAATAAAACGGGTTTGTAGTGAACGAGTGTTGTCTCATTTTGTGTACTGCTTTACGGGGAAACCAGTAAGCGTGACCCACGGGTTTACGAGTGTCGTCAGTACCTGTGCGCATCACGTTAAGTTCATTCGGGCAACGTGCTCGAAGCCGTGCCGTACTTTCATGCATAGACTCGATACATCTAGGCATTCGATCTTTCGATGATTGCCGTATATTGCCGCCCAGCGCTCGATTTGGGTGTCGATCGACCGATGCATGCGTGTCGGACGCGTAATAAAACAATTGCCTTCTTGAAGAGGAAATGTAAGTATGAAAAAGCAGTTAGTCTTGGCGGCCGTGACCGCGTTTGTTGCCGGTGGTGCGCTCGCGCAATCGGCAGTGGATAAAGCGAAAGCGTCCGGTTCGATCACCATGGGTGTTCGCGAATCGTCGGGCGCCTTGTCCTACACCTTGGGCGATGGCAAGTTCGCAGGCTTCCATGTTGAAGTGTGTCAGCGCATTGTTGCCGAAGTCGAAAAGGCAGCTGGCAAGAAACTCGACGTGAAATACCAAGCAGTCACTTCGCAGAACCGTATTCCTTTGCTGCAAAACGGCACGGTAGATATCGAGTGCGGCTCGACCACGAATAATGCAACGCGTCAAAAAGACGTGAGCTTCCTGAATACAACGTACGTCGAAGAAGTGCGCATCGCAACGAAAGCCAATTCGGGCATCACCGGTGTTGCGCAGTTGAACGGCAAGAACGTCGCAACGACCACGGGCACGACCTCGGTGCAGCATCTTCGCAAGCATGAGCGTGCCACGGGCGTCGATTTCAAAGAAGTGTTTGGCAAAGATCACGCCGATAGCTTCTTGATGCTCGAAACCGGTCGTGCGGATGCCTTCGTAATGGACGGCTCGATCCTCGCGGGCAACATCGCGCTTGCAAAAAATCCAGCAGACTTCAAGATCGTCGGCGAAGTGTTGAGCGTTGAGCCAATCGCCATTATGGTGCGCAAAGACGACGCCGCACTGAAAAAGATCGGTAACGACACGATCGCTGCGATGGTGAAGTCAGGCGAGATGGCGAAACTTTGGGACAAATGGTTCCTGCAACCGATTCCGCCGAAGAACGTGAAGGTCGGTCTCGCATTGTCGGAGAGCACCAAGAACGCATGGGCGAATCCGAACGACAAGCCAATGGAAGATTACGCGAAGAAGTAATTCCTCGTCACTAGAAAGAGCCCCTGCTGTGGGCAACTGCAGCTGGGGCTTTTTGTTGTCTGTCGCACACATCGCACGAGGTGTGTATGATGCAGTGAGTGAGGACACTGTCGACAGATCCACAGGAATAAATAAGGGGGTCAGATGGCATGGGATTGGCAACTGTTTTGTAAAGAAACGGCGACCGGCGAAATCATCGCGGGCTGTTTCGGTAAGGGTGGGGATCAGACCTACCTCAATTGGATTTTCTCGGCCTGGGGCTGGACGCTGACTGTTGCGCTGTGTGCGTTAGTCGTCGCGCTCTTGATGGGCCTTTTGATGGGCACCTTGCGAACGCTGCCTAATAGTCCGTGGCTTGTGCGATTGGGCACCGCGTGGACAGAGCTCTTTCGCAACATCCCACTGCTCGTGCAGATTTTTCTTTGGTACTTCGTGGTGCCCGCGATCTTCCCTGCGCTTAAAGAAGTACCGTCGGTTGTTCTGGTGATTCTCGCGCTCGGATTCTTCACCTCGGCACGCGTGAGCGAGCAAGTGCGTTCGGGCATACAGGCGCTCCCACGCGGACAGCGCTATGCCGCGATGGCAGTGGGCTTCACCACACCGCAAACCTATCGCTACGTGCTGCTTCCGATGGCATTGCGCATTGTGATTCCACCGCTCACGAGCGAATCGATGAACATCATCAAGAATTCGTCGGTCGCGTTCGCGGTGTCGATTGCAGAGCTCACCATGTTTGCACGTCAGGCGGGTGAAGAAACCTCTGCGCCGGTGCAGATGTATCTCGCGGTAACTGTGCTCTACGCGATCTCCGCATTCGCTGTGAATCGCATCATGCGCGTGATCGAAAAGAAATCGCAAGTGCCTGGATTTGTCGCCTCCGGCGGCATGGGCGCGGGGCATTAGGAGGGATCATGGGTAGTCTCGATCTCTCATTCTTCGATTGGAGTGTCATCGGTCCCTTCGTCTGGAAGGGCTTGATCTTCAGTTTGTGGCTCACCGTTGTGGCAACGATTGGCGGCATTATTCTCGGTACCGTGCTCGCACTCATGCGCTTGTCGGGCAAGAAATGGCTTGAGTTACCAGCGGCGGCGTATGTGAACACGATGCGCTCGATTCCGCTCGTGATGGTGCTGTTGTGGTTCTTCTTGCTGATTCCGTTTGCGATTGGGCGACCGCTCGGCGCGGAAACGAGTGCGGTGATTACGTTCATTGCGTTCGAAGCGGCGTACTTCTCGGAGATCGTTCGCGCGGGCATTCAATCGATTCCACGCGGGCAAGTGTTTGCGGGACAAGCGATGGGAATGACCTATGCGCAGAACATGAAAATCGTGATCTTGCCGCAGGCGTTTCGCAACATGTTGCCGGTGTTTTTGACGCAGACGATCATTCTGTTTCAAGACACCTCGCTCGTGTACGCAATCGGCGCGTACGACATGCTCAAAGGTTTTGAAACAGCGGGCAAAAACTTGGGTCGTCCCGTCGAAGCGTATTTGCTCGCGGCGATCGTCTATTTCTTTATGTGTTTTGCCCTCTCTTGGATCGTCAAACGGATTCAGCAGAAGGTTCAGATAATCAGATAAGGTCGGAGTCGAATCATGATTGAAGTCAAAAACATTTCCAAGTGGTACGGCAAAGTTCAAGTGCTCAACAATTGCAGCACGTCGATCAAGAAGGGCGAGGTTGTTGTCGTCTGCGGACCATCGGGTTCCGGAAAATCCACGCTCATCAAAACGATCAATGCCTTGGAGCCCGTTCAACAAGGCGAGATTTGGGTCGATGGCACGCCGGTGCACGATCCAAAAACGGATCTGCCGAAGCTGCGTTCGCGCGTTGGCATGGTGTTCCAGCACTTCGAGCTGTTCCCGCACCTCACGGTGACCGAGAACCTAACGATTGCGCAAATCAAAGTGCTCGGGCGTGGCGACGAAGAGGCGAGAGCGCGCGGCTTAAAGATGCTTGATCGTGTCGGCCTTATGGCGCACAAAGATAAATTTCCTGGGCAGCTCTCCGGCGGTCAGCAGCAACGCGTGGCGATCGCGCGTGCGCTCTCGATGGATCCGATCGTGATGCTCTTCGACGAGCCAACTTCAGCGCTCGATCCCGAAATGGTCGGTGAAGTGCTCGATGTGATGGTCACACTCGCGAAAGAGGGCATGACGATGATGGTCGTCACGCACGAGATGGGCTTCGCACGCAAGGTCGCGCATCGCGTGATCTTCATCGACGTCGGCGGCAAGATTCTCGAAGACTGTTCGAAAGAAGACTTCTTCGGTAACCCCGATGCGCGTCAGCCGCGCACGAAGGATTTCTTAAGCAAGATATTGCAGCATTAATCGCAGCGCACGCTGCGTCATTCATCGAAGCCCGCGCATCCTCAAGGTGGCGGGCTTTTTTGTACACACTTTTGCTGCACTCGTTGTGCCAAACAAGCATATAAAATGTAATCCTGACACTCTATATAAAACGACGTTTTTATCGGGGCAAAGTGGAAAAAATTGCTTATGTTGATAAATTATTAATAATATGCATTGCCCCGATTGAATTGGCCGATAGTTAATAAAGCCATTAAGAAATAAATCACTCAAATCCGTCGCGTTGGAATTGCTTGACATGGTTGTAGCAACGCGCAGAATGCGCTGCTCTTCGAGTGCGCTCGATAACCTAGGAGGAAAGTGGTGGACACATTGATTCATTCGGTTTCGAAGCTCGGCGTCGCTCGATGGTTTGCGACGCTCGCTGTCGGCGCGCTGCTGTTCGGTTGCGCGAGCACATCCAATCAATCGGGCTGGACAATGCTCGTTGACGGTGCGAAAGGCATGGAGAACTTCACCGCCATTGGCGACGCGAACTGGCGCGCGGAAGACGGCGCAATCGTCGCCGACAAAGCGAAAGCCGCGAGCTATCTCATCTCGAAAGAATCGTACAAAGACTTTCAAATTCAAGCCGAGTTCTGGGCCGAGACCACGACCAACAGCGGCATCTTCATTCGCCTGTCGAACACCAAAGAAGTGAGCGCTTCAAACTCCTACGAAGTCAACATCTACGATCAGCGACCCGATCCGCTCTATGGTACCGGTGCGATCGTCGACTTCGCGAAAGTCGCGCAACCGATGCCAACCGCAGGCGGCAAATGGAACACGTTTTTAATCACCGCCAAAGGCAAGCGACTCACGGTCGAATTCAACGGCAAGCAAACGGTCGATATTGAAGACGGGAGATTCGCAAGCGGCCCGATTGCCTTGCAATTCGGCAACGGCCCGAAAGACGCGCCGGGCGGCGCGATCAAATGGCGCAAGGTCGCGATTCGATCGCTGTGACACTCTGCTTGCTCGGATCTTTGTCGGAAGATTCGAGCGTTGCGAGTTAGTGTCCGAGAATCTTCGAGAGAAAATCTTTCGAACGATCCGTTTGCGGATTGTTGAAGAATTCGTGCGGCGTGTTTTGCTCGACGATCTGACCCTGATCCATGAAGATCACGCGGTCGGCAACCGCTTTCGCAAAACCCATTTCATGCGTCACGCAAATCATCGTGATGCCTTGATCGGCCATCGCGACCATCACGTCGAGCACTTCTTTAATCATCTCGGGATCAAGCGCTGATGTCGGCTCATCGAACAACATGATCTTTGGCGTTAAGCAAAGCGCGCGCGCAATTGCAACACGCTGTTGCTGACCGCCTGAGAGTTGCAGTGGATACTTCTCCGCTTGCTCCGCAATGCGCACGCGTTTGAGCTGCGTCATCGCGCGCTCCTCTGCCTCTTTCTTCGGCATCTTGCCGACGTACATTGGCGAGAGCGTTAAGTTCTCAAGCACGGTTAAGTGTGGAAACAGATTGAACTGCTGAAACACCATGCCGACTTCTTTGCGAACTTTGTCGATCGCTTTCACATCGTCGGAAAGCTCGGTGCCATCGACGATCAAACGACCTTCTTGATGTTCTTCAAGGCGATTGATGCAGCGAATGAGCGTCGATTTGCCAGACCCCGATGGGCCGCAAACAACAATTCGTTCACCGCGCCGCACATTCAAATCGATGTCGCGCAACACATGAAAATTGTTGCCGTACCACTTGTTGACTTTGTCGAAAACGATGATGTTGTCTTGGTTTTGTGTAGTCATATTGATCGCCCTCGATTAGCGCAATTTCGATTTGTTGACTTGTTTCTCGATCCACAAACTGTAGCGGCTCATCGCGAAGCAGAACACGAAATAAATTGCGACAATGAAGAGATAACCTTCGAGTTTGTACGGTCGCCAATCGGCATCCGAATTGAGCGCGAGACCGAGCGAGCCGGTGAGTTCATAAAGCGAAACGATGTAGACGAGCGATGTGTCTTTGAACAAACCAATGAAGTTGTTCATGATGCCAGGCACCACCATTGCGAGCGCTTGTGGCAACACGATCTTGCGCTGTGTTTGCCAGTAAGAAAGTCCGAGCGATGCCGCAGCTTCGGTCTGACCTTTGGGCATTGCTTGCAGACCGCCGCGAATCACTTCCGCCATATAGGCCGCTGCAAACAAGGTCACGCCCGCTACAACGCGAATCAACACGTCAATCGTCACACCTTGCGGCATGAACAGCGGGAACATGAACGACGCCATGAATAGCACCGAGATCAACGGCACGCCACGAATCAACTCCACGTAGATCGTGCAAAAGGTGCGAATCGCAGGCAATTTGCTGCGACGGCCAAGCGCGATAACAATCGCAATCGGAAAACAAAGCACGATCGAGATCGTCGCCAACATGATCGTGAGCGGCAAACCGCCCCAGCGATCGGTGGTTACTTTGCTCAGGCCGAACACATCCAAGTAACCGAACAGACTGCCGTACATCAGAATAAAAAACGCCGCGAGCACCACGACCCACGCAACCAGCAGCCACTTGTTCCAGAAGTAGCGCGTGCAGCTCGCAACGAGCAACGCGAGCATCAATAGCGTGGCGACGAGTGGACGCCACTGCTCTTCAAACGGATAGCGCCCGAAGATGATTAGGCGATATTTTTCTTTGACCACACCCCAGCATGCGCCAACACCATCCGCGCGACATGCGTCCGAGTTCGTCGAAGTCGACGCAGTGAGCAGCGCCCAGTTGATGAACTGCGGCACGTAGTACAGCAGAAGCGCGCCGACGATCAAAGTCGTCACTGTGCTCTGCCAGGTGCCGAACAAATTGTTCTTGACCCACGGCACCAAGCCCTCGGTTTTGATCGGGGCAGGGCGCGCAGGCTTCGATTGAAAAACGATCGTCTCGGCCATGATCTAGCGCTCCTTGATCGCGGCGCGCGAGTTGTACCAATTCATAAAAAACGACGTCGTGAGCGACGTTGTGAGATAGACGAGCATGATGAGCGCAATACATTCCACCGCGCGGCCAGTTTGATTGAGCGCTGTGTTTGAGATCGACACTACATCGGGGTAGCCGATCGCAACGGCGAGCGATGAATTTTTTGTGAGATTCAGATACTGATTCGTCATCGGCGGAATGATGACTCGTAGCGCTTGCGGCAGAAGCACTTTTTGCATTTCTTGCCCTTTGGCTAGGCCGAGCGCTTGCGACGCTTCCGATTGACCACGAGGCACCGATTGAATGCCAGAGCGCACGACCTCGGCGACGAATGCGGCGGTATAGAGCACGAGCCCGAAGAGCACCGCGAGGAATTCCGGGGTGAGCGATGCGCCGCCTTCAACCGCGAACTCACCCTTGGTCGGCAGATTCCATTGATTCGGCATGCCGCCGACGAACCAACCGATCACGCCGCCGAGCACCACCACCGCGAGCGGTAACCAGAACATGCTGCGCAATTTACCCGTCGCTTCGAATTGTTTTTGCGCCCAATGCCGATAGAACCAAGCGGCAACAGCGCTCACGATGAGCCCAATCAGGATCCACCAATGCCCGCTTTCCCAAACCGGGCCGGGATAGGTCACGCCACCTTTACTCAAAAACACCGAGCCGATGTTCTTTGCCTCTGAAATGTCGGGCAACAACTCGGTGAAGATGAGATACCACATCAAGAGCTGCAACACCACGGGCACATTGCGAAATAGCTCGACGTAGCCGTAGCAAAGTCCGCGCACGAGTCCGTTGCGCGAGAACCGCCCGACGCCGATTAGGGTGCCGAGAATCGTTGTGAGAACGATGCCGATGATTGCAACGCGAAGCGTATTTCCAACGCCAACCAAGAACGCTTTCCAGTACGGATTATTCGAATCGAATGCGAAGAGCGATTCGCCGATGTCGAAACCTGCCGGTTGCGTCAAGAAATCAAAACCGCTCTTGATACCGCGAACACGCATGTTCTCGGCAGTGTTCGACGCCAGCCACCACACCACGCCGCCGATTACGAGCACTGCGACGATTTGATAGAGTAAGCCGCGAAACGCTTGGCTTCGCCAAGACCAGTCCCGTTTCTTCGGCGGCGTTCGTGGAGCGACAGACATGCAAGTCCCCTTGTTAGTCGCGTTGGATGATTTTTTGTTAGGAGCAGGGCGCTCGCGTAACGCGATCCGCCCTCACCCTAACGTTCTCTCAAAACTAGAGAACTCGGGTAAGCAAAAATAGAAAGCTTCGGACGCCGCGAGCGGGATGCAGTACGAGGCGCTCGTCAGCGACGTGTACTTGCGTACACGAGCTGGCGAGCAACGACGTAATGCGCCCGCGCAGCAAGTCCCCTATCTAATGGGGTAGGCGTACATTAAGCCGCCCTTATTCCAGAGATTGTTCGCCCCACGCGGCAGTTTCAACGCCGATTTCGGCCCCACGTTCTTCTCAAAAATCTCGCCATAGTTGCCCACGGCTTTGATCGCGCGATACATCCATTCTTTGTCGAGACCGAGTAATTTGCCCGTATCTTCGGTAGTGCCGAGCAGGCGTTGAACCACTGGGTCGGTGCTTGTTTTCATTTGGTCGACATTGGCTTGCGTGACGCCATATTCTTCGGCTTCCAGCAATCCGTAAACGACCCATTTCGCAATCGCAAACCACTCATCGTCGCCACGGCGCACCATTGGGCCAAGCGGCTCTTTCGAAATCAACTGCGGCAGGATCACGTGCTCATCGGGCACCTTCGCCTCTTTGTTGCGCACCGAAGCAAGACCCGAAGCGTCCGTCGTATACGCGACGCAGCGACCCGAGAAGTAAGCGCCCGTAGCGGCTTCAACTTTCTCAAACACAACCGGCTTGATGCCAAGGTTGTTTGCCTTCGAGAAGTCGGTCAGGTTCTTCTCGGTTGTGGTGCCGGACTGCACGCAAACGGTTTGCCCTTTGAGTTGTTTCGCGTCTTTGATCTTCGACTTGGTCGTGACCATGAAACCTTGACCGTCGTAGTAGGTCGGCGTCGTGATGTGCAAACCCAGCGACGCGTCGCGCGTGAGCGAGAACGTTGTGTTGCGCGAAAGAATATCGACTTCACCCGATTGCAGTGCGGCGAAACGCTGCTGCGCATTGAGCGGCACCCATTTCACTTTGTTGGCGTCGCCAAGCGTCGCAGCGGCAATCGCTTTGCATACGTCGACGTCGAGACCGGACCACGCGCCTGCGGAGTCGGCTTGCGAGAAACCCGCCAAACCGGTGTTGACGCCGCACACCACTTGCCCGCGCGCCTTGATCGCGTCGAGCGTCTTACCCGCGTGCGCGGGAATTGCAGCCAGCGCGCCGACGGCAACGAGGCTGCTCAGAACGAGTTTCGTTCCAGTTTTCAACATATGGGTCTCCTAGAAATAATGAAGCTTGATTGTTTTAGAGGTCTGCAAGCTAGCCACGAATTACACCAGAGTTTCGCGGTGACTGCTTTGCTGAAACACACGCAATTGGCATGCCTTGATAGCGAAACCACTATCTCGTGCAATGTGCGTTGTAGGGATTGGCGAAAACCCTTGCCGCAGCGCAACATCGCTGCGTTTTCAGATTGCTAGCAGTGCATTAGCGAGTTAACTTGAGTTCCGCGGCGGCAACGGCGCTTTGCGTCCCGAGCATCACGAGTGCATCGCCCGCACCAAAAACGAAATTAGGGTCGGCGAGATCGACGCGCGCACCATCGCGACGCACAACGGTGATCTCCGCGCCGTAGCGCTCGGCGATCTTTGCACTCACTTCGGCGAAGGCCTTGCCGCAGGCCCAGGTGTTTTCGGTGAGCGTGACCGTGTGCAGCACACGCGCATCGCCTTCGTCTTCATTGCCGTCAGACGCACCTCGGAAGAAGCCCTGGAACAGGCTGTAGCGCTCTTCGCGAACGCTGCGGATACGTTTGAGTACCGTTGCGAGTGGCGTGCCGAGTACGAGTAGCGAATGCGTCGCGAGCATCAAGCTGCCTTCGAGCACTTCGGGCACGACCTCGGTTGCTCCGGCTGCCGTGAGCTTCTCGATGTGTTCGTCGTCGAAGGTGCGCACGATCACCGGCAGATCGGCGCGAATCGATTTCGCGAGCGCGATGATTTTGAGAGCCGAATCTAAATCGGCAAATGAAACGACTACGGCGCGCGCGCGCTCGACACCTGCGGCGACCAGTGCTTCTTTGCGCGTGCTGTCGCCGAACACCACATTGCCACTACTCGATGAACCCATCGCTTCGCGGATGCGCTCCGGGTCGAGATCGAGTGCAACGAAACGAACGTTTTCGGCTTCCAGTAAACGCGACAAATACTGACCGCTACGACCGTAGCCACAAATCACCACGTGATCCTGTCGCCCCATGCTCTCGGACGCGATTTTGAAAATGTCCGCCGATCGTGCGAGGAAATCGTTCGCGGTAATGCGCTTATTGATACGCTCGGCGAGCTTCGGAAGAAACGGTGCGAGCAACATCGAAATGAGCATCGCCGCAATTGCGATTTGCGCGTAACGTGGTGCCAGTGCACCAGCCGCAAGCCCGAGCGTCAGAATCACAAAACCGAATTCGCCTGCGGGTGCGAGCAGGCTCGCGACGATGTTCGCATCGGCCGCCTTTTGATCGAACTTGCGCGCGAGCGGCTGCACGATGATCGCTTTGCCAACGAGCAATAGCACCAGAACAAGTAACACCCAACCGAATTGCGACACGACGAACGGGCCGTCGAGCTGCATGCCAACCGAGATGAAAAACATGCCGAGCAGCACATCGCGAAACGGTCGGATGTCGTCTTCGACTTGTAATTTGTACTCGGTCTCTGCGATCAACATGCCCGCTACGAACGCACCGAGCGCATGCGGCAAATCGGCAAGGTGACAGAGCCACGCGAGCAATAAAGTCACGAGCAACACGTTGAGCATGAAAAGCTCGGTCGTTTTTCGTCGTGCAACGATGTGCAACCATGCGCGCAACACTGGCTGCCCGAACTTGAGCAACACCGCGAGCAGCACGGCCACCTTAAACACGATCCACGCTGCGCTGGTCAGCGTCATATCGCTTTGGTCGCCAAGTGCCGGCAGCAAAATCAATAGTGGTACTACGGCAAGATCTTGAAACAGCAAGACGCCGATTACGGGCCGCGACACAGGCGCGGAAAGCTCGTTGCGCTCCGCGAGAAGCTTGATGCCGATCGCAGTGGACGACATCGCAAGCGCCGCACCAAGAATGATCGCCGCTTCGATCGATTGCGTGAGTGCGAGCGCGATGCCCGCGAACAAGAGCAGAGTCAACGCATACTGCGCACCACCCAGCCCGAGCACAACGCGTCGCATCGAACGAAATTGCGGCAATGAAAACTCAAGCCCGATCGAGAACATCAGAAACACAACGCCGTATTCGGCGATCGCTTTGGCTTGCGCGGAATCGGGAATGAGCTTCAGCGCATGCGGCCCGAGCAGCATGCCGACCGCGAGATAGCCCAACAACGATGGCAATCCCAATCGCCGACACAGCGCCACGCAAAGCACGCTCGCGGCGAGAACGATAACTAGTAGTGCAAGCGGTGAATTCACACACGCAATCTATCAGAAGGCCACACATTTTGTTGCCGGGTTGCGACAAGCGCCGACGGCGAAACTGCGTAGCGCAGAACTTTCGCGAAACGATGTGAGTCGCATCCTAAGCGCGCATCTCCCTGCGCTGTCGTGTCGCTTCGCACGCGACGTGATTCGTTGTTTTTCCCTCTTCAATGGAGATTACAGTATGAAAATGAAAACTATCGCCGCCGGCGCGAGCATGGTGTTGACATCCACTTTTGCAGCGACATTGTTCGCGCAAGACAAGCCTGACGGCCTGTTCCACGGTACGGCGAGTTTGGGGGCGTCGCTATCCTCGGGCGCAGTGACGAACACCACGTTAAGCGCGGCCTTCGACACCGCGCGCAAAACCCAAAGCGACAAACTAAGCTTTTACGGACTCGCCGCACGCGGCACGACGAAAGTCGACGGCGAGGGCAAGTCGACAACGACCGACCTGTATCGCTTGGGCACGCGCTACGATCGCGATTTCAACAAGCAGCTCTTCGGCTACGTGAGCGGCGAACTCGAACGCAATGGCGTTATCGATCTCGACCTGCGCGCAGGCGCATACGTGGGTCTCGGCTATCACGTGATTGCGACGCCACAGACGACATTCGATGTCTTCGCAGGCGTGGGTTACAACCACTACGATTTCAAAATCGGGAACGACGGCGCGGCCGAAGCAATGCTTGGCGAAGAATCGTCGCACAAGCTCTCTGAATCGACCACGTTCAAACAGAAGCTCGTGATCTACCCGTCGTTCGATAGCGAACTGGGTTACCGCGCGCAGTGGGACGCAACGCTCGGTGTCGCAATGGGCGGCGGCTGGAACATGAACCTGGGCGCGTCTGCGAAGTATGCGAACAAGGTGTTTGTCGGCAAGAAAACCGAGACGCTGCTCACCGTTGGTTTGGGCTACAAATTTTGAGCAAACGTCGTTCGCTCAATCACTAACACCTTAGAAAAGGCATCTGCGGATGCCTTTTTCTTTGCATGTGTTCCAGCGCACTTACACTGTACGCATGTTGGATCGATTTGCTCTGCC
>JBOFBL010000500.1:0-1031 GCA_051645545.1 Casimicrobium sp. | reverse complement strand
GCCTATCTCGCCATCGCTGAAACCCGCATGCGCAAAGCGTTTCACGCGGTTTACGCGAGTGCGTTTCGATTGCCCGAATGGGTGGAAAAACCGAGCGAAAACACTTCGATTTCGAAGCCCCTTCGAAGCCCCTTCGAAGCCCCTTCGAAGCAATTAACAGGAACAGGAACAGGAACAGGAACAGGAACAGGAACAGGAGAGTGTGCGCCGCAAGCGGCGGACTCACCCCCGCTGCCCGACTCTGTTGCCCAAACCTTGCCCGACTCGGGGCCAACTCGCGCAAAAGTTCGCAGCGCTCAGGCGCAACGTCGAGCACGTCAGACGACGATCCCCGAGGATTTTTCGATTTCGGACAGGGTGCGGCAATGGGCGCAAGCGCAAGGCGTGATTGACCTGCAAGCGCATTTCGAGCATTTTTCGATGAAGTGCAAAAGCAAGGGCTACGCCTATGCCGATTGGGATGCGGCTTTCATCGCTGCGATCATGGACGATTGGCGCGGCGGCGGGCGGCGTGGGGCGCGTGCGCCGCCGGTGCGAGCCTCGTCTTCGGGTGCTGGTGACGACGACGTGGCGGGCTGGATGCCGCCGGAAATGCGCGCGAACGCCCCGAAAAATGGTGCGTCGAGCGAATCTTCAATGAAAACTGTGTCCGCTGAGGTTTTGGATGGAAGCGAGTGATTTTGCAGAGTTTCGGGATTTGATGCGTGGGGCGTGGCTTGCGATCACGCACGGTCGCGAAGAGCCGTCGAAACCGTTGCTGGACGTGTTTTGGCGGGCGTTTTCGTCGGTACCCATCGGGCAGTTTGCGAAGGCGATCGAGGCGCATTTGAGAGACCCGAAGCACGGTGAATTCCTGCCGCGTCCGGCGTCGATCGAGCGATGGTTGGCAACCTTTCACGCCGACGATGGTCGACCTTCGCCTGATGAGGCGTGGGGTATCGCGCTGGCGGCGGAAAGCGAAGCGGCGACGGTGGTGTGGACGCCGGAAATTCGTGCGGCGTGGGCGGCTTGCGAGACGATTGCGGTAGAGG
>JBOFBL010000499.1:0-10970 GCA_051645545.1 Casimicrobium sp. | reverse complement strand
ACGGCTTTACGCAAACGTCAGATTTGCGCGAGTGGTTGGATGCAAAGTATACCGCGCCGCACAATCGCTAGAACCCGCGCCACAACTGCATTTAGCCACAATTCGATGACGGTTTTTCTGTAGCATTCAGCGCTTCACTTATCCCGCTTTCCCGAAAGGCCGCGACCGCCATGAAATTTCGCTTTCCCGTAGTCATCATCGACGAAGATTGGCGCGCCGAATCGTCCTCGGGGCTTGGCATTCGCGCGCTCGCGAAAGCGCTCGAAGATCAAGGCATGGAAGTGGTCGGCGGTTTTACGTATGTTGATGTAGGCATGGTCGCGAACCAATCGGCACGCGCATCGGCCTTCATCGTATCGATCGACGATGAAGAGGTCAGCGAAGACGGCGCGAAGTCGCAGGCTGTTGAAAACCTGCGCACCTTCATTGCGGCCACACGCAAGCGCAACGCCGATGTGCCGATCTTTTTATTCGGTGAGACGCGCACTTCGCAGCATTTGCCGAACGACATTTTGAAAGAACTGCACGGCTTCATTCATATGTTCGAGGACACGCCGGAATTCGTTGCACGCAACATCATGCGTGAAGCCACGAAGTATCTCGATGCATTGGCACCGCCGTTTTTCAAAGAGCTCGTCGAATACGCACGCGATGGTTCGTACTCATGGCATTGCCCTGGCCACTCGGGTGGTGTCGCGTTCTTAAAGAGCCCCGTTGGGCAGATGTTTCACCAATTCTTCGGTGAAAACATGTTGCGTGCCGACGTATGCAACTCGGTCGATGAACTCGGGCAATTGCTCGATCACACTGGACCGGTCGCCGCCTCCGAGCGCAATGCAGCGCGCATCTTCGGTGCCGATCATTTGTTCTTTGTGACTAACGGCACGAGCACGTCGAACAAGGTCGTATGGCATGCAAACGTCGCGCGCGACGACATCGTGCTCGTCGATCGCAATTGCCACAAGAGCATCTTGCACGCGATCATGATGACGGGCACGGTGCCGATCTTCATGCAACCGACGCGCAATCACTTCGGCATCATCGGCCCGATTCCGAAGAGCGAGTTTTCGCGTGAATCGATTCAGAAGAAGATCAGCGCGCACCCATTGGTGAAGGACAAAAAAGCCAAGCCGCGCGTGATGACGATTACGCAGAGCACGTATGACGGCGTGCTCTACAACGTCGAAACGATCAAGAAGGAATTGCAAGGCTACGTCGAGAATCTGCATTTCGACGAAGCCTGGTTGCCGCATGCCGCGTTTCACCCTTTCTATCAAGATATGCATGCGATCGGCCCCGGCCGTAAACCGTGCAAAGATTCGATGGTGTTTGCGACACAAAGCACGCACAAGTTGCTCGCGGGACTCTCGCAAGCCTCGCAAATTCTTGTGCAAGATGCGGCGAACTTGAAGCTCGATACGACGCGTTTCAACGAAGCGTATTTGATGCATACGTCGACATCGCCGCAGTACGCAATCATTGCGAGTTGCGATGTGGCGGCCGCGATGATGGAGCAGCCCGGCGGCGGCGCACTCGTCGAAGAAAGCATTTCGGAAGCGCTCGATTTCCGCCGCGCGATGGCGAAGGTCGATAAAGAATTCGGCAAAGATTGGTGGTTCACAACCTGGGGGCCGAGCAAATTTGATTCGGTCGGCTCCGGCAAACGCGAAGAGTGGTTCTTGAAGCCGACAGACAAGTGGCATGGCTTCGGCAAGATCGAAGCGGGCTTCAATATGCTCGATCCGATCAAGGCAACGATCGTCACGCCGGGGCTCGATATCAATGGCAAATTTTCTGCGCAGGGTATTCCGGCGACCATTGTCACTAGGTACCTCGCGGAGCACGGCGTGATCGTCGAGAAAACGGGGCTCTATTCGTTCTTCGTGATGTTCACGATTGGCATCACCAAAGGCCGCTGGAATTCGCTCGTCACCGAGTTGCAGCAATTCAAAATGGATTACGACCAGAACCAACCGCTCTGGCGCGTGATGCCCGAATTCGTGCAAGCGCATCCCGAGTACGAACGCACGGGCCTGCGCGATCTCGCGCAACGCATCCACGAGGTGTATCGCAAATACGACGTCGCGCGCGTGACGACCGACATGTATCTCTCGCCGATGGAACCTGCGATGAAACCAAGCGATGCGTTCGAGCATCTTGCGCATCGCAAGGTGGATCGTGTGCCAGTCGATGAGCTCGAAGGCCGCATCACGGCGATGCTCGTGACGCCGTATCCGCCGGGGATTCCTCTGCTGATTCCGGGCGAGCGGTTCAACAAAACGATTGTTCAGTACCTCAAATTCGCGCGCGAGTTCAACACGCTGTTGCCCGGTTTTGACACCGATGTGCACGGGCTGGTGATGGAGCATCACAAGGGTGAGGAGCGGTATTTTGTGGATTGTGTGAAGGTGTAGCTGATGTGCCTGAGATTACGAGGCCTACGCTGGCAGCGTTCATCGAATATGCGGCAGACAACAAGGTGAGTGCGTTTGAATGGTCTCGATTCATGATCACGCACTATCAAGACTCCGTTTTGGAAGACGCACGAGTTGCATGTGCCCAAATATTCTCTTTATCGAGCGGTTCGCTCGATCTTCCAGCCGAGGCAAACGCTCGTCTTCGCGAAATCGCTAAAGGGCTGAGGGAAATCAACGCGTAGTGCCTTGGCACTGATGAGAACATTCACGCTACGCTTCCCACCATGTACACGAACGCCCCACCGAACACATCAACACCGCGCTCGCAATTCATCACCATCTTCGCATGGTTCAGCATTGCGGTATCGGCGATGATGGTGTTGATGTCGATCTTGCAAAACGTGATGGTGAGCTTTTTGTTTCCCGCCGACATGCTCGATCAACTGGCAAAGCAGGGCGGCGAGAACATGCCCGCGTTTGCAGTGTTCGTGTTTTCGCATTCCAAAGCTATCTTGCTCGCGTTTCTCTTGTTGAGCGTGTTGATGCTCGTGCTGTCTATCGGTTTTCTGAAACGAAAAGAGTGGGCGCGCATTACGTTTGTTGTGCTACTTGCGCTGAGCATCGCCGCGAGTATTGGCGGGTTGTTCGTGCAATCCTCGATGTTCGAATCGTTACCGAAGGAAATCGAAGGCATCGGCCAGGCGGAGATCGAGCAAATGGTACCAATTTTCAGAGGTATCATGATCGGATACACGTTCGTTTTTTCGGCGATCCATGCATGGTTGATTTACAAACTTTGCACGCCGCAGATTCGTGCGGAGTTTGCGTAGGGTGCGATCCCATCGCACCCAAATTGATACCAACCGTCGTGGGTAGAAGAAATGCGCTTCGCGCGTATCGATCACGAGGTGCGATAGGATCGCACCCTACCGAGCGCTATGAACTACCAGGACACGTTAAACCGCATCCACGCCGCGATCAAGCCCATCATCGGCGAAGGCAAGGTCGCGTCTTACATTCCTGAATTGGCAAATGTGTCGCCCAATCACTTCGGGATGGCGGTCGTTGATTTCGACGGCAATGTGGCATCGATTGGTGACGCCACAATGCGCTTCTCGATTCAATCGATTTCGAAATTGTTTGCGCTCACGCTTGCGTTTCAGCGCGAAGGCGATTCGCTCTGGTCGCGCGTGGGGCGCGAACCGTCGGGTAATCCGTTCAATTCGCTCGTGCAATTGGAGCGCGAGAACGGTGTGCCGAGGAATCCGTTCATCAATGCAGGAGCGTTGGTCGTGACCGACATGCTCGCAACTCATCACGACAATGCGCAAGAGGCGTTGCTCGCGTTCATGCGCGAGCTTGCCGGATCAACCGCAATTCAGATCAACGGTCGCGTTGGCGAATCGGAAATTCGCACCTCGTCGCGCAATGCGGCGATGGCGCATTTCATGAAGAGCTTCGGCAATTTGCACAACAAAGTCGGCGAGGTGCTCAATGCGTATTGCCATCACTGCGCGATTGAGATGAGCTGCGTGGAGCTTGCGCGCGCCGTGCGTTTTCTCGGCAACAAAGGCGTGAATCCCGATAGCGGCAAGGCGGTCGTCGATGCGAGTTCGGCGAAACGATTGAGCGCGCTGATGTTGACCTGCGGCACGTATGACGCAGCGGGCGATTTCGCGTTTCGCGTCGGTTTGCCTGCGAAGAGCGGCGTCGGCGGCGGCATCGTCGCGATCCTGCCGAGTGAGTGTGGTGTTTGCGTGTGGTCGCCGGCGCTCGAACCGAGTGGCAATAGCCATGCGGGATCGGTGGCGCTCGAGATGTTTACGACGATGACGGGGCGGTCGATTTTTTGATTTTTTAAAAGAACTGCAATCTGTGCCATAGCTACAGCGCTTCGCGCCCAAATATATTAGGCGATGAAGCAAATTGGCTTATTTATCAAGAAAGTTGTTTTCATTATTGATGACCCAGAATAATTTGGCGGTAGGCGATGTAGCTGGAAAAGAAAAACCGCCCGAAGGCGGTTCTAATTTGATGATGATCTAGCGCTCGCACTGAGCAGCGCAACGTTCGCAAAGCTTTGCGTCTTAGCGACCGAAGGAAGCGACGTCCTAGCGAGGCGACGTCATTCGTCCTGCGAGCGAAGCGAGCCTGCTACTTATCGCCAGGCACTTTGCCTTCAACACCCTTCACATAGAACTTCACGCCACCCAAGAACTTGTCATCGGCGACAACACCTTTGGCGAGCACTTCTTTGCCATCTTGCCCAACGATCGGGCCGGTCCACGGATGGAAGCTGCCGGACTTGAGACCTGCTTTGATTTCATCGATCTTCGCTTTGATATCGGCAGGCACGTCGGCGGCGACATTCACCATATCGATCGCGCCTTCTTTCACGCCCCACCAGGCTTGGCCGGTTGTCCACTTGCCATCAAGCGCTTCGCGCGTGGCTTTGATGTAGTACGGGCCCCAGTTGATGACTGCGGAACCGAGGTGCGCTTTCGGGCCGTAAGCCGTCATGTCGCTATCCCAACCAAACGCGCGCTTGCCCATTTTTTCAGCAGTTTGCAACACAGCAGACGAGTCCGTGTTTTGCATCAGCACGTCGGCGCCGCCATTGATGAGCGCGGTTGCCGCTTCGGTTTCTTTCGGCGGATTGAACCATTCGCCAACCCACACCACTTTCGTTTTCACTTTCGGATTGACCGACTGCGCGCCCATCGTGAAGCTGTTGATGTTGCGGATCACTTCGGGAATCGGAATCGAGCCAACGACGCCAAGCGTGTTGCTCTTGGTCATCTTGCCCGCGATCACACCCGCCATGTATGCGCCCTCGTACGTTCGGCTGTCGTAGGTGCGCATGTTGTCGGCGGTTTTGTAGCCCGTCGCGTGTTCGAATTTCACGCCTTTGTTATCGGCGGCGACTTTAAGCATGGGCTCCATGTAACCGAAGGTCGTACCGAAGATGAGCTTATTGCCTTGCGCAGCCATGTCGCGAATCACGCGCTCTGCGTCCGCGCTCTCGGGCACTTTTTCAACGAAGCTCGTGACCACCTTGTCGCCGAATTCCTTTTCGATCGCTTTGCGACCATTGTCGTGCGCAAACGTCCAACCGCCGTCGCCGACTGGGCCGACGTAGGCGAAGGCAATCTTCAATGGCTCAGGCTTAGCGGGCGCAGGTGCCGGAGCAGGCGCGGCAGCTTCTTTTTTAGGTTCTTCTTTTTTGCCGCAACCGACGAGCGCTGCAAACATCGCAGCGCCGAGACCTGCGGCGAGCAGGGCACGTTTCGAATTCATGGTGATCCTCTAGTAGTAGAAGGGTTGGAAATAGCTATGCACAGATTTTAATCAGGCGGCGATCATGCGCCGGGATAGAACGGTCGCCCGAGTGACGCCGGCATGTTCACGCGAATCCAGGTCGGATTACGCGAGATCAGCGCGAGCACCACGATCGTTGCGACATACGGCAGCATCGAAAGCAATTGCTCCGACACCGCCACGCCCCGACTTTGCAGCGCGAACTGCAACATCGTGACGCCGCCGAATAAGTACGCACCGAGCAATACGCGTGCCGGACGCCAGGTGGCGAAGGTCGTGAGCGCGAGCGCGATCCAGCCCTTGCCCGCGACCATCCCTTCGACCCAAAGCGGTGTGTAAATGATCGAGAGGTACGCACCTGCGAGCCCGCACATCGCGCCGCCGAACGCAACTGCGAGCAGGCGAATGCGTCGCACGGGATAACCTAAAGCATGCGCCGATTCGGGGCTCTCGCCGACCGAGCGCAGCACCAAACCTGCGCGCGTTCGATACAAAAACCAAATGATGCCGACGGTGAGCGCGATACCGAAGTAAACAAGCGGATGCTGCTTGAAAAGCGCCGTGCCCACGAGCGGAATGTCGGAGAGAAACGGCAGCGAAAAATTCGGGCGCTCGGGTAGTTTCTCTTGCACGTACTTCACACCCGCAAACGCGGAGAAGCCGACACCGAAGAGTGAGAGCGCAAGACCCGTCGCATATTGATTCGTATTGAGCCAGATTACGAGCACGCCAAAGATCGCCGCGAGCAATGCGCCCGCGCCCGCTCCCGCGAGGAAGCCGACCCAATCATTGCCGGTGTGAACGACGGTTGCGAACCCCGCAATCGCCGCGCAGAGCATGATGCCTTCCGCACCCAAATTCACGATGCCCGCTTTTTCGTTGATGAGTAACCCCAGTGCGGCGATGGCGAGCACGGTGCCTGCGTTGAGCGTTGCTGCGAGGAGTAAAGCGAGTTCGTTCACTTTTTCACCTTCACACGGTACGCAATCAAGGTATCGCAAGCGAGCAGCGCGAAAAGCAGTAAACCTTGAAACACACCGGTCAATGATTTCGGCATGCCGAGTCGCGATTGCGCAAGCTCACCTCCGATGTAGAACATGCTCATCAAAATCGCAGCAAACACGATGCCGACGGGATGTAATCGCCCGACGAATGCAACGATGATCGCCGCGAAACCGTAACCCGCAGGCACGTATGGCGTGAGTTGACCAATCGGCCCCGCGACTTCGAGCGCGCCCGCGAGCCCCGCCGCACCGCCCGAAATCAAGAGTGCCATCCACAATGCGCCGCGCGACGAGAACCCTGCATAGCGCGCAGCCGCAGGTGCGATGCCGCCGACTTGCAATTGATAACCGCGAAACGTGCGAAACAAAAACACCCAGAGTAGCGCCGCGCTCGCGAGCGCGATGAAAAGCCCGATGTTCATGCGCAGCCCATCGACGAGTCGTGGGATTTGCGTGGCTTTCTCAAACGTTTTTGATTGTGGGAAGTTAAACCCCATCGGGTCTTTCCACGGGCCGTATACCATGTAAGTCAACAAGTATGTTGCGACGTATACGAGCATCAAACTCACGAGAATTTCATTCGCATTGAAACGATCGCGAAGCAGCGCAACGATGGCTGCCCAACACATACCGCCAACAATCCCCGCAAGCAAGATCGCGAGCACGATCCAGCGCCCCGTGTCCGCGCTCGCGGTCAACGCAACGCCGCCGCCGAAGAGCGCGCCAAGCAAGTACTGCCCCTCTGCACCGATGTTCCACACGTTCGAGCGAAAGCACACAGCAAGTCCAAGCGCGATCAAGATCAACGGCGTTGCTTTCACCGCGAGTTCGGAGAGTGCGTAAGTCGATTTGACCGGCTCCCAAAAGAACACACCAAGGCCGCGCACCGGGTCTTTGCCCATCGCTGCAAAGATCAATGCACCAATCGCAACGGTGATCACGATCGCGAGCAATGGAGAGGCAATGCTCCAGAACTTCGATGCAATCGGGCGGGCTTCGAGGGAGATCATCGCGCAGCCCGTAGGATGGGTGGAGCGAAGCGATACCCATCGGCCACCGTTGGAAACATCGGCGCAAGTTTGTGCGCCGTTGATGGGTATCGCTTCGCTCCACCCATCCTACGCATGTTGCGCGGCCTCCGAACCATTGGACAGACTCGTGCCGTTGAGCGTCGACCGCTGCTGCGTCGTCTCGCGGGGCGCGCCTTCGGCCTTTTCGGTTTGCTCACGCAAACCGCCCGCTCGCTCCTTGCCCCACAACCCACTCATCCACTCCCCAATCAATTCCACGCTCGCATCGCGCGTTGCAATCGACGGCGAGAGTTTGCCCGTTGCGATCACATGCATACGATCACAAAGTTCGAACAATTCATCAAGCTCTTCACTCACGACCAACACCGCACAACCCTCATCGCGCAACTTCAATAGTTCACCACGAATCTGCGCCGCGGCACCCACGTCCACCCCCCACGTCGGCTGCGCGACGATCAACACTTTCGGTTTCGCACTGATTTCGCGACCGACGATGTACTTCTGCAAGTTACCGCCGGAGAGCGATTTCGCCGCGGCATCGTGGCCAGCCGCTTTCACGTTGAAGCGCGAAATGACGCCGCCGGCAAGCGACGCGTTTTGCTTCGGTGAAATCCATTTAAGCCACGATGAACCGACGAGGTCGCTTGCTCGCGTGAGGAGCCCGTTCATCGCGAGCGAATGCGTCGGCACGGCACCACGACCAAGCCGCTCTTCGGGCACGAAATACAAACCGCCCGCGCGTCGCGCTTGCGGATTCTTCGTAGCGATATCGTTGCCGAATAACAAAACGCTCTCACGCGGCGCGCGCAGGCTCTCGCCTGAGAGCGCGGCGAGCAGCTCTTGTTGGCCGTTTCCCGAAACACCTGCGATGCCAACGATTTCTCCCGCTCGCACATCGAGCGTGATGTCGTGCAAATCGGTGCCGAACATTGCTTCGCTTTTGAGCGAGAGTTTTTTCACGCTCAATGCAACTTCACCCAGCTGCGCATCGCGATGCTGTAATTGCGGCGGCTCCGCGCCAATCATCAAACGCGAAAGCGACGCGTTACTTTCGTTGCGGGGATCGACAATGCCGGTGACCTTGCCGCCGCGCAGCACCGTGCAATTCGTGCAGAGCGCGCGAATCTCGTCCAACTTGTGCGAGATGTAGAGAATGCTGCAACCGCTCGCGGCGAGCTGTCGCAAGGTTTCGAACAATTTTTCAACGGCTTGCGGCGTGAGCACCGAGGTCGGCTCGTCAAGAATCAAAAGCTTCGGTTGCGTCAACAGCGAGCGCATGATTTCGACGCGTTGTCGTTCACCGACCGATAGCGTGTGTACCGGGCGATCCGCTTCGAGCGGCAAGCCGTATTTCTCAGCGGTTGCTGCAATCGATGCACGCACTTGATCGAGGCTCATCGATTTATCGAGTCCGAGCCAAATGTTCTCCGCAACCGAGAGTGTCTCGAACAACGAGAAATGTTGGAACACCATACTGATGCCGTGCGCTCGCGCGTCGCGCGGATTCTTCGCGAGGAACGCTGCGCCATCGAAGAACATTTCGCCGACGTCGGGCTTCACCGCGCCGTAGATGATTTTCATGAGCGTCGATTTGCCTGCGCCGTTCTCGCCGAGCACGGCGTGAATCTCGCCAGACGCGACACGCAAACTCACATCGTCATTGGCAACGACGCTCGGATAGCGCTTCGTGATGTGGCGCAATTCGAGGCGTGGCGTGGCGCTAGATTCAGTCATTCAAACGAACGATTCGTATATTGGCGATGTATGTTAAAGCTTAATTTCGCCGGAGCGATGCATCGAATTGCTATTTTTTCGAGAATGACTTTAAATCGATTCTCGCCCCTGCAAAATGGGCGTTTTCGCTGTTTCGCTGATACCATCTTTCTGCGAGATCGAAGGCGACACTCACCGCAATCGCGCCAGGATGCTTATCCCTGATTTCGCGGCGTCCGATCGGACAAATGATACGAGAGATTTCGCTCGGAGAGTGGCCGCGTTGCGCAAATCGATTGCGAAAGGTCGCGGCTTTTGTTGCGGAACCAATGAGCCCGCAATACGCCAGATCGTCGCGCTTCAAAAGCGCGAAGCAGATGTCGAGATCGAGCGCATGCGAATGCGTGAGCACGAGCACTTGCGCGCCTGCGTGAATGCGCTTCACTTCATCAGCGGGTGAGTCGGAATTCACGATGCGTACGTTCGCCGCAACGTGTTTTGGAAACTCGGCTTCACGTTCATCGATCCAGGTGATGCGGCACGGCAATGTGGAGCAAACTTCCACAATCGCTTTGCCAACGTGACCCGCGCCGAACACGACGATGTGCCATGCGCTGAATTCGAGCGGCACGGTGATGGTTTCGTGGGTGTCTGTCACGCGAGTGAAATCGTAGCTGCCGCCTTGTTCTTCAATCGCTGCGATTTTTTCGATTTCGTCACGATGGGTTTCGTTGATGGGCGCGAAGAGGATGCTGACCGCGCCGCCACAACATTGGCCGAGCGCAGGGCCGAGGGGGAAGTGGCGTTGTGTTGCGATGGTCGCGTTTGCTTTGAGCATTTCGCGTGCATGCTCGGTTGCTTTCAATTCAAGATGACCGCCGCCGATGGTGCCGAAGGTTTCGTTCGCTGTGACGATCATCGATGCGCCGACTTCGCGGGGGGCGGAGCCTTTGGCGCTCGATACAAGCAGCAGAACGCATTGCGTATTTGCTTTCAAGCGCTTCAACAAGGCATCAATGATTGAATGCATCAGCAACGCTCCCTTCCTGTCATTCCCGCGAAGGCGGGAACCCAGACCGAGTGCTCATGCGTGAAATCACAGCAATCGTTATTCGCCGGAGCCAACGTCCCGGTCTGGGTCCCCGCCTCCGCGGGGATGACAGCATATGGCACCGCGCTTGGGCAAATCACGACTAGCCTCGCATCTCATTGATGGCCCGCAACACCGCTTCCGGCGTCGCGGGCGCTTTGAGTTTCGGCATCCGCTTTCCCTCACCCAAACTCGCCACGGCATCGGCAATCGCAAACCAAACGCTGAATGCGAGCATCAACGGCGGCTCGCCAACCGCTTTGCTGCGATGAATCGTGGGCACGTGATTCGGTTGATCGTAGAGCGCGACATTGAAGACTTCTGGTACATCCGCAGAGGTTGGGATTTTGTAAGTCGAAGGCGCATGCGTGCGCAAGCGGCCTTTGTCATCCCACAC
>JBOFBL010000498.1:0-6776 GCA_051645545.1 Casimicrobium sp. | reverse complement strand
CCGCCGATTGCGATAAGCCCAAATACCGCCCCGCCTCCCGAAACCCTCCCTGATCCACAACAATACAAAACAACTCAAAATCCCCTATCGTCACACTCGATAACGCGTGACGAACCCCCATCCTACCCCCCTCCACCATACCCTCCGTCGACTCTACCTCTGCCCCACCCATCTCATACCTCCTCTTACTCTTACTCACCCCGCACAATGCAGCACCGAGCTACTGAATTCTTCTACTTTAAGCGAAATTGCGCCGTCTTGAAATCCGGCAATCCGGTAGCTCGCAACCATTTCAAAACTTAACGGAGCAAAACAAGCTAATTGATGCGTTTACCGAATCAATCGCGATTGATTTACGCATTACCCCATACGTCAAATCGCGGAAGCGGACGATAGTCACAACTCGATAAGTACAAAAGCACTTTTTGTTGTCACGCTAAGGATAAAAAGGGGTTTAGCGATCATGCCTTGTTCAAACGACTGTAGTTCCGACAAAACCCGAGCTCGCGCGCGTTGCCAGCAAGCGATTTAACAGTTTGTGTTCGTGTTGAGGCTTTGATGAACAGTTGTTCGTCTCAACTAAGCACACACGCGAAATCTCCTAAGTAACACGCGATGAGTCAAGCGTTCAGTGGTGCTTTTGATGGCGACGTCAGTGGCTTTCAGAGGTCAGTAACTTCGACCGCACGCCCAAAATCAATCGAAGAGCTGTCGCAAATTGTTGCGATGTGGTATCGCGACCGGAAGCGCTTTTACGTGGTTTCGACGGGGTTGAATTGGGGGTACGGTACCAGCCTACCCGCCGAGAGCGAGTGCGCCTTGTTGTCGCTTCAACATATCGCAACAATTCGCTACGTCACGACTAAAACGACAACGCCCTACGCCGTCATCGAAGCCGGCGTATCGCAAGGCCAACTAGCGCAACATCTTGCGGCTCATCACCCAGGCTTACTTATCAACCCGACCGGCTCATCGCCAGCATCAAGCATCGTTGGCAACTGCCTGGATCGTGGTATCGGTTATTTTGGCTTGAGAAGTGACGACGTGCTGTCACTGCAAATTATGTTGCCGACAGGAAAGACAGTATGGACGACGCGTCCCGATCCGAGTCATCCGAGTTTTCCGTTCAAGTCGGGGCCCGACTTTACGCAGACAATGCTTCAGTCTCGAGGGTGCATTGTTGTCGCCGCGGCAATTCGCCTGTATCACCGGCAGCCCCAGCACGCGGCGCTCAGTATCGAGGTTTCTACCACCGCCCAGATCGGGTTAGTAGTCCGGAAAATCCAAGATTGCGTGTGCGACTCAAATCACATCGGAGTCACTCACATTGGCAACCGAAACCGAGCACGCGCGACGATGGGCGGTGCGGTCGAAGAGCGCGTTGGCCGTTTCATGCCTCACTTCTCTTCAGTCGCCGTCAAACATTTCGTCGATGCGAAGACATCGGCGTTGTGGACTGGGATAGTGCCCATCTACGGCAATATGCGCACGCTTAGCGAGATACACGCCAAGGTACGTAAGTCGTTGCGTGGTCTCGCAAAGGTCAAGATGGTTACTAGTCGAAGACTCACGAGTGCAAAACGCCTTCTTTCACTACTGCACTTTTGGCCGAAGGCTAATTACTATCGAGCGTTCGTCGATGTCATAGAACAGCTTCACGGGTTGACAGAGGGACGCCCGACATCACTCCCCGTCGAACAAACATTTCGCTACGACGCCGACCAGCGCAATGGACTTTTTTACTTCGCACCGGTTCTTAGTTTGCAACATCACGGACTGGATGTCGATATCGAGGCGATATCCAGCGTTTACGCGGACCGAGGCTTACTGGCGTACATCACGTTAAACATCGTACCCGGCGTAGGCGTGGTTGCAATCACGAATGCTTCGTACAACCTCGATGATACAAACGAGCGCAGAAACGCCTTGATGTGCCTGAACGAACTACACAAGCTCGCTCAACGCCGCGATTGGTTGCTTTATCGACGCGACATTGACCATATGAATGCGATCGGTGCTGATAGGCATGAAATTGCTAGCAAGATCGTGGGCGCGCTCGACCCTGAAAATTTGATCTCGACCGGCCGTTATGTCGAGGTGGGGCAATGAACGGCAACGTGTTTTGGCTTGCGCTACAGCTACTTCTTTCAGACAAGAGAAAGTTCTACGCACTTGTCGGCGGTGTCGCTTTTGCCGTGCATTTAATGACGGTGCAACTCGGGGTGTTTTGGGGCGTGACGTTTCAGACAAGCGCTTTCATTCGCGATCTGGGTACTGGCGACCTTTGGGTGGCCGAGCCAAGTGTGCGTTTCTCTCATGAACGACGCCCCTTCGGCGCGTCGTTACTTTCGCGTATTCAAAGCATTGACGGGGTGCAGTCGGCAACCCCGCTTGGACACACCCTAGCAGAATTACGTTTACCCAACGGTACCAAAAGCAATGTACTACTGATCGGAGTCGACCGTAGCGCGTTAACAAACTTACACGTCGCACTCGACCCGCGGTCGCGTTGGAGCGATCTCGCCAACAAGCGCTCCGTATTTGTTGATTCGGTAACCGCAAACAAACACTTGACGTTCAATAACGAGCACTTGAAGACTGGGCACTTCGTCGAAATCAACAAGAAGGAGCGATTTGTTACCGGCACATTCCAAGCGCGCCGAAGCTTCTTCTGGGAACCGACCGTATTGGTCACCATCGAATCTTTCTACGAATTGGTCGGTCGAGAAACCAGACCCGTGAGCTACGCTCAAGTGCGATTGAGCGAGGGGGCATCCACAAACGAGGTCGCGAAAAGAATATCTAACGTGACTGGACTCAAGGCTATGACACGTAGCGAATTTGAAGCCTCAACCATTGACTACATCTTTAACAAAACTGGCATTCTGATCAATTTCGCAATAACAGTGGCCCTTGGATTTCTGATCGGAACATTCGTTAGCGCACAAACTCTCTACTCATTTACGCTCGAGCGGCTGAAGTACTACGGCACTCTAAGAGCATTTGGAATGCGCCCAAATGCAATTGTTTCAATCGTAGTCACGCATGCCGCATTTGTTGGGCTCTTGGGCTACGGCATCGGCGTGTTAGCGAGCGTTGCTCTAGGCTTTGTCCTGGCCGCCGGTGGGCTCGCTTTTGCAATGCCGCTCGGCGTTCTTATGTCAGTCGCAATCGCAACCACACTGATGCTGTTTGTCGGTGGTTTCGGCAGCGTTCGCCAGATACTGCGTATCGAGCCCGCCTCCGTTTTTCGAAGTGCGTGATAAATGATGCTCTCCGTAGACTGCCACAATTTACAGAAGTCATTCGGCGAAGGCGACAACGTCGTTCATGCGCTTCGCGGCGTCAATCTTGGCTTTCCGATGGGGGCGCTCAGTTTGCTCGTTGGCCCCTCTGGTTGTGGCAAAACCACACTAATTTCGGTAATCGCTGGATTGCTTCAACCGGATCACGGACGCTGCTGTGTGCTGGGCGTTCGGCTCGACCTAATGAAAACCGAGGACGTTGCGAAATGGCGCCGTCGGAACGTTGGATTTGTTTTCCAGCAGTACAACTTGGTCCCGGGATTCTCTGCGAGAGAGAACATTGCAATGCCCTTACTGTTGAGGGGTATCGATCGCAAAGAAGCGATTCGACGTGCAAACGAACGCTTGGAGCAGGTCGGTATTTCGCAGCTATCGGATAGTTATGTCGAAAAGCTCTCGGGTGGGCAGCAACAGCGAGTCGCAATCGCAAGAGCGCTAGCGCATTCTCCCCGGCTGCTTGTTTGCGATGAACCGACCAGCGCACTGGACTCCGAATCCGGTGAGCTTGTCATGAACTTACTGTCCAGGATCGCGCAAAACCCAAATCGGGCCGTTGTGGTGGTCACGCACGACAATCGAATTTTTCGCTATGCACAGTGCATCGCCACAATGAACGACGGCATCGTAACCCACCGCTCCTCGCAAGGAGGCGAAAAAACGTCGACAAAGCCTCTTCTTTCGATAAAGAGCCGAGATTCTGATAGAGAGCAAGCTGCATGAAACGCGAGATTACAAAAAATACTGATGATTCGCTTCCTGGTGAAGAAATCAATCCGAGAGTTAAACGATTTGCAATCGGTGCAGCGATCATAACGACGATCGGACTGGTAAGCGCGATTTTTGGAACCACGTATTTTCGAGACTCGGTGCCTACACCAGCAAAGAATAACAACGGCACAGCCAAACCCTTTGCGGCAGCAATCGTCACTACAGGAACGATTGAGCCGCTATCAGGAATCGTCGAACTCAGAACACCGATCGCAGGTGTGGTTCAAGCGGTACACACAAAGGTCGGTCAACGAGTGAGGCGAGGGGATCCGCTAGTAACGCTTGATACGCGACATGTGACCAGCGAACTTGCAATACGCGAAGCGCAGCTAAAAGAAGCGCAACTCACATGGCAGCGACTCAGCGGTAAAGCCAGGATCGAAGAAGTTTCCGCTGCACGAGCCCGCGTCGATGAAGCAAGGGCGCGAGTCGACGAGGCCGCGCGATTGGTCGTCAATGCTGAAACACTATCTAAGCAAGGCGCCATTTCGCAAGAGACGCTGCTTTCACGACAACGGCAACTCTCAGTGGCACAAGCACAAGTCGCTCAGGCAGTCGCGGCAGAACAAATGACGCAAAGGCAAGGAGCTGGAACGGATCTAGCGATTGCAACAGCAAAGATACAAACCGTCGAAGCAAGCATCGCGTCGATAAAGACCGAGCTAGAGCGACACGTTTTGCGGGCACCGTTCGACGGCGAAATACTTCGCATCGAAGTGGTCGTGGGGACCTATCTGGATCCTCGTAATATGGATCCATTAATCGTGTTTGGCGACTTATCAGCGCTCGTTGCGGTGGTAGACATCGACGAACATGAATTGTGGCGTTTTAGCCGCAATGGCAAGACACTTGTATCCGCACGCGGCCACCGAGACATCAATAGCCCAGCGGAGTTTATCGCTAGCGATCAACTCGTGATCGCACAACAGGCAATTAGCGGAAAGTCCAGCGATCGCTTTGACGCCCGTGCACTCAGAGCTAAATTTAAACTCAAGAATAACGTTACCGAATTCGTTCCGGGGCAACTCGTGGACGTGTTTATCGAATCGAGAAGCGAGGGAGATTCTCGGTTTTCTGCGCATTAGTCGAACGGAGAGTCGACCGCTTCACAAGAAAAAACCTTTATTAACGAGGGGTAGTAAATTGAAAGACCTAGCTTCAAGACGAGTCTTCTTAAAGAGGATTGCTTCGGTGCCGCTATTAACATCAATGACTGATGCCGCGAGCAAGTCAACCACTAATTCAAGCGAAATACGCATTGGACAAAGTACGGTTCTGTCGGGGCCATTGTCCTCCAGCGCGCTTGCGCACCGACAGGGAGCAGTGCTTTGTTTCGATAGCGTCAACGCCTCAGGTGGTATCAACGGTCGACCGATTCGCTTAACGTCGCTTGATGATGGCCTCAATCCAGAGAAAGCGATCATCAACTACCGCAAGTTGATTTTCGAAGAGCGAGTCTTAGCGATGTTCGGCGGCGGCGGCACAGCAACTACGCTCGCCGTCGTGCCCATGCTCGAAGAGTCTCGGACCCCGCTCGTTGCACCCTATGCGGTTGGCGATGCGGGCAGAGCCAAAAGCGGTAGCTTGGTCTTTTACTTGCGAGCGCGCTACTCCGATGAATCCGAGAAGATCATACGTCACTTGTCGAAGTTAAATTTGGATCGCATCGCGCTCGTGTCTCTCAACACCCCTGGCGGAAAAGAGGTCACAGCTAGTGTCGAACAACAAGTTGCTATGCACCTAAGAGCGAAACTTGTTGCATCGACCGCGATAGAAATCAATGGGTCAAACATTTCGGACGTCGTCCGGGCCTCTGTTGCGGCTGCACCCAATGCCGTTATTTTGTTTGCAGCGGGCGGGGCCGCTGTTAAGTTTGTATCGGAATTCAAAAACGCTGGCGCGATGGCGCAAATCTACGCCATGTCCATTGCGCCAGCCGAGCTCATCCACAAGGCGCTTAACAAGAATGCCAAAGGCATAGTGTTTTCACAAGTAACCGCCTATCCGTGGAACCGTACTTTACCGGTGGTGAGGGAATATCAAGCGCTAGCAAAAGTCGTCGGCCTCGAGCCTTCTTACCTGAGTCTTGAAGGGTATGTCGCCGGAAAATTTTTGGTCCAGGCATTGACCCGCGCGGGTTCGAATTTGAATCGGGAACGCCTCACCGCCGCGCTCGCGCAACGCGAAGTTAACATTGGCGGTGCGGAATTCTTTTTCTCACCCGAGCGAAGAACCGGGACAGACTTTGTGGAACTGGTCATGTTGTCTGCTGACGGGAAATTTGTTCGATGAGCCCTCATCGATCTTCCCGCCGAACGCATCGTCAATCGGGTAGAGCGTCACTTGCAATCGTTGTAGCTCACAATGAAAGCAAAGCGTTAGCTAAGTTAAGATCAAAATGAGCTAGCCCGGGTTTCCCGGACATTGATGAAAGTAGACAATACTTCAGGAGATGTCGAATGGGAAAGACGAAGCAGACGGCGGAGGAAGTTAAGCGCACGCGCCAACGGTTTAGCAAGGAATTCAAGCTCGCAGCGATTGCGCTGCTCAAGCAGGGGCACAAGCCCGGCACGCAGATCGCGCTGGAGTTGGGGATACGTCGCAATCAGCTCTACAAGTGGGCCGCTGAGCTCGAAGAGAAGGCCGGTGACGAGCAGACTGTCTTCAATGGCTCGGGTAGAAAGCCGCTGGTGCAGCAAAGTG
>JBOFBL010000497.1:0-7559 GCA_051645545.1 Casimicrobium sp. | reverse complement strand
GTTGGAGCAACTTGGGCTATGGAAATAGCCACCATAGCGGTGGCGCAAAAAGTTGGGGCCGCGTGAGCGACCCCGTTTAGCCGCTTTGAGCGGCTCACAATACTTAAAGCCCCCGGCTTTGCCGGGGGATGGTTACTTTTTCGACAATCCGAAAATTTCCGCTTTTTCGACGATTTATCCTGGAAAAATAGACTTTTTATGAGAATAGATTTGCGTTGTGCTTTACAAGCACAGGTTTTGCGCCAAAACAGCAATCGCTTCGCTCGCCAAAACGTGAAGCTCGCGCGTCGACGAACTCTCGATTGAAAGCGCCGGACGCACACGCAAGTTGATCGACTGGTTCGATGCGATCACGTCGACAATCAGTCGATCACCACCCTGAAGTATGTGCGGTGTCGTGTTTTGCTGAACTTCAAGCGCTGCGTCCAAGCTCGCAGCAATTGATGCAGCCTCAATCGCCCGCGCGATAGCTGCGATCATTGACACCACGAGTATTTGGTCGCCGTGCGGCGTATTCGCAAATGTTTCGCGCACCTCGGCCAGTGCGGCAATTGCTTCGCACGGTTTCTGCGAACGCCACAGCAATGCAGCGCGTACGCAAGCCAGTCCGACAGTCAATCCTCGTGGTTCGCGCGGGTCGTGTTCAAGCGCACGAATTAGATCCACAATCGTTTGCAATGTTTGATCCGTAGGCACGCCGCTTGACAGTTCAAGCGCACCTCGCATGCGCGCGTCGCGAGAACGATCAACGAGTCGATTGCCGCTGCGCTTCGTAAGCACCTCTCCGTCGTCGAGATACCTCGCGGCAGCCTCAAATTCGCCGCGTGCTATTGACATATCTGTGAGCGCGTATCCGATGCGACTGATGTAGAAATCGCTGCGTCGCTCTTTTGCAAGCGCATAGGCGTCGAGCGCCCCGCGATAGGCCAAATCGTTCTCACCGCACAAATGAAACGTTTGCGTAGCTGCCAGGAGCGCCGCTAGTCGCGGCCCCGGCGACGTGCCCTCGCGACTCGCAAGCATCATGGCGCGCTGAGCCGCTTCCAGCGCTTCACGCGGATAACCGCACTCGAATGTGGTGAACGCAACGCCTGCATTGATCTTCAATTTCACATCGTCGTTTTCTACCGCGTCGCTCAGTTTCAGCGCCTCCCGCGCACATCGCACGGCAGCTTCGCGCTCACCCATAGTGGTACGCAGCCCGCCTTGATAGTTGAGCGCCAAAGCTCTACCCGCCGCGTCGCCGATCTCTTCGAAATATCGCGCGGCATCTTGTAGTTTGCTGATCGCTCGCGGATCCATATCGGAGAGCGTCCGACCAATCCCAAGTACGAGCAAATAAACACCGCGTTCGCGACTACTAAAGGACGATATCGGCCAACGCTCGATTTTGTTGCAATAGTGATCGAATTCGACGAACCGCGCTTGTTCGATAAAGCCATTTGCCAGACAACTAAACACTTCAATTGCGTCGCCCCAGCGTTCTTCCACAACAAAACCATCAATCGCGCGCGCGCAATCGCGCTCATCGACGCCGCTGACCTCCCAATCCGAAGCACTGACCGTTAGCAAGTGGTTCCGCATCGCTGAAGTACACAGCGACAACACACGCGATTGAAACCAATCGCGCGCAGCTTCCCATTCACCCGAGGCTCGCAACCGTGTCTGCGCATAATCACGAACGACATCGAGCAAGCTGTATTGCGGCACGCTCACACGTTCATTCAATCGCGTCGCGCGTTGCAGCAAACCTATCTCGCAAAGCGCATGCAGCAATCCGTCTAGCGTTTCGACGGATTGCCCGTGAAGTCCGCGAATGCGAGTGGCGTCCAAACTGGCATGCTGCAAGCTAAGCCACGCGAATACACGTCGTGCACTCTCGGGCGCTGCGTTCCAAGCCCAATCGAGCGCGCTCATCAAATGTCGCTCGCCGACACTTAAATCGCTCTCAGTGCGGCTCGCGAGCGATGCGTTCATCGACTCCAACGCCTCACGTACGGCGCGTAGCGATTGTGTGCGCAGTCGATTCGCCGCAAGTTCGATCGCAAGCGGAATGCCTTCGGTGCTGCGACAAATCGCAGCAATATCTTCAGCGTTTTCGACGGAGAATTCGAAAGTTCCCAGGCGATCTTCGGCGCGAGCGACGAACAGCGAAACGCTTTCTATCTGACGAAGCGCAAGCGTCACTGGTATGTCTCCACCCGGCACAGACAGCGGCGTCACGGCAATCGCGCGCTCGCCTTCAATACCAGCGGGGGCGCGCGCCGTCGCGAGAATTTGCAGCGATTCACTCGCTTGCAAGAGACGAGCGATGCAGCGATTGCACTCAGCGCTCGGCACGTAGTTGTCGAGCAGCAGCAGTACCGACGCGCGACGCACGCGCTCGACGATCAACGCTTCGGGCTCTCCGCGCGCACTCGCGAGGTCGAGCGCCCGTAACATCGAAAGCAGAAGCTGTGACTCGTTCTGCGCAACCTCAGGCAACTCCACCACACAAGCGCCTTGCTCGAACGCCTCCGACAATGATCGCGCAATCTGGTAGGCGGCCGTCGTTTTTCCAATGCCGCCGATCCCACAAAGCGTAACCAGTCGGTAACGACGCAGTAAAAAATCGTCGCGCACGCGCGCGAGAAGATCAACACGCTCGATCGTTCGTTTCAACGAAAGCGGCACTTGATACCGAGGCAACGTAGCCTTCGAGTTCGACCCGGACGCTGTTTTTACGTCGGTGTCTCGCGAGCGAAGCGATCGCGCGAACTCTGCAACGGCGGCTGTCGGCTCGATATCGATCTCTCGCTTGAGCGCTGCACCGAGAAGCTGGAATTGCCGCAGTGCGTCGTCAACGCGACCGGTTTCTGCCAGCAACTTCATGAGCGCGAAACACCCCTCCTCGCACGCCGGCTCTCGCGCGAGCAGCGCTTCAAGCGTTTGCAACGCCTGCGCAGATTGATTGCCCGCAATTTGCGCATTCGCAAGATCGAGTGCGGTTTGTCGAAACTTTCGCTTCAACGCTTCGCGGCGCGCAAGTTCGCTGTCATTCAGTTCAAAGTTGCACAACAATTCGCCCCTATAGAGCTCAATTGCCTGTGCTTTCTGCTGTAGCGAGCTCTGCGGTTGCGAAAACTCATCGAAGCGACTGATGTCGAGGCTCAGCCTGCGTTCGGCAACGAAGTAAACATGATCGCGATCGCTTGCGATGTAGCGAGACTCGGCGCGAGGCGCGAGATCCGGCTCGAATACTCGACGCAGCGCATGTAGTGCCTGATGCAATTTTGCGTTGGCAGAGACATGATCCTCGTCTGGCCAGAGCCGCACACACGCGCTCTCGCGCGACAAGCGCGACGGATAACTCAGCACCAACAGCGCGAACAATTGCAGCGCAGAGCGCCTAAGCCCCCGACGAGACAGATCGAAAACTTGTCCATTGTCGCTTGCCGAGAGTTCGCCGAGGGCACGGATGTCAAACATGAGTGCTTACTTCCCGAATGCTCGAACGCAATCCGATCAGCGGAGTTCGGGCAATGACACACAACGAAACGAAGCGGGTACGGGATCGGCTACCGGTGTACAAGGATACGAGCTATTCAAAAAAAAGATGACGTCGGTTAGAAATCGCGCATGACGCACTTTTCCTATTGCGCGCCTGCGCGTCTTCAAAGGCTAAAGCAAACAAGTCGATCCACTCTACTTACAGTCAGACGCTTGTCAGGCAAATCCGTAATACTGCAAAGCGTACAGGCAAGCTAATACGCCTGAAAATAGGGAGTTACGATGGTAAAGCTTTTCTATGCGGCAGCCGCAACCGCTTATCTATTCCTCGTCGGTTGCAGCGGCGGTAGCTATAGTCGCGGCATCTTCGAGGCACGTGTGTCCGGCCAAACCGAAGAAGCGGTCATGGAGCAAGTTGGTAAGCCTGATGTCGCCGACACCACAAGCGACAAAGTACATAAATTCACTTACAAAGGCCGAACGTTCGACACTAATGCGAACGGTCAAAAAGACACCGAGGCGGTAATCATTTTCGAGAAAACCAACGACGGAAAATTCGTTGCGACAACGGTTTCGTTTTCATAAGGCATTCGTCCGAAACGCGAGCGATTTCGGCCAGTCGCTCAATGCAGAATCGTCTCCGATTCGTTGATCTTCACGCCCGTTGTGTGTGCGTTCGCCTCGCGGATAAATGTAGCCGCCACTGCCTGCGCATGCACGACACGATAACGACGCAATGAGCCGAGCAAGAGCGGGCCGATCAATTTCGTAAACACGATGCCGAGCTTTTCACCGGGCCGATGTTCGGCACGATCGCCATCGAGAAACGATGGGCGCAAAAAATTAGTCGACGCAATACCGATCGCGGTCACCGCTTCTTCCATCTCGGCTTTCACGCGCGAGTAGAAAACACTTGAGTGCTTCGATGCGCCTAGCGCACTGACGACGCCGATATGCGCCGCACCGAGCAATTTCATCGCCTTCGCAAACGCTATTACGGAATCGAAATCGACGCGACGAAATGCCTCTTGCGAACCCGCGACCTTGATGGTCGTTCCCAGGCAGCAGAACGCATGAATAGTGGGCGAAGCGGCGAGTTTCTCGAACGAACGGGCAAACGCTTCAGGCGATTTGATCAGCGCATCAAAATCGACTAGATGTGTCGCCACGTTTTCACCAAACTCAGCGGGTTTGCGCACACAAGCAACAACATGTTCGTATCGCTCATCGCGCGCGAGCTGCGCGACAAGTGCGCGCCCTGTGAGCCCAGTCGCACCGATCACAATTGCTGTAGTTTTCTTATTCATGAGCGAATGATATTCACAACGCATCGCTTGAACCGTATTTGATGCGGGTGATGGTCAGAAAGAGTTACATGCGCTTCACTTAGCTTGACGAACTACGGCGCATGCCGCTGTGTGCACGCGGATCAATGAACCAGGCAAGTTGTTCGCAATTTTCAATCACAACGGAAGCTGATTTTTGCGATGCTAGCGATTGCGCAATCGACAGCGTCATAAAGAATTGACGCAAAAAATTCGCTGCTGCCGCGCAGAACGACGAATTCATCGCGAGCGTTTACAGATTGTTTTTTCGATCTGAATTGCAAATTGATCTCACATCGCAGAATTCAGCACTCAATAGCAGCGCACAAGCACTCGCAACAGGTTTTCAGTGAGCGATCGAAACCATATCTGGCATTTTTTGAATTACCCCATATTAATTGGGTCTATAAGCAATAAAATACAGTTTCAACAAGTTAGTAATTAATCGTTACCACCCAATTAAATCTGGCAATCATAGAATAAGCTCATTCACCAAATCTTGCTCCAAACGGCCGCACTCGAATCCCCTTTCGCAAATGCTTCCAAGGCAAATCCGCAGGGTCGGCGGCCATCGGACCAGGCGCTTTGGCAACCAAAATCGTCTCGGCAATCGGCGTGAAATCGGCGCGGAAATGCACCGAGCTTTTGTTCACGAGAATCGCTTGATCTTTGGGCTCGATGCCCACGTAGCGATACATCGCTTGATCGGCCATTTGCGTTTTGTAACTCGCGACAACGACGCGCACGCCTTGGTAGCGCAAACACGCCGATGGTCCGAGCCGCAACTTCATGCCGCGATAGAAGATCCCAGTCGCTGCGACGTTACCATCGGCAATCGCCTCCACCATCCACGGCAGCGCGAGCGGTGAATCGCCGGGAATACGACTCTTGCCACCGAGTGCAAAGTTAAGCGTTTTACCAACGCCGACTTCGTGCGCTGCTTTTGCAGCTGCACCATCGACGATCAAACCCGCCGCCGCGCGCTCTGCCCTGCATTCGAGCAGCGCGCGAATCATGCCCATCGTGTCGCTGTCGCCGCCTGCGCCGGGGTTGTCCTGCGTGTCAGCGATTACAACCGGTTTGCGCGCACCAGTGCCAAGCGTTGCAATACGCATCGCTTCGCGCACGGCCGCGACCGCATCGAGCACGCGCGCGTCCCATTCGCCTTCGGCGGCGAGCACGCGTTTTTCTAGGGTGTCGGCGGCTGCGTTTGCTGCGCCTTCGCTCGTGCCATAAGCCCACACGACGGGCGAGCAACCTTCGAAATCTGCCGCCGGAAAACCGGGTGTAACCGAAACGCTCGGTACGTCGCGCGACTCGAGTGAGGCAACGAGTTTGTAAATGTCGTTACCGGGAAAAAGATCGGTGCATTGCGAAGTGATCGGAATGATGTAGGGCAACGCGCGATAGGCAACATGCGGCGCATTCATGCCGTTGATCCGCTGCTTCAAATAAAACGCAGCGCGTGCGCCTGTCTCGGCCATGTCGATGTGCGGATAGGTGCGATACGCAACCAACAATTCGGCGTGCTTGAACATCTCCGGTGTTGTGTTCGCATGCAAATCGAGACTCACTGCAATCGGCATCTTCGGCTCAACGATCTCGCGCACGCGGCGCAGAAGCTCGCCCTCGCCATCGCGATGCGAATCAGTCACCATCGCGCCATGCAAATCGAGGTAAACCATGTCGGCGTTTTTCTCAACGACCGCTTTACGAATACCATCGCAAATCGCCCCCGCAATACGCTCGAACGCATCGTCCGTCACTTCCGCTGAAGGACTCGCGGCCGCCCAGGCCGTTGGAATCAACTCGTGTTTGTTACCCATCTCCGCGATGAAGCCAGAGATTGGGATGTTTTGATTCTGAAAACGCTCAAAGATCTCATTGCCGATCGACACCGGTGGCCAGCCGCCTCCTTGAATGAATCGTTCGTAGTTTGCTTTAGAAGGCGCGAAAGTGTTGGTTTCGTGTTGGAAGCCGCCGATGGCAATTTTCATTGGAGCGCTCGAAACGATTAGACGAAAACCGCAATGTAGCGCAAGCTTCGCAAATGAAAACGCCACCATTTCGGTGGCGTTTTTCTGAGCACGCCTTGGATCAGGCCGATATCGCGGTGCCGGTCGTCTCGGGTTTGGCTTGCAGGTAATACTGCACGGCTTGCGCAGGTTCGCGCGGCGTGACGTTACCTTTCTCGTCAACATTGCCTTCCTTGCGCCATGCGTCGTACTTCGCTTTGGCTTGTGCGCCGTATTTCTTGTAGATGAAGTAACCGATAGCGGCAACGACGCCCACGATCAAGATAACCTTCGCCGCACGCGCCCAAGCAACGATCCAAGCGATGCCCATGCCGAAGGCCACCCACTTCACCCACCAGTAACCGCCAAAGGTCATCCAGTTGATGAAGGCACAAAGGCCAACAACGAACGCGAACTGAAACGGCGCCACGGCGGCTTCATAGAGCGTTTTCGCCGGACGAGTTACAAAACCGAGCGGATTCATGTGTATTCCCCGAAAAGTGCGTTGCGACATCGCAACGGAACGAATTCTGGGTTTCCGGGTTGCCGACCGCTACAAACGTGCGACGAATCGACGCTGGAATTCGCGAATTGAGGCTTGGGGGCGTGAACTGCGAGCGTGGCGCGAGAGCAACGCACGCCGCGATATTGCTCGGATTTGTAGGAGCGGCTCTGCCGCGACCAACGTTGCAACGTTAACCGGCGCGATTTGGAGGCATTGGTCGCGGCA
>JBOFBL010000496.1:0-1025 GCA_051645545.1 Casimicrobium sp. | reverse complement strand
GCCCGCTTCAAAAGCGAGTTGTGCAACAGCGGCTTGCACAGCACAGAGTACTGCGTCAAGTGTGTCGCCGCTGCCGTCGTCTGTGCACTCTTGTTCGAGCGAAGCGGCGAGGCTCACCGTTAGGCCGTAGTGTTTCTTTGCGAATGCAGACAAGTTCATAACGATCGTTTCTCGCGCAGCGATTCGTTTTGGCGTGTTGCCTTCTCTGCCGTCTTTCTTGTAACTCTCGCGGGTGATTTGTCGCGCAAGAAAACCGGGATAGGCTTCGAGCGCGATGCGCGAGTCGTTGTTCGGCGCGCAGGGGATCACATTCACGCCTGCGCGCGCTAAGCGGGGTGCGCCTTCGAAGAACATCAAGCCGACGGGTGGGTTCACGAGCTTCATTGGTGAGGATGAACCGGCGAGTTTGTCGCCGCAGCGTTCTATGTATTTCGAGCCCACGGGACGCGACTCGCGAATGCGATCGAGATTTGCTTTGAATGCTTCTTTGCCAATAGTTTGAGCGCGTTTGACGAGCGCTCGCCAGTTGGTTGGCCAGTCGAGCGTTTCGACGAGTTCGCGGGGGAGACTGAACGGGAAATCGAAGCCTCCTGTCCAAAGGCCGGGGGTATTTAAGAATGCTTCGAAGGATTCAAATGAGTCTAGGCGTTCGACGTGGGTGACTGTTAGTTTTGTTTTGGCAAGTGCGGCGTGGGCGACGGTGATTGCCTTCGCTTTACGCGGGGCGGAGGTGAAGTCGATGCCGTGGATTTTGGTGGGCACTTTGCTGTGCGTTAGCGAATGGCAGACGCTGTTTGACGAAAGCTCTTTTGTATCAGCCCCAAGGGGATTGTTCGCAATCGTTTAGAACGATTGCGAAGCCTTCCGATGCTTCGCATCTCAGGCCCGCCATCGCTTCGCGCTGTGCGTCCGGCAATGTCCCCTGGACATTTGCTCGTCGAACCCGAGGGGTTCTGCCTACCCCTTGGGGACGCCAATAACGCAAAAAGCCGCCCTAAAGGCGGCTTTGCGTTATTGGCGTCCCC
>JBOFBL010000495.1:0-5711 GCA_051645545.1 Casimicrobium sp. | reverse complement strand
GCCTATTTCAATCGCATCAACGCAAGCGGCGGCATCAACGGCCAGCCAATCAAACTGATCTCGCTCGACGATGGCGGCGATGCCAAACGAACCGTCGAAAACGCGAAGAAGCTCATTGGCGACGGCGCAGTCGCATTGTTCGGCATGATCGAAGGCGGCCCGTGCACTGCATTGTTGCCAGTCGTCTCCGAAGCGCGCGTCCCGTTGATCGCATGCATGGCCGGATCGCCGCAACTGCGCGATCCATTCAATCGCTACGTGTTTCCAGTGCGCGCCGCGCATCTCGATGAATTCGCCGCGTTGCTGACGGCGGCTGCCGGACTCGGCAATCGCACCGTCGGGCTCATTCATTCCGACAACGAAACCGGACGACTGCATTTAGCAAACGTCACCCGCCTGGCGAAAGAGCGCGGCATGGAACTCACATTACCCATTGCCGTTGCCAGCAAACCCGATATCAAAGCGATTGCCAAGCGTCTCGTCGATTCGAAAGTCGACGTGATGCTCAACCACGGCTCTTACAGCACCTATGCCGAACTCATTCGCGAAACGCGCGCGCTCTCGCCTCGTCCGCAATTTCTTGCCGTCAATTCCGGTGGGCAAGAACTCGCGCGGCTTGCTGGCCCCGCCGCGAGAGGCACGATGATGGCGCAAATCGCCCCCTTCCCCAACTCGCGCGCGACGGCAATCCAGCGTTCGTACGAAGATGACTTACGGCGCGCTTATCCGAACGAACCATTCGGATGGTCAAGCCTGGAAGGCTACGTTAGCGCTGTCGTATTGGTGAACGGATTGAAACGCGCGGGACGCTCAATCACACGCGAAAGCCTCGTCACCGGCATGGAAAAAATCGGAAAGCTCGATCTTGGCGGCTACGAAGTGCGCTACGGCCCGAACAATCGCAGCGGATCGTTGTTTGTCGATGTCACAATCATCAAAGCGGACGGAACATTTGTTCGGTAGGATTGTTGTCGAGGGGTATGAAATTTCGGGTTGTAGGCGACGACTTGGCGTCGCTTCGTCGAATGAGGTGTCGTGCCACGCAAACGCGGCTAAGTCCGCGCCTACGACCGGCTTAAACGAACAATATTGTGTGAGCGCCTCGGCACGCTACGCAATGAAAGCTCAAAACCGCGCGCTCAATGCGAGACCAACGAAATCGCCATCATAGATCGGCATGATCGCGACCTTGCGCGAGGGTTTAGGTTCGACCAATAGCCACGTCGCAACAGTAGACACCGCCGCCGCGCCCGCGATGTCGCCCCAACGATGACGCTTCGCCTGCACGCGCGTGTAGCCTACGTAGGTCGCGAGCGCATACGCGGGAAGCGCGTATTCCCAGCCGTGTCGACGATGGATGTAGCTCGCAGCAGAAAACGCGCGTGCTGCGTGCCCCGAAGGAAACGACAAATCGTTGGTGCGATCTGGACGCTCGATTTTTGTGATGCGCTTCAACGCCTCGGTCGTAAGCGTCGTCGCAGCGAATGACGTGCCGAATTGCCAAGCACCTTCGCGATCGCCTTGGTAGAGCTCGAAACCGAGTATTGCTGCTGGCATTGCATAGGAAAGTATGTCTCCAATTTCGCGCTCGCTTTCGGAGTTGGCGTCGGCTGATTTCAACATAGCAGTTGCAACTAGCGTGACGGTAAAGACTCTGACGATTTCCGCGCGGAAAGAACTTGCAAACATTTCGCGCTCCTTAAGTTTGACCTTAGTGCAGACGTGAGCTGTCAGGTAGCCCTTGCGTCAATCGTGGTTTCATCTGCACCCACCATTGTGGCCTCCGTATTCGCTTTACACCCGCTCGCAAATTTCTGACCAAACACTTCAGCTTCGAGTAGCGTTTCCGCATACGCCCGAAAAGCGCCTTTAGGCAAATGTTTGAGAAGACCATACTGGTTCGCGTACGGTCTCATTTTTTTTCCTTCTTCGTTAAAGAGCATATTCAAAGCTAACAAAATCAATTCATCGCGATTCAACTGCGCGCGGAGAAACTTCACGTAGCGAAAATGTTCGTCATCTAGCAATGACTTTGCTTCCCGAAGAATTGTGAAAAGCACGCGAAAGTAGTGATCCAAAAAAGGCGACCAGTTATCGAATGCCAGCTTCAGATCATGTGCCTCGCCAGAAAACTGCGCCTGCAGTAACTCTCGCTGAAGCGGATTCGTGTCGCTTACGCTTGCTGGTTGCATGTAAAGTGGAAGCGAAACCATCGCTCGAAGCGCACTCTTACCCGTGTTCATCTCGGGACTGAATTCGTCACCTTTCCGCCTCCACATGACAACGTTGAGCGCACGTACGGTTTCCTCATAAAGTTTGAGCAGGTCAAAGAATCGTTGTTCCGCTCGTTGTTGACGCGCTGTCACGCCCTGACTACTTAACTCTTTGCGCGTGTCCTTGAGCTCCCGACGTTGAATTCGAATGCTTACAACCAAGGCGTATAGCGCAGCGAATGCAATCAGCGGATTCATGATTCCGCCTATATAGTCGCCGAACTGTCCCCAGTTTTCTGACCCACTAAAGTTCCACCCAAGTAAACCGGCAAAGACGAAGTAAAGAACAACTAGTCCGCCGACGATTTTTGGAAGTTGCCTGCGTGCCCATTCGATTCGATCTACCTCGTCGCCGAACTCGTCACTTGGTTCGCTATCCGACATTCCTTGCTCCATAACTTTTGCGTTACTTGACTTAATGCATTAAGACACACAGCCGTTACGACGTAGTTTCTTGAAACGAATCCTAGCATCGGTGTTTCGATTTTCGGAGATTTTTTCATGCGACAAACGAACATCAGCGCCACCGCCCTCAGCCGCCTTCGGCACCCTCTCCCGCGCTGCGGGAGAGGGAATCACCCGACTACCGTTTTCGCAGCAACGCATAAAGCAATATCGCACCAAACGTAGCAGTCCCAATTCCACCCATCGTAAAACCACCAAATTTGAGGGTGTAATCGCCAGTTCCCAAAACTAACGTCACTGCGGTGACGATGAGGTTCGTGTTGTCGCTGAAGTCCACTTTGTTGTCGACCCAAATCTTGGCGCCGGCGACGGCGATTAAGCCGAACACGACGATCGACACGCCGCCCATGACGGCGAGCGGGATAGCTTGAATGAGAGCGCCGAATTTTGGAGAGAAGCCCAAGATGATTGCGATGACGCCTGCGATCACGAAAATGAGCGTTGAATAGATTTTCGTGGCGGCCATGACGCCGATGTTCTCTGCGTAGGTCGTCTGCCCCGTGCCGCCGACGCTGCCGGAGACCATCGTGGCCACACCATCGCCGATGAAAGCGTTGCCCATCGATTGATCGAGGTTGCGCCCGGTCATCGCGGCAACGGCTTTAACGTGTCCGAGATTCTCTGCAATCAAAATGATCGCGACTGGCGCGATGAGCAAGATCGCGTTGCCGCTGAATGTCGGCGAGACGAAATTCGGCATTCCGAACCACGCTGCATTCGCGACACCGGAGAGATCGAGCGGTTTGCCCAAGCCCAGGCCGTTGGTGAGAATCGCATAGATGATCGTCGCGACGATGAGGCCGACCAAAATCAACAATCGTTGCGTGAGCCCGCGCGTGTACACGGCCACGATGCCGACGCTTACGAAGGTCACCGCTTGCATCCAGGCATCGAACGCAGTGGGCGCCATGTTTTTGATCGGAATGCCTGCGAGGTTGAGGCCGATCACGGCGACAACGGCGCCCGTGACGACCGGCGGCATGAATTTTTCAATCCAGCCTACGCCGATCACTTTCACGAGCAATCCGATCGCGACGATTACGGCGCCGCAGACGATGATGCCGCCGAGCGCAACGCTCAAATTCGCGTTCGGGCCTTTGCCTGCGTAGGCGGTCGCGGCGATCACAACGCCGATGAACGCGAAACTCGAGCCGAGGTAACTCGGAATGCGCCCGCCGACGATCAAATAGAACAACAGCGTCCCCACGCCGCTCATCAAAATCGCAATATTGGGATCGAAGCCCATCAAAATCGGCGCGAGCACAGTGGCGCCGAACATCGCGATCACGTGCTGCATGCCCATGACGACGCTCGGCCCGATGGCGAGTCGCTCGTCGGGCGCGACAATGCTGCCGTTTAAGTTTTCTTTCCAGCTAAAAAGTGCCATTGTGTGGTCCCCTGATGGATTTAACTCGGCATGTCGCCGCATTGAGACGTTGTAGCCGCTCGATACGCTTTGAGCAAGTGCGGTGTGCAAAAAAATGCAGATAAGCTTTGTATGTTTAGAACCAATTAATCAGGGTCATAGTGGGTTTTCACTTAGTTATCGAAAATGCGTTTCCATTGATCGATGCCCCAATAAAATAGGATTTCCATAGAATGTGCTGATGGTTCAACACGTCGCTTTTGTCTTTGACAAAACATCAACGCAGGGGTTATTCACGATACACTTTCCCCGCTAGCAGCGATAACCAAAGATTGGACAATCAATTTGCTTGCAGTTGTGCAAAACGGCACCAATTTGCATAATCGAATACCAAAGTAGTGCACGCGCGAAGACCAACGTATTGTGCGTATTAAGCGCCTCAACGAAAGCCTCCTCCATGACAACAAACATTTCGACATCCAACGCCAAGGCGCGCGAAATTGCAGAGCGCGATTTGGCGGCGATGCCTGCGTCCGAGCGCGTGCGCGCGCGCATCAAAGCCTCGGGTAAGCGTTTTCATGCGAACGACAACATCAGTGAATTTGTGCGCGAAGGCGAAATTGGCGAGCTTCAAAACGAAGTGGAAGCAAAGCTGCGCGAAGTGCTCAAGAGTTTGGTGATCGACACCGAAAGCGATCACAACACGCAAGACACCGCGAAGCGCGTTGCGAAGATGTATCTCAACGAGATCTTTCGCGGTCGATACATGGCGCAGCCGCCGGTCACCGAGTTTCCGAACGTTGAGCATTTGAACGAACTGATGATCGTCGGGCCGATTACGATTCGCTCGGCCTGTTCGCATCACCTGTGCCCGATCATCGGACGCGTGTGGATCGGCGTGATGCCCAATCAACATTCGAATTTGATTGGTTTATCGAAATACGCGCGACTGGCCGAATGGGTGATGAGCCGTCCGCAGATTCAAGAAGAAGCCGTGACCATGCTCGCGAATTTGTTGCAAGACAAGATTCAACCCGACGGGCTCGCGCTGGTGATGGAAGCCGATCACTTCTGTATGCACTGGCGTGGCGTGAAAGACATGGATTCGAAGATGATCAATAGCGTGATGCGCGGATCGTTCTTGAAAGACCCGAATTTGCGTCGCGAATTTTTGGCGCTCGTAGATTCACGAAAAGCTTAGGGAGGTAATGAGTAAGTGGCTGCGACGGCGCATCGCTTCGTTGTCATCAAGCTCGTGTACAGGCGTACACGTCGCCCGCTGCCGCCTTGCGCTGCATCCCTCTCGCCGACTTCCTCATTGCTCCCAATATTCTTCTGATCGGAAACAACAACACTATGCTCGTCCGCCTCGTCTACACCAGCCGCGTCACCGAAGCGCTCACACCGCCAGGGCTTGATGCGATCCTCGCCTCGTCACGTCGCAACAATCCAACCAACGGTATCACCGGCGTGCTTTGCACCAACGGCACCGTGTTCCTGCAAATGCTCGAAGGCGGTCGCAAAGAAGTTAACGACACTTACAACCGCATTACCAAAGATCCGCGTCATCACGATATTCAGATTCTTCACTTCGAAGAAATCACCGA
>JBOFBL010000494.1:0-4975 GCA_051645545.1 Casimicrobium sp. | reverse complement strand
CGCATCCGTTTGTGAATGCGATTCATCATCCCGATGTGACGACCCATCGCGACCACGAACTCGCGAAGAAGTACTTTCCGAAAGGATCGAGCGCTGTGTTCTCTTTTGACATCAAAGGCACGCGTGCACAAGGTCGCGCATTGATCGACAACTTGCGTTTGTTCTCGCATCTAGCGAACGTAGGCGACGCGAAATCACTCGTGATTCATCCGGCGAGCACCACGCATTCGCGCATGAGTACGGACGCGTTGAAGTCGGCAGGCATCACCGAAGGCACGATCCGCCTCTCGATCGGACTCGAATCGGCGAGCGATTTGATCGATGATTTGAAGCGAGCGATGAAAGTGGCGGAGAAAGCGAAATGATTCAACGACGCGGTCACTTCCTATCTGTCATCCCGGCGAAAGCGGGGATCCACTCCATGCAAACATTCATGCGGATCCCGCGGTACGCCTTAAACAACCAGTGGGTTCCCGCTTTCGCGGGAATGACAAGAGTGGAGGCGCACGTTTATGTTGTTTGACGTCAATGGTTCACGCGCGTTCACCTATACGGGCACGAAACCCCTCATCGAAACGCAGCCCACCGCTGTCTTCATTCACGGCGCAGCGAATGACCACAGCGTGTGGGCATTGCAATCGCGTTACTTCGCGCATCACGGTTGGAACGTGCTCGCATTCGATTTACCAGGACACGGGCAAAGCGAAGGCGAACTCTGCACGAGCATTGAAGCACTCGCGAAATGGGTCGCCTCTGCGTTCGACGTGTTGAATGTGAAAAACGCGACGGTGTTTGGCCACAGCATGGGCTCGCTCACTGCACTCGAGCTTGCTTCTACGCGCGGCGGTCTCGTTGCTAAACTCGGACTGATTGGTACGGCCGTTCCGATGGCAGTAGGCGACGCGCTGCTTGATGCCGCTGCGAATGACGAAGACAAAGCACGGCGCATGATTGTCGATTGGTCGTACGCGCCCGCTTCGCAACTTGGAAACAATCACAAAGTGCCGGGCACCTGGTTGCCGGGAAATAGTCTCGCGTTGATGCAACGCATGAAACGCGGCGTGCTGCACAACGATTTGCTTGCTTGCAAGAACTACATGCGTGGACTCGACGCGGCAGCCTCGATAAAAGCAGCGACGCTGTTTGTCATTGGCGAGCGCGACATGATGACACCGCCGAAAGCAGCGCAGGCGGCGATTGATGCGATCGCGGGTTCAAAGGTGGTTCGTTTGAAAGAAGCAGGGCACACAATGCTTTCCGAAGCGCCGGACCAAGCGTTGAAGGCGCTCTGGAATTTCGCGAATGCGTAGATCGCGCGTTCGGTACGTCAACGCTCGGCTTGTAGGAGCGGCTTGCCGCGACCAGACGTCGCAAAAAGAATCCCCGTTGAACAGGAAGCATGGGTCGCGGCAAGCCGCTCCTACAAAACTCTGACGATGCCACGCTTCTTCTGCGAAACACCCATTCAAGAAAATTCGCGCTTCGCGCTCGAAGCGCGCGCGGCTCAGCACGTGCGTGTGTTGCGTCTGCGCGTAGGCGAGTCCATCGTTTTGTTCGATGGCGTCGGCGGTGAAGTGCCTGCGACCGTCGCTGAAATCGGCAAGCGCGATGTGCTCGTCGAAACGAAGACACGAATCGCGATAGAGCGCGAACTCGCGCGTCGCATCACGCTGAACGTTGGTTTGATTGCGAACGATCGCTTCGATTGGCTTGTTCAAAAAGCCACCGAACTCGGTGTGGTTGCGATTCAACCGATCTACAGTGAACGCGCACAACGCATTCCGGGCGATGTTGAGAAGCGCGCAGCGCATTGGCAAGGCGTGATCGTGGCTGCGTGCGAGCAGTGCGGGCGGAATCGCTTGCCGACGATCGCCGCGCCGATCACGTTCGAGCAAGCGTTGGAGAGAGAGGCGCTAGGTGCGCGCGTGTTGATGGATGCTGAGGGCGATGCGGGTCTCACTCTCGAAAACGCCACGGCTGTCGATGTGTTCGTTGGCCCCGAAGGCGGTTTCACCGTAAACGAACTCACACGTCTACGTGAGCGTTGCACGCATCGATTGCGCGTAGGCGTGACGGTGCTGCGTGCGGAGACAGCGGCGACTGCTGCGCTTGCGCGGCTCGGGGTGTAGGCGTGCGCCTGGGCGCGCTACCTCGTTTCGCAAGAGGTCGACGTTATTCTGCGGAAAAGTTCTGCGATGCAGATGAATAGAGCCGATTGTCGAAGGGCGCGCCCAGGTGTGTGCCTACAACTCGCCGTGCGCAAACGCTGCCATCGACCCAAGCGTGAGCCACGCATCACCCGCCGCTTGACCCTTGCTTTGCGCGTCAAGCGTCGCGCAGCGCTTCAAGAGTTCGGCAATACGACGCGGATCGATCGCGCCATGCGCGAGCTCCATCGCTTTCTGCCGCTTGCCCCACACTCGCGCGTTGCGCAGCGCTTGCACGAGCGGCACACCTTGCCTGCGTGCGAGGAAAACGTTTGCGAGTGCGTGCACGTCTTCCGAAATCATCCACGATAGTCGCGGCGCTTGTTCGCCTTCCGCATGCAAACCTTCAAGCACGCGCGCGTAACGCGCGAGATCGCCGCGCAAAAAAGCTTCGGACAACTCGTTTGGGTCGTAGCGCGCAACGTCGGCCACCGCCGCTAGCAAATCTTCAACCGCTAATTTGCCTTTCGGCAGTATCAGTGCGAGCTTTTCGATCTCTTGTTTCGCGGCGAGCAGATTGCCTTCGCAGCGTTCACACAAAAACTCGACCACATCGCGATCAGTATCGAAGCCGTACTTTTTCAATCGCTTGCCGATCCAGGCTGGCAATTGTTCGCGCTCGATGAGTGGCGCTGCGATGACATCACCCGCGCGAGAACATGCGGCGAACCATGCACTCTCGGTCGCGCTACGATCAAGTTTTGGCACATTGAAAATGTAGAGCGTGTCGGGCGCCGGATCCGTGGCCGCGCTTTGAAAAAACTCACAAGCTTCGGCGGATGGCTTCGCTGTATTGATCGTGATTTCGACGATGCGAAGCGTTGAGAATAGCGATAAGTTGTCGCTCGCCTGCGTGACCTCGGCCCATTTGAAATTCGCCTCAACGACGAAGTGATCGCGTTCGCTGTAACCGGCCTTGCGAGCTTCACTACGGATTTCGTCGGCGGCCTCGATCTTCGTGATGAGTTCTTCGCCGTGGATGAGGTAGAGCGATTTCATCGCTCTACCTCAGGACGTCGCGCGCATCCGCGCACTAGGACGACGTTTGCTACGCTCACTAAGACGTCGCGCTTCGCGCTAAGACGCAAAGCTTTGCAATCGGTCGTCTTCATTCCAAGGTAAGTGCTTTTTTGCGAGGTACTTTGCATATTTGGTGACCGAGTTTCCGACTAGCGCAACGACAAGCTACGAAAGGATGAGATACAAGATGCGGTCGTTCACTACGCAGTTCGTATTGCAAACAAAGCACTCACCATGCTTTGCGTCATAGGTCGAAGTCCGTCGTCATAGCGCGAAGTGCGTCGTCTTAGGTCGCAATGCGACCGACGTCCTGCGGTTAGGCGGGACGTCTAACTGCCTGCAATCGACGCAATATTTGTGACGCTGCATCAAGCTGCATGTCTCGCACAAGTTGCCGCTCCTCGACTTCTTTCGCAAGCGCCTGCGACTCCGAGAATGAAAAATCTCGACGAATCGTGATCTCACCAGGCTCGCCCCATAACTTCTGGCGAGCGTCGACAAATTCGTAACGAATTCGATATTCCAGCTCGAACTCGCGCGCGCGACCGCTACCCGAGAGCGAAAGCACACGCTTATCGAATGTCACTTGCAAAAAACGCACGGAGAAATCCGCGTCTTCGATTTTTGCTTTAAGTTGAATGCCGTTTTTGTTGAGACTGTCGATCACATCGGGCACAACCGGCGCGGCGGGGCCACCAAGCGCGGCACTGATCGGCGCTTGCACGTAGACACTCGTAAACGGAAAGTTGGTCGCGCTGCGCAGTTGGAATCCGCAGGCGCTGATCATAGCTGTCGCGATGATCAGCAGGACGCCGCGCGCTGCGCGCGCTAGGACGACGGGCATTCGCCCTAGGACAACACGCTTCGCGTTATGACGCGAGCAGATGGCGAGTTCGTTTTTCATAACCAATTGATTCGCTTACTCACGTTTGTATTAGTTTGGTGCAATCCGCGGCCGTGTCGCTTTAAACGACAACGTTCACGAGCCGACCCGGCACGACGATGATTTTTTTCGGCGCACGACCTTCGCCAAATTTTTCGACTTCGGGCGCTGCCGCCGCCGCCGCTTCGATGGCTGCTTTGTCGGAGCTCGATGGCACGACGATTTCGCCGCGTGTTTTGCCGTTGATTTGCAATACGAGTTTAATTTCATCTTGCACGAGCGCAGCGGCGTCCGGTTGCGGCCACTTCGCGTCGAGCAGCGAGCCTTCGGTCTTCTCGAATCCGAGATCCGCCCATAGTTTGCACGTAATGTGCGGTGCAACGGGATAGAGCGTGCGTAGCAAAATCGATGCGCCTTCTCGTGCGAGCGAGGGCGCAACACCGGGCTTTACGGCTTCGAGTGCGTTCAACATCTTCATTGAGGCCGAGACGACCGTGTTGTATTGCTGGCGCTCATAGTCGAAATTCGCTTGCTTCAACGTATTGTGCAACTCGAAGCGTATGGCTTTGAGTTCTGCGTTGAAGGCGCTTACGTCCACTGCGCCAGCGCACGCAATGTCGTTCGAGCGATCTGCGCAATACATCCACACGCGCCGCAAGAAACGCATTGCGCCTTCGACGGCAGTGTCCGACCACACGGCAGGATCTTCAGGACCGCCGACGAACATTACGTAGAGCCGCGCGGTGTCTGCGCCATATTTATCGATCAAGTCTTGCGGATCGACGCCGTTGCGTTCGCTCTTGCCCATCTTGCCGATGCCGCCGTATTGAACGACTGAGCCGTCGGCGAGCGTGCCACCGTTGAT
>JBOFBL010000493.1:0-4081 GCA_051645545.1 Casimicrobium sp. | reverse complement strand
ATGTCCGAATCTTTGCTCAAAACTCCCCTATTCGATTTGCACGTGAAGCTCGGTGCCCGAATGGTTCCATTCGCGGGCTACGAAATGCCCGTGCAATATCCGCTCGGTGTGATGAAGGAGCATCTTCATACACGTGCGCATGCGGGGCTGTTCGATGTGTCTCACATGGGGCAAGTTGAATTGCATGGCGCAGATGCGGCGGCCGCATTGGAAACACTCGTTCCTGTCGATGTGATCAGTCTACCCGCTGGGAAACAACGCTACGCGCTCTTCACCAATGAACAAGGCGGCATCCTCGACGATTTGATGATTTTCAACACGGGAACATACTTGCACCTCGTGGTGAATGCCGCCTGCAAAGAACAAGACTTCGCGCTGCTGCAATCGAAGATTGGTTCGCGCTGCGTTGTGAAAGTGCGCGACGATCTCGCGTTGCTCGCGCTGCAAGGGCCAGGCGCGGAAACCGCGTTGAAATCGATCGCGAGCGGCGAGATTCCGCAGACGTTCATGCAAGGTGCTCGTGTCAAATTGGCGGGAGTCGATTGCCTTGTCACACGATCCGGCTACACCGGCGAAGACGGCTTCGAAATCAGCGTATCGAATTCGAATTGCGAAGCGCTCGCCAATGCGTTGCTTGCTGCGCCGAATGTGCAACCGATCGGTTTAGGTGCTCGCGATTCGCTTCGACTCGAAGCCGGTTTGTGCCTGTACGGTCACGACCTCGACACGACCACGACGCCAGTCGAAGCCGCGCTCACCTGGGCGATGCAAAAAGTGCGACGCACAGGCGGCGCGCGCGCAGGCGGCTTCCCTGGTGCGGATGTGATCCACGCGCAACTCGATGACACTTCGAAAGTAAAACGCAAACGCGTTGGACTCAAGCCCGAAGGCCGCGCACCGATTCGCGAGGGCGTTGAAATTGTTGACGCGAAAGGCGCGAAAGTCGGCGTCGTCACCAGCGGCGGCTTCGGCCCCACCGTAAATGCACCCGTCATCATGGCGTACGTCGAAACGGCTTACGCTACGTCCGGCACGAAACTCAACGCGATGCTTCGCGGCGCGCCGACGCCGGTGACCGTCGTCGACATCCCGTTCGCGCCGCATCGCTACAAACGTTAATTCTTGTCTCTTTTTCGAAGGAACATCATGACCACTCGCTACACCGAAGACCACGAATACATCAAACTCGATGGCGACATCGGCACCGTTGGCATCACGCATTTCGCGCAGGATAAATTGGGCGATCTCGTTTATGTCGAGCAACCAAAAGTGGGCCGCGCGCTGAAACAGAAGGATGACGCAGCGATCATCGAATCGGTGAAAGCGGCGGCAGAAGCAAAAGCGCCCGTCGATGGCGAAGTGATCGAAGTGAATCAAGCGATCGTTGACGATCCTTCGCTCGTCAATAGCGATCCTGAAAACGCGGGCTGGTTCTTCAAGATGAAGATCACCAACAAAGCGCAACTCGACGGGTTGATGGATGAAGCAGCGTACAAAAAGCTTACCGACTAAGTCACGCTGCGAGGTCACCTTGTGGGAGCGCGCTTGCGCGCGAATCTCACGCCTCCCGCGTCAATTTAGCTGACGCTCGTAAAACAATATCGCGCGCTAGCGCGCTCCCACAAACTGATTTCCCAGGTAGTTGTAATGTCTGATTTCCTCGAACGTCATATCGGCCCCAATCGCGAAGAGCAAATGGAAATGCTCGCAGCCGTCGGTGCAAATTCCACCGAAGATTTGATTGCGAAGGTGGTGCCGAAAACCATTCTCGCGACCAAGCCGCTGGTGCTGCCACCTGCGCAAAGCGAAGTGGAGGCGCTCGCTGAGTTGCGCACAATTGCAAACAAAAATCAGGTGTTCAAGAGCTTCATCGGCCAGGGCTACGTGGGCACGGTCACGCCTGGCGTGATCCTGCGCAACATTCTCGAGAACCCGGCTTGGTACACGGCGTACACGCCGTATCAACCGGAGATTTCGCAAGGCCGCCTCGAAGCGCTCATCAACTACCAAACGATGATTTGCGACTTGACCGGCATGGACATCGCAAACTCGTCGTTGCTCGATGAAGGCACCGCCGCCGCAGAGGCGATGACGCTCGCACAACGCCAAGCGAAGTCGCAAAGCAATGTGTTCATCGTCGCGGGCGATTGTCATCCGCAAACGATCGAGGTTGTGAAGCAACGTGCGGAGCCGATGGGCATTGAAGTTAAAGTCGGATTCGCACCTAAGCTCATGGAAGAAGGCGATTACTTCGCGGTACTCGCACAGTACCCCTCGACCTCGGGGCAGATTCACGACATGGCACCTTACGCAGACGCTGCGCATGCGAAAGGCGCGCTCTTCATCTGCGCCGCCGATCCGCTCGCGCTCGTGCTGCTCAAAGCGCCGGGCGAATGGGGCGCAGATATCGTCGTTGGTTCGTCACAGCGCTTCGGTGTGCCGATGGGTTACGGAGGACCGCACGCAGCGTTCATGGCCACGCGCGACGCGTACAAACGCAATCTGCCGGGTCGTCTCGTGGGTGTAACGATTGATTCGTCGGGCAAGCCTGCGTATCGTTTGACATTGCAAACGCGCGAGCAACACATTCGTCGCGAGAAGGCGACCTCGAACATCTGCACCGCGCAAGTGCTGCTCGCCGTGATGGCGTCGATGTATGCCGTCTATCACGGCCCCAAAGGTTTGCGCACGATTGCGGAAGGCGTACATGCGCGCGCAACGCGCTTTGCAGCGGGCTTGAAATCGCTTGGCATTGAAATCGCTGCGCAACAGTTTTTCGATACCGTGACGTTCAAGCATGATGTGGCCGCCGCTATCGTGAACGCGGCGCACGATGCGAAGATGAATTTGCGTCACTATGCGGAGTGGAGTGCGGTCGGTGCGACGTTTGATGAGTCGCATACGGCGGCTGACGTAGATGCGTTGTTGGCGGTGATTGCGAAGGCGCTCGGGCGAACAGCCCCCTCACCCCAACCCTCTCCCGCGAGGGGAGAGGGAGACGCTGCAATCCCCGCCAATCTGCGCCGCACTAGCGAAATCCTCTCGCATCCTGTGTTCAACACGCATCATTCGGAAACCGAAATGTTGCGCTACATCAGGAAGCTCTCGGACAAAGACCTCGCGTTGGATCGCACGATGATTCCGCTCGGCTCGTGCACGATGAAGTTGAACGCGACCACCGAGATGATTCCGGTCACCTGGCCCGAGTTCGGCAACATGCATCCGTTCGCCCCTGCGGAACAAGCGAAGGGTTATGCGGAGATGATCGCAAACCTCGAAGACATGCTCTGCAAAGTCACGGGCTTCGATGCGGTGACCCTGCAGCCGAACAGTGGCGCGCAAGGCGAATACGCGGGCTTGCTTGCGATCCGCGCGTATCACCTGTCGCGCGGCGACACACAGCGCGACGTGTGCCTGATTCCATCGTCCGCGCACGGCACAAATCCGGCATCGGCGCAAATGTGCGGCATGGAAGTCGTCGTCACCAAGTGCGATGACAACGGTAACGTTGATGTCGCTGACCTCAAAGCAGCGGCGGAGAAATACTCCTCACGTCTGGCGGCGTTGATGATCACGTATCCGTCGACGCACGGCGTGTTCGAAGAGGCGGTGAAAGACATTTGTGCGATCGTGCATCAGCACGGTGGCCAGGTCTACATGGATGGCGCGAATTTGAATGCGCAAGTCGCAGTGACCTACCCCGCAGAAATCGGTGCAGACGTATCGCACATGAATCTGCACAAAACATTCTGCATTCCTCACGGTGGCGGCGGCCCAGGTGTCGGGCCGATTGGTGTGAAAGCGCATCTCGCGCCGTTCCTGCCCGGTCGCGGCAAGGTTGGCCCGGTGAGCGCAGCGCCGTATGGAAGTGCGAGCATCTTGCCGATTCCGTATGCGTACATTCGCATGATGGGCGCAGACGGTTTGCGCGATGCGACCGCCGTTGCGATTTTGAATGCGAACTACGTGGCGAAAAAACTAGCGCCGCACTTCCCAATTCTCTACACTGGTCATGGCGGTTTCGTCGCGCATGAATGCATCATCGATGTGCGCCCGATCAAAGAGGCGTGCGGCATTTCGA
>JBOFBL010000492.1:0-7203 GCA_051645545.1 Casimicrobium sp. | reverse complement strand
TCCCACTGGCCGACAAGTTCGGCAAGGCTGCCCTTCGCGGCGTCGGCGGCACACGCAATTGCGACTGGTGGTTTACCAACGAAGCGGTGCTACTTGACACGGCGGGTCGCTACACCACGCATGAAAGCAATGAAGCGCTCGACAAATCGGAGTGGACAGGCTTTCTGAATCTGCTTAAAAAGTTTCGTCCGAAGCAGCCGCTCAATGGCGTGATGCTGACGGTGTCGGTATCCGATTTGCTGACGATGCAGGAGGCCGAGCGTGACCTCCATGCTGCGGCATTGCGTAAACGTCTGTACGAACTGCGCGATTCGTTGCAGATTCAGTTCCCCGTGTATGTGCTCGTCACGAAATGCGATTTGCTCGCGGGGTTCAACGAATACTTCGCGAATCTCGATCGCGAAGATCGCGCGCAGGTGTGGGGCTTTACCTTCCCGTACGACGAGACGCGTGAAGACACGAAGCTTGCGTTGCAGCGCTACGGCGGCGAGTTCGATTTGTTGTCGAGCCGTTTGTATCGCGGGCTCGATGGCGTGCTGTTGCGCGAACCGGACGTATCGCGTCGCACGCTGATCTATTCGCTGCCGCAACAGTTCGCGGGATTGCGCGATGTGCTCGGCAAGCTACTCGACGGCGTATTCGTCGAATCGAAGTTTGGCGAGCAACCGCTATTGCGTGGCGTGTATTTCACCAGCGGCACGCAAGAGGGCACGCCGCTTGATCGCGTGCTCGGCTCGATGGCGCGTGCATTCAAACTTAGCAGTTCGGTCAGTGCGTCGGTTGCCGCACAGTCGCAGGGGCGCAGTTATTTCATTCAGCATTTGCTGCAACAGCTCGTGTTCGGAGAAGCCCATTTAGCAGGGCGAAACGTTAAATGGGAACGTCGATCGAGATTGCTTAGAAATGCGGGTATTGCCCTATGCGGTTTGGGCTTGGTCGGTTCGGTTGTCGCGTGGTTTTATAGTTACGGGAACAATCAAAACTACCTCGCGGAAGTCGACACCAAAACGCAAGTGGCCGGCCGCACGCTCGCTGAGGCCGCGAAGAATCCGCAAACGGATCTCGCGAACTTGTCGGCCTTGCTCGATCAAGTGCGCTCGTTATCGTCGAGTGAAAAATTCGCGATCGATTCGCCACCGATTGGCTACCGCTACGGTCTTTTCCAGGGACGGAAAATGGATAGCGCTGCAGTCACCGCATATCAGCGCTTGCTCGAAGACGGCTTGCTGGCGCACATTTCCAAACGCGTCGAGGCATGGCTGCAGCAACCCGGTCAAGCAGGCAATCATGAGTTGACCTACGAAACGCTCAAAGCGTACTTGATGCTTCACGAACCGAAGTACTACGACGGTGCGTTTCTTAAAATTTTCGCCAATGGCGTACTTGCCCGCGAGCTGCCTGCCGATACCTCGAAAGAGCAGCGCGATCGTTTAACCGGACATGTCGACGCACTCTTTGACGGTCGTGCGGTGTCGTCGCCGTACCAGAAAGACGACGAGCTCATTCGCCGCACGCGCGAAAAGCTAGGCCAGTTTTCGATTTCGCAGCTCTCTTATTTGCGGCTCAAGCGCCGATTGGAAAACAACGAACTCGGCGAATTCACGATTCCGAAAGTCTCCGGTCCGCAAGCGCAATCGGTCTTTCGCTTCAAGAGCAACAAGCCGTTGACCAATGGTGTGCCGGGCTTGTTCACCTATCGCGGCTATCACGAACTTTTCAAGAAGGAAGTCGATAGCGTCGCCACCAAATTCTCCATTGAAGAATCGTGGGTGCTCGACGGTGAAGTGAAGTCCGCCAAACAGCGTGCTGAAGAAATCTCGAAAGACAAACTCAGCATTGAAGTCACGCGACTATTCCTCAACGAATACGCTGATACGTGGGACGCGTTTCTTAAAGACCTTACGCTGGTGCCTGCCACCGATCTGCAACGCAGCATTCAAACAACGCGCATTCTCTCGGCGCCGGATTCGCCGTTGTCGCTCTTCATTAAAGCGGCATCGAACGAAACGACTTTGCTGCGTCCGGAGCGCGTCGACAATCAATCGGTGCTGGGTCGCGCCGTCGAACGCGCGAAATCGGGCAAAAGCGATATCGAGCGCGTCGTTGGCACCGGTTTGATTCCTGCTGCACAACCGCGCGAGAAACTTGAATTGATCGTCGACACACGATTCGAACCACTGCGTCGTTTGGCGCTCAATCCAAGCGGGCAAGGTCCGGCGCCAATCGACAGTACTGTGATACCGCTCATCAACGAGTTGCATGTTGCGCTCACAGGCGCAGACGCGGCGATTCGCGCGGGCAATACACCTGCGCAGAGCGATGTGTTGACCAAACTCAATGCCGAATCGACGCGTTTCCCGACACCGCTGCGCGAAATGTTGACGACACTCTCTTCAACAAGCTCGGCGCAGGCTGCGAGCATGATTCGCTCGTCGGTAACGGCCAATGCAGATGCGGCCGTTGGGCAGTTCTGCCGGAAAGCGATCGCTGGGCGTTATCCGCTCACGCGCGGCGCGACGCAAGAGGTCACGCCGGGGGATTTCGCGCAACTCTTTGCGCCCGGCGGATTGATGGATGAATTTTTCCAAAAAAATCTCGCATCGATGGTCGATATCTCCACCAATCCGTGGAGTTTCAAGCGCAGTGTCGATGGCGCGCCTGCGGGCGGCGCTTCAGCGCTCTTGTCGTTTCAGCGCGCGCAGGTGATTCGCGATGTGTTCTTTCGCGGCGGTACACGTACGCCACAGCTGAGCTTCTCGATCAAGCCGGTCGAAATGGATGCGGCGATCAAGCTGCTCTCCCTCGATGTCGATGGTCAGGTGTTGAGCTATCGACACGGACCGCAACTGTCGCAGACGATGACGTGGCCGGGACCACGCGGCAGTAACCAAGTGCGCTTGCAGCTTGAACCGCAAGCGGCGGGCAGCAGCGGCGTGTTGCACGAAGGGCCTTGGGCGCTGCACCGTTTCTTCGACAAGATTCAGATCACGCCAGGATCGAGTCCTGAGCGATTCATCGCCACGATGAACGTGGACGGGCGCAAAGCCGTCTTCGAAGTGATCGCCAACAGCGTACAGAATCCGTTCTCGTTGCGCTCGCTTAACGAATTCACCTGTCCAAGCAAATGAACGGCACCACGCAAACTTGCGGCTGGTACGGAAAATTGCCGAGCGCGGGTGATTTTGTTGCGCGTGGCTTGCAGCATGATGTGCAGGAGCGTGTTGAAGAATGGATTGGCAATGGCCTGATTCAACTTCGCTATCGTTTGCCCGACTGGCAATATTTGTTTGCACAATCGCCGATGTGGTCGTTTGTGTTGCCGCGTGGCGTGCTCGCGGACGAACCGTTACTGGGATGCCTCGCACCTAGCACCGATCGCGTTGGGCGGCAGTTTCCCGTCGTTGCGTTGCGTGGAATGTCGTCATCGGCGACACTGGAAGCGGATTTGCCGCCTCACGGGCGCTGGCATGCGGCAACGACCGAACTTATTGTCGACGCACATGCGGATGCCATGTCGATCGAAGCCTTCGATGAAGACTTCGTGAGGCTCTCCTCAACGCCTGTGAACGGGCATGACCTCATCGCATCGACCACAGAAAAAAGCGATGCGCTTGGCGATATTTTTGCGGTGCTCGGTGCACCGGATGCGACGAGCGCATTGGGTTCTGCGCAGGAGCCAAGCCACGCAAGAGGTGACCTGTCGTTTAGCTTCTCGTGGCCCGAACTGCTCACCTTATTCGATGCGTCGGGCCAACGAAGTTTTTGGTGGACGCTTGGCGGCGGTGCGGTGTCGCGACGTTTGGCGCACGATGGCGAACTTACATCGCATTTGTTTATCACGCTCTTCACTCAAGCGATGCATGCCGATGGCAACGCGAGCAGGGTATAACCCGATCACTATTGAGCACCCGTAATGATTCATCACCTTATTCTGCCGAGTTCGCTGTGAACGAAAACGCATCTTCAAATCAGATCACGAAACTGCCATCGATCTCGGCGTTGCCCGCAGGTATTTCGTTGCAAGAGTTCGAAATCACTGGCGTGCTTGGCGAGGGCGGTTTCGGTATTGTTTACCTTGCTCGCGATCGTCTGCTCGGGCGCGAAGTCGCGATCAAGGAATACATGCCGGCGTCACTGGCTGCGCGCGGCACGGATCGCGGCGTTGTCGTGCGCTCGCGCAGCCATGAGCAAACCTTCGCAGCCGGTTTACAGAGTTTTATGACCGAAGCGCGTTTGCTTGCGCAATTCAAGCATCCTGCGCTGGTTGAAATATTTCGGTTCTGGGAGCAAAACGGCACGGCGTACATGGCGATGCCGTTTTACCGCGGACAAACGCTCAAGCAGTATTTGAAAGCGAACCCGCAGCTTATCGATGAGCAGTGGCTGCGAAAACTGCTATTGCCTTTACTCGATGGACTCGAGCATTTGCACAGCGCGAGTTGTTATCACCGGGACATTGCGCCCGACAACATTCTCATTCTAGAAAACGGTCAGCCGCTGCTGCTGGATTTCGGCGCCGCGCGCAGAATCGTGGGCGATGCCACAGCGAACTTAACCGTGATTTTGAAACCGGGTTACGCACCGGTCGAGCAATACGCTGACGACGCAAGCGTTGCGCAAGGTCCGTGGACCGATATCTACGGCCTTGCTGCTATCTGCCACTATGCGATTACTGGCAATGTGCCGCCTGCATCGGTCACGCGTCTCATGCGCGATCCGATGGCGCCGCTGGTATCGCAAGCAATCCCCGGTTATTCGAAACAATTGTTGCTTGGCGTAGATCGCGGGCTCGCCGTGAAACCCGAGCATCGGCCGCAGACGATAGCGGAATTCAGGAAACTTTTGGGGCTCGATCCGCAACTTGATCTGACGTTTGAAGAAACGCCAGTCGCAGTACCGGTTGCACAGCCGACGCAGCCGCCTGCGACGATAGCGGCGCCACCGCCTCCCACGGCCGCGCCGACCGTCGCAAAACCGATAGTCGCTACGACCGAAGTGCCGCCGTTGCCCGACGCATCACCGACATCGACTGCGTCCAAGCGCTTTGCGTTTTTACGACCAGGCGCGAAGAATGAAGCACCAACAGTCGCCGCAACTGCGCAGCCAACCGTCGATGTGAAACCAAACGTGGTTGCGACGGAGCCAACGCCTCCGAGTAAAGGCAAAAAAGGCTCAGCGAAAAAGAAAGACGCAGATAAGCAAGCGGCGCAAGCGATGAGCTCGCTCAACGAAGACACGGTTATTTTGGGGGCGCAAAAACCGCCGCTAGCCGCTACCGTTGAACACTCCATGGATCCGACGGCAGATGCGCAGTCGGAGCCTCGTGCGAAGCGCGGCAACTCGATGTTGATCGCTATTTCGATGGGGCTGTTAGCGGTGTGCGTAGCGCTTGGTATCTGGTTGTTTGCGGGCGCTGGCAAATCCGGCGGTGGCGACGCAAGCGCTAGCAAGTCAACGTCTTCGACTTCGGTTGAGTCGAAAACATCTGGTACACAAGACCCACCAAAAGCGACACCCGAGCCACCGCCGCTCGTGCCACTTGCTTCGGATTCGCCGACTGCGACGACAGGCACTCCAGCGACGAGTACCGATACGATTGCGATGCAAGAAAAAGCGAAAGCCGATGAGCTAGCGCGACTCGACGCCGAGAAGGCGGCGGCCGAAGAAAAAGCGAAGGCCGACGAAAAAGAAAAGGCGCGCCTTGCGATGAGTGGCACGGTCGTTCTCAACATCGCGCCGTGGGGCGAAGTGTTCGTCAACGGTCAATCGCGTGGTGCCTCACCGCCGCGAAAGCGACTCAGTTTGATTGAAGGCAAGTACAGCATCATGATTAAAAACGGTGGCTTCGAGCCATTCTTGACCGTCGTTGAAGTCAAGCGGGGACAAGAGCATTTGATTGCGCACCAATTCAAATGAATTTCGATGGCGTTTCATTTCGCCCAGCGCGGGCGAGAGCACAAGGATCACGTATGAAACCGAATCTTTACTATGCAGCGTTGCTCGCTACGATGCTCGCATCACAAACGCTCGCCGCTGCGCCTGCGAAGGCGCAAAACACTGCGCCACCACTCGTATGCTTACCGACTACCGCAACCGATACGGCAGCGTCGTGGACGGAAGAACAAAAGCAGCTCGGCATGGGCATCGCGGCATTCGACGAAGGGCAATTGACGACGTCTTTGGAGCGCATCAAGCGCGCGTTACGCGGCGGCTTAAATGCGCCGATGGAGCGCGCCGCCGCAAACAAATATCTGGCATTGATTTACTGCGCGAACCGATCGGCATCGCTCTGCCGTAAACATTTCGAAGCCGCGATCGTAGCCTCGCCCGACATCACGTTCGACGATACCGAACTGCGCAGCAGTTTGCATCGACAATCGCTCGCCGCTGCGCAACAAGATGTCGCGCGTCGAAGCAGTCAGCGAGAGCGTGCCGCCCCAGAAGTCGCGGTGCGCAGCACGAAAGGCAAGGGCGGCGAAACCGGCACGCTGCGACTCGATATTCGTCCGTGGGCGCAAGTGCTCGTGAATGATCGCCCGGTCGCCATTACGCCGCCGAGCAAATCGCTCACGCTTGAAGCCGGTGAGCATCGATTGGAAATTCGCAATCCTGCGGGCCCGCCGTTTCGCGCAGACGTTACAGTGCCCGTGGGTGGGTCCATCGAATTGGCTCATCGTTTTTGAAGTGATTCAACGCTTGGTTTTGCAGAATAAGCTTTCCAACGCATGACCCTAAAAGAATGGGCCATGGCTTGAAAAAATACTGGAATTGATAACCAGTATTGATGCCGTTCTCGCCCACGTGAATTGAGTGTTTATTTACAAAGTTCGATGTAAATAAAAGCTAATTTTTTCTGAGTCTTACGGCAAAAAATTTGTGTGAAAAGAGAGTCGCAAATCATGACAAACGCATATTTGCGCGCTGATTTCGGATAGACTCGTAGCCGTGTGATGGCAGAAGTTTCGAACGAAAAAAGACGCAAGTTTTTCTTCGACGAACTTGCGAATTGCGGGTGTTTCTCGCACCCGTTTAATCAACAAAAAGTGATGAGTGATATGAGCCGTATCCTAACCGCCCAGACGCCTTTGGGCGAAGAGTTGAAGTTTCAATCGTTGAGTGGGCGGGAAGAGTTAGGGCGTTTGTTTGAGTTTCGGGTGTCGTTGCTGAGCAAATCGCAATCGATCACGGCGAATGCCTTGTTGG
>JBOFBL010000491.1:0-10118 GCA_051645545.1 Casimicrobium sp. | reverse complement strand
ACGATTTCCCATTTCCTGTATCAGTCCTTAAAAATTACAAAATGCGCCTTCCAAGGACTCGATCCGTATCTGCAAACACTGCACATCTTTCGGGAACCAGGAAACTCGCTATCGCACGAAATTCGTGGCTCGCAGCCATATCGAACTTCGCGTGGGCGGGAGCATGCCACAAAAAACCCGTTAATTCCGGAATTCCTCAAGTTTTTTTGACATTTGACGCCCGGGAATACCCGAAAACGACGATTTTTCGAGCTTACGTCGCTGTTTGGTGCGTAAAACCATCGCCTACGCAGGGTTGCAACACATGAGCATTCGTCCTACGATTCGTTTTCTTGATGTAAACCCTCCGGGAGAGAATTCACAATGGATCAAAACGTTTCACCGATTGGTAATGCAGGCGCACTGTCGCTGTCGCAAAACCGCGTGCTGCGCAATACCTTCGTATTGCTTGCCATTTCGCTCATTCCAACGGTCATCGGTGCCTCGCTCGGCCTCGCAGTCAATTTCCGTGGCTTCGGCGCATGGTGGATGAACCTGCTCGTGCTCTTCGGCGCGGTGATGGCGTTTAGCTATGCCGTGGAGCGCACGAAAAATTCGAGTTTGGGCGTCGTCATCCTCTTGGCCTTCACCCTCTTCATGGGCTTCTGGCTCTCGAAGTTAATCGGTCGCATCCTGCCGATGAAAGACGGCGCAACGCTCATCATGTACGCCTTTGGCGGCACCGCTGCGATCTTCGCTTCGATGGCATTCATCGCAAGCACGATCAAGCGCTCGCTCTCCGGTATGGGCAAATTCTTGTGGGTAGGTTTCTTCGTCATCCTCGCAGCTGCGATTGGTGGCATCGTGTTCCAGATGCCCGCGCTCATGATTGCTTGCTCGGTGCTCTTCATTGGTCTTTTCGCAGCATGGACGGTTTACGACTTAAACCAAATCATCACCGGCGGCGAAACCAATTACATCAGCGCCACGATGTCGATCTACATCAATCTGTTTAGCATTTTCAGCAACCTGCTGAGCTTGCTGGGTCTCACCAGCAGCGACTGAGCCTTCGTTTGTAAGGCTCTCTTTGGGGTGCATTTCTACTCGCACCTCTATCGCGCCCGCGCTTCAATCACGCGGCACGATGAAAAAACGGGCACCCGAAGCAATTCGGGAGCCCGTTTTCTTTTGCGTAAGCGCTCAATGAGCGCGATTGCCGATATCTAGCGCTTGCAACAGCGGCAGCACAATGTCGATCGTCGGGCACACGACACTGCGTCGATCCGCGATTCGCTTTACTTTGCCGAGTAACGCGTCGTGTTCGATCGAGTTACCTGCAAGTACGTCGCCCAAAATCGAAGGTCGTGTCGCCAAAGGATCGTGATTCGGCTGCGCAGCAGCCTTTTCAGCTGCGAGTCGAGCCACCTGCTTTGCAGCGTCAATTTCGCCGCGAACGTCAAATCCTTCGACCAACGCGACAGAAGCAATTTCGTCGATCAATCGATTGACAATTTTAAGAAGTTGAGGATTTGATCCAATTACGTCGTGAGTACAACGAGTTAATGCCGCGACAGAACCAAGTGATCCATTGCGCAATAGCTTTATCCAGATATCGCGACGTACATCAGCGGAAATCTGCGTATCTAATCCACATTCCAACATCAGAGCAGCGCACAATTGCAATTGCTCAGCAGGGATTGACTGTACCACCCCAATGCGCCACAAGTTGTTTCCGGAGTGGACGATATGACCCGGTTTCACCAATGCATTCGTCGAGTATGCAATACATTGCGCGAAGCGAGTAGGCGCCGAAGCCAGCACGTGAGCGTGGTGCGCCAGCTCATCATGGGATGCGGGAGCTCCGTTGTCGTACCACCAGGGCAGACCGTTGGAAATGAACACAGCAAAACCATCGGACTTCAACATGCTCGCGATGCGAGCGAGATTCGGCTCTTGCGAGTATGCTTTCAATGCAACAAATACAATGTCCTGTGCCTCAACGGGCTCTTCATCGCTGACGACTCGATTTAAGTGAACACGGCGTTGGCCTGCCAGTTCTCGAAGATGGATGCCCTCGCCTTGTAGCGCAAATAACTGCTTCCCGCGCGCGACTACCGTAAGCTTAAGGGTCGGCGACGTGGCCAGTTTGGCTGCGAGATAACAACCCATCGCACCTGCGCCAAAAACGCAAACGTTCACTTACGTTCTCGTTACGTCAACTGCATGGTGCTTTAGCCAATGAAAGGACTTCATTCGTAGCTCGCGGGGGCTGTTGTAATGCGATCCGTAGCCGCGTTTGCGGTCGCCGTCGAGCAACCTAGCTTTAAGAGCGTCTTGTCGCGGGTTGTGGTATCCGTCCATGTCGACGTATTTGTAGTGCAATAGTTTTGCTTCGGGCGGATCGGACACTTTCACGCGACCGATCGGGTTGCTCTCGTGTCGACCTACCCCAAAGTCCATGTCCGAAATCGCGCTTGGGTTGAATACCTGCTGCTTGTCGAGCCCCCACATGGGCACTCCCATTGGTCGCGCTTCGGGTAGCGATTCGATACGCGCTGGAAATTTGTCTGCGACCATTTCATAGCCCAACGGCTTAATCACTGTTATCCGTTGAGTCGTGCACTCCGAGAGGTAACTTGCCATCCCGCGCGAGTGCCAGAAGAATTCGTCGATATTTGCAATCACCACCCAATCAGCGACGTTACGACTCTCCGACCAAGTGAGATCCCACAGGTTCATTGCCGTCAGCACAAATGAATCGCCCTTCGGTGGGAATCTACGCAAATCGACTTTGGAATTTGCTTTAAGTAACTCGATCGAGCCATCGTCGGATCCATCGTCGAACACAATAATGCGATCAACCCACGAGCTGTAATAGTTCAAAAAGAATGGAAGCAAGACTGCGTCGTTCCAACAGATGGAATAAAGATGAACTTTCATTAAGTCTCAGATCTCGGATTTTTCAATGCTTCGGCAACGCGAAGTGTAAGATTAATCGCTACTAGCCGTAGATGCTCGAGCTTTGCCTGAATTGAAAATATCAATGTCTTCCCAAACAGAGTTTGAATTCGCACTCTGGACGATTGAGCCAGAACTCATTGGCGCGGCGACTGCGGCGGGTGTGCGATGGATGGGCCCAGATTTGGAGATCATTGGCAAACACGAGCGACAAGCAGGCACCGGAAGCCTCATTTCGGCGCATCCTCCAGAGAGCGTGAGCACCGTTGCGTCGATAGTTGGACACGCTCGGTTGTTCGCTCGCTGCAATGCGCCCGGCGAGTATTTGCGCGATGAGATCGAGCGCTTACTAGATCAGGGAGTACGCTGCCTCATGGTCCCCATGATTCGGCGCTACAGCGAAGCCGAAGCGATTGTTTCGCAAGTACGCAATCGAGCCAAGATCGTATTGATGATAGAGCACAAAGACATTCTCGACGACGCTGATCGCGTGATTGCGTTGCCCCATGTGGATACGATCTATGTGGGCACCAACGATCTTGCACTCTCAATGGGATATCGAACGCGGTTTGGCCCAATCGCGGCAGGGTGGGTTGAAAGTCTCGCTCGACTCACGCATTCACACGGGAAATCGTTCAGTTTCCTTGGCTTCGCCCGATTGGGCGCAAATATTGCCGTGCCACCCGATTTGCTGTTGGCCGAATACGTGCGGTACAAAGTCAATTGGGGCTTGTTTGCGCGCAGCTTCGGCGCGGAAGCTAGCACCTTCGCGCTAGAGCTTGGACGAGTGCGTGCGCGGCTTGCATGGTGGAAAGATCAACCTGAGGCGAGCCTATTGCAAGCTCACTCGGAATTCGTCGATGCATGTAAGGAAGCCGAGCGCGTTGGTCTCTCGAAAACTTTAGCGAACCCGATCGAAGCGCCTCCTCAGTTGGAGGCGAATTGCCTTCCGCCCGATGTAAGCGAGCAATACAAAAAGAATCCCTAGCCAAGTACTTGTTAAAGTTGGAACCGCTTGGGCTGTTCGCAAATCCCGATTCACGACCGCGCCTACTTGTGCGCCCGTTGAGCAATTCCAACTGATCTCCGAGACGAACACCGGCAATTGTCCTGTCGTAGGGTTCGTTGCACTTGCGTTTGCGCCGCCGTAGGTCACGATTCGTGCAGTAATCGTTGAATTGGCTGCGATCGCGCCCAAGGTGCCGTTCACGGAGTAACCGGAAAACGCACCCCCACCAACGGGCACCCAATCCATTCGCTCGCCTTCCTCCCAGGTGTAGACGAGTGCGCCATTGACAAGCATGGCGAAGCTATCCGAGTGATTTGCGTTGCCGTTGGCAAGACCGTTCAGGTTCGCCGCAGGTGCAGTGCAGCCGCCGCTCGGCGAGCCCGCATCAAAGCCGCCGATTTGAATGCTCGGTAGCGGCAGCGATTGTGCCGTTGCGTTTGTGCTGTATGACGATGCCGAAACAAGCGCTGACAACGCCGAAAGCATCGCAAACGCACGCGATCGACGTCTCGCGTGAGCGAAACTGAAAGCCACACGAGCCCCCAACAAAAAGACTAGTTCAGCGCTCGATTATCGACGATCGCCCAATCGAAGAATCAGTAATTCGTCGCTTTCGTAAAGTAACTCGCACGCTCAACGGATTTCACGTTCACCGTGAGTTCCTGTTTGCCGCGCTTGATCGTCATCGGAATCGACACACCGGCTTCGCCCAGCGCCCACACGGCGCGATAGAACTCGGCAAGCGTCTTCACCGAAGTGTTGGCAACGGCCGCGATGATGTCGCCGCGCTCAAGGCCTGCGCGATCGCCGGGGCCGTCGGGTGACAGTCGCCCGACGTTGACGCCGTCTTCGTCGTCGAAGGTCGTCACGCCAAGCCACGGACGCTGCTTGCCTTTGCGCTGCCCATTGGCAATCAAGTCATCGAGAATGGGGCGCAAGATATCGACGGGCACAAACATATTGCCGGGAATGCCCGCCCCCTTGCCGCTGACGTCGCGCACGAAGAGCGAGCCGACGCCGACCAATTTGCCCGACGATTCGATCAATGCGGCGCCACCCCAATCTTGAATCGGAGGTGAGGTGAAAATCGCTTGATCGAGTAAATATTCCCAGCCGCCGGTGAATTCGCGACGCGAGACGACGTAGGCGGGCGCGACATTGCCGCGCGCGCCCGCGGCGAGTACCGCGTCTTTTTCTTTCACATTTGCTGCGTCGCCGAGTGCAATGGGTTCGCCTTGCGCGGGCGCGAACAGGCGCACGAGACCGAAGCCCGTCTCGTGATCGAAACCCACCACTTTACCGGGCAGTTTTCGATCTTTGTGATCGATCACTTCAACTTCATCGGCCTCGATCACGAGATAACCAATGGTGAGCACGAGCCGTGGCGAAATCAAAATGCCGCTGCCTTCGCGCTCGTTGCCGAGTGTGGCATTGCTGCGCGCTTTCGGAGAGGCAAGCGCTTTGAGTTTGACCAGACCGGTGAGCGCTTTTTCGATGACCGCTTCGCCCGGCGCTGCGGTTTTCTTCTCCACAATCGGTGGTTCGGTGGTTAGGGTTTGGACTTGAGCGAACGCACTCGTTGCGAGCGCGAACCAGAACAAAAAAATAAGTGGGCGCATACGTGACTCCTGAATGCACCTGCCGCGCGGAATAGCGCGTAGCTCGGCGTTGGGGAAACGCTGAATAAGTCGGCGAGAGGGATGCAGTGCGAGGCGTTGTTGTGCGACGTGTACGTTTTGTACACGAGCGCGACAACAACGACGCAATGCGCCCTCGCAGCCACTTAGTCAGTGTTTCCCTAAAATAGTCGCATGGATCATGCCAATTTAGCAATCGCGGAAACGCACGAAACGGAACCGCAGACCGCGAACGCGATCGGGCGCAAACCGCGCACCTTGCCGTTTTCGCTTTCGCGCGAAGGTAAGCGCTTACGAAATATCGTCGGCGCCGCCGTCACCGATTTCGGCATGATCGAAGAAGGCGATCGCATCATGGTCTGCCTCTCGGGCGGCAAAGACAGCTACACGATGCTCGACATGCTGCAAGCTTTGCAGGTGGTGGCACCGGTGAACTTCGAGTTAGTCGCGGTCAATCTCGATCAGAAGCAACCGGATTTTCCGGAGCACGTGCTGCCCGAGTATCTTGCGAAGACCGGTGTGCCGTTCAAGATCGTTGAGCAAGATACGTATTCGATCGTGAAACGCGTGCTCGAAGAAGGCAAGACGATGTGTTCGCTCTGCTCGCGTTTGCGGCGCGGCATTCTCTACACGACTGCGAAACAACTCGGTTGCACGAAGATTGCGCTCGGTCATCATCGTGATGACATTCTCGAAACGTTTTTCCTGAACATGTTCTACGGCGGCAAATTGAAAGCGATGCCACCGAAGCTCGTCTCCGACAACGGCGAGCACGTTGTGATTCGACCGCTCGCGTATGTGCGCGAGAAGGACATCGTGAAGTACGCAGCCGAACGTGAGTTTCCGATCATCCCGTGCAATCTTTGCGGCTCGCAACCGAATCTGCAGCGCGCGGTCGTTGGTCGCATGCTCGAAGAGTGGGACAAAAAATTTCCAGGCCGCATCGAAACGATGTTTCGCAGTTTGCAGAACATCGTGCCGTCGCATTTGGCGGACACGAAGCTCTTCGATTTTCAGTCGATCGGTACGGCGCTGCCCGCAGACTCGCCGCTCATGATGAGCTTGTCGAATCACGGCGGCGACACCGCGTTCGATCACGATCCCGAGATCGAAGCGAAGATGAAGCTCGATGTGAGCGCCACCGCGAACGAAAACGGCCACACTATTTCGTTCGCTCGAACGGTGACGCGAGCGCAAAATGCGGATTGAAATACTAGTAACTCACGGTTCCAGCATTGTTCTTTAACGCCCAAATTAATTGGGCGATCAGGCAATAATTGTTAATTATCAATTAATAGTGTTTTTTATTTTATTGCCCAATTAAATTCGGCAATGAACAGCAAAGCTGGTACGGACAAAATGCCTAATTTTTGAGCATTTGCAACACAAAGAAGCCCCATGTCATCTGTGCAACCCGCGAGCGAATCAGAAGTGAAAATCGTGAAAGGCGCATGCCCGCACGATTGCCCCGACACCTGCGCGCTCGAGTATCACGTCGCGAATGGCAAGCTGATCGAAGTGAAAGGTTCATCGACGCATAGCGTGACGGCAGGCGTGCTGTGCACGAAAGTCGCGAAGTATCCGCTGCGCACGTATCACTCGACGCGCATTACGACACCCATGAAACGCATCGGAAAAAAAGGCGAAGGCAAGTTCGCACCGATCACGTGGGACGAAGCACTCGCGACAATTGCATCGACATTCAAATCGATCATCGCAGAGCACGGCGCCGAAGCGATCCTGCCGTACAGCTACGCGGGCAACATGGGGATCTTGCAATACAGCTCGATGGATCGTCGCTTCTTCCACGCAATCGGCGCTTCGCAACTCGATCGCACGATTTGCTCAAGCGCGGGTGCAGCGGGTTTGCAAATGACGCTCGGCTCTCGTCTCGGAACGGACGTCGAAGCCTTCGCGCATTCAGAGCTCATCATTCTGTGGGGCACGAACCCGATCACATCGAACTTGCATTTATGGAGTCGCTGCCAGGAAGCGAAACGTCGCGGCGCGAAGTTGATTGCGATCGATCCTTATCGCTCGCTTTCCGCAGAAAAATGTCATCAATGGCTCGCGATCAAGCCCGGAACGGACGCGGCGCTCGCACTCGCGATGATGCATATCTTGATTCGCGATGACTTACTCGATCACGAATACATCGCGAAACACGCATTGGGTTTCGCTGAATTGAAAGAGCGCGTTCGTGAATGGGCACCCGAGCGTGCATCGCAGATTTGCGGTATCGATGCAAATGAAATCGAAGCGCTCGCCCGCGCGTACGGCAGCACGAAGAAGGCCGCGATTCGTTTGAACTACGGCATGCAGCGTCACGGCGGTGGTGGCATGGCGGTGCGCACGGTCGCCTGCTTGCCAGCGCTCACGGGCGCGTGGACAGAGGCGAGTGGTGGCTTGTTGCTTTCGACCTCCGGTGCGTTTCCGATCAATGCGGCGTATCTCGAACGGCCGGATTTGATGCCACGCAATGCGAAGGGTGAGTTACCGCGTGTGGTGAATATGAGTGCACTTGGCGATGCTTTGTGTATCCCCTCCCCCCTCGTGGGGGAGGGTGTCGCGGAGCGACGGGAGAGGGGGCAAGCGGTATCGCAACTCTCAAGGGCACCCTCCCCCCTCAAGGGAGAGGGCACGAATCGACCGATCAAGGCGATGTTCGTTTACAACTCCAACCCAGCCGCCGTCGCGCCCGACGGCAACAAAGTGCTTGCCGGTCTCGCGCGCGAAGATTTGTTCACGGTCGTACACGACATCTTCATCACCGACACCGCGCGCTACGCCGACATCGTGTTGCCCGCAACCACCCAACCTGAGCACGACGACATTCATCGTGCGTATGGTCACTATGACATCACGCTCAATCGCCGCGCCATCGATCCACTCGGCGAAAGTCTTGCGAACACGGAACTCTTCCGTCGTCTCGCGAAAGCCATGAATCTCACCAATCCGTGTTTCGATGAGAGCGACGAGTCGATGATTCGCAACGCCTTCGATTGGTTACACAAAACGCTTGCGGGGCAAACGTTCGAAGCGCTTGAACGCGATGGCTTCTTGCGGCTCAGCTACCCAAAGAAAGACGGTTTCATTACACCATTCATCAACGGCGACTTCGGAACGCCCTCCGGCAAATGCGAGTTCTATTCTGAGACGCTCGCGAAGCGCGGTTTCGATCCTTTGCCAAGGTACACGTCGCCTCACGAGTATGACGACGAAGCGCTTACTGCACAGTTTCCACTCGCACTCAACACGCCGCCCGCACGTAACTTCATGAACTCAACCTTCGCGAACGTCGAAGAACTCGCGAAACCGCACGGAGCACCGACGATTCAATTGCATCCCGCGGACGCGCACGCACGCAGCTTGCGCGACGGCGAGCGCGTACGAGTGTGGAACGCGCGTGGTGAAATGAAACTCGCAGCGATGATCACCGACGACACGCGCCAAGGTGTGGCGACCATTCTCTGGGGGCACTGGCGAAATCATCCCGGCGCGGAAGGTTTTGTGAACGATCTCACGAGCCAGGCGCTCACGGATCTTGGCGGCGGCGCGACGTTCTACGATTGTCGCGTCGAGGTCGCTGCAGCTTAGATTTCTTCAATTTTTCACCGCAGACGTCGATCAATGTTGTCAGGCCGCAGCGCGTCGAGGTAAAACCACTCCTACAGCCATTTCTAGCGCGTCGCTATGCCCTACATCGCCGGTGGACTACATCTTGCCATTGCCATTTTCTTTGCGGTTCACGTGTTGCGAACCGGGCGCCACTATTATTGGTTGATGATTTTGCTTTCGTTCCCGCTGATCGGCAGCGCGATTTATTTCTTCATGGAATATCTGCCCGATATGCGCTATTCGAAGGGCGGTCGCAAAGTGATTCGTGCCGTAGAAGGCGCGATCGATCCCAATCGGGCAATTCGCGAAACACAGAAAGAATTCGAGCGCTCGCCGACCGCGGGCAATCGCGCGAAGCTCGCGGCGGCACTCTCGGATGCAGGCCGCTATGGCGAGGCAATCGATCATTACAAAGAAGCTGCGAGTGGCGCCTATGCGAACGATATTCATTTCGTACGCGGACTCGCCTCGACGCATTTACTTGCCGAGCATTGGCAAGATGCCGCGAGTGCGTATGAGCGATTGTTCGCGATTCGCGAGGACGCGCGTCATCCCGACGACGATTTAGGCTATGCGTTCGCGCTTGCGCAGCAGAACGCCGAGGGCGCGGACGACGCGTTCAAGAAAGCGGTCGCCTCTGCCAACGGACCGGTCGCACGCTGTCGCTACGCGCAGTATCTCCAGGATCGTGGTCGCGCGCGCGAAGCTCGTGAGCTTTACGAGGCGGTGGTGAAAGAAGGCCGGCTCGCGCCGAAGCACACGCAGGACTTGCACAAGGCGTGGTACCGTCTGGCCGATCAGTCACTCAAAGAAATGGGTTGAGCGATGGACAAGATCGAAAAAAGCGACGCCGAGTGGCGCGCTCAATTAACACCAGAGCAATACAAAGTGACCCGCGAGCATGGCACCGAGCGCGC
>JBOFBL010000490.1:0-1307 GCA_051645545.1 Casimicrobium sp. | reverse complement strand
CCCGGCACGCAGATCGCGCTGGAGTTGGGGATACGTCGCAATCAGCTCTACAAGTGGGCCGCTGAGCTCGAAGAGAAGGCCGGTGACGAGCAGACTGTCTTCAATGGCTCGGGTAGAAAGCCGCTGGTGCAGCAAAGTGAAGTCGAGCGGCTTAAGCGCGAGCTAGCCCGTGTGACCGAGGAGCGCGACATCTTAAAAAAGGCGGCGGCGTACTTTGCGCGCGAGTTGCCGTGAAGTACGCGTTTGTGCGGCAACATGGTAAGCGTCCGGTCAAACTTTCAATTACCCACAAGTCGTTCCTTGAGAGTGAATCCCAGAGCGATGTCGTGCAGGCGTTGCAGGCCACGCCAAATCACCGTGTTGCCCGGTGGTGGATCTCTGGTTCGTGCCAGATAGCCACCAAGCTGCATGAGACGACAGCGTGCTGTGTTCGGCTCGATAGGGTTGCTGCGTTTCTTGTCGCGAACCAGCGCTTCGAAGATCGCAATTTCTTCTACCGTAAACACGAATGTCGCAGATGCCTCAGGCATCGCACGGTTCACCATCGTGAGCCAGAAGATGCGCCACGCCAGTATGCATTGCAGTGCGATCAGATTGGTCAAGCGTTGCGCACTACGCAGTTTGGCTTCTTCTACTTTGCAGCCGGATTTGAGCACTTTGTGGAACACCTCGATCTTCCAGCGCAGGGCGTACCAGCGCAGCTTCTCGACGGCCTGAGCTGGCGTATCAATCGGCAAATCGGTGATCAGTTTCCAGTCGATGGCGGCGCGTCCCTCGGGCGGTGTATTTGCTTTGGCACGTTCTGTCGCATGTAGCACTGTGAGATCAAGCGGTGGGTAGCGCTTTTGTTTGCCAATGGGTGGCAGCACACGCAACCGTCGATACTTGAGCTCCAACTCGACGAGCTCGGTCTTGCCTTTGGGGGTGGTTGCGATATCCGTGCAAAAACTAGCGGTCAAACGCAAGGTTTACCCATTAATCTGGGATTGCTTCGTCGAAGTCTTACGTTAGCGCGACGCTAGGCGTTCAATGGCTCGATACAAACGTCTAACCGCTTGTGCATTTAGACGCTTAAGCGTAAAATGACGTTTTGCTTAAGTGCGTCCATCGTTCCATTGCTACTCAACATCGCTTTCTCACTATGAACACGCTGCAGCAACCCGCCCCGGAAACACAACTCACGCGCTGGTCGCTCAAAGTCTCGGCAGAGGCCGATGTGGACTTGCGTATGTATCTCGCGCAGCATGGGATGCGTAAGGGCGATCTATCGAAGTTCGTTGAACAAGCCGTGCGCCGCGATTTATTGA
>JBOFBL010000489.1:0-4389 GCA_051645545.1 Casimicrobium sp. | reverse complement strand
GTTCGACTCGTCATGTGCATTCGCACACTTCCTCGCCGAACGCCTCGCCTGAAACCGCAAACGAAACAAAAAACGCGCCCGAAGACGCGCTTTTCGAACAACGTAAGTTTACTGCTTACGCCTCAGTCACAAAGCCCTTAAGTCGTTCAGCACGGCTCGGATGACGCAGCTTCCGCAACGCCTTGGCTTCGATCTGACGAATCCGCTCGCGCGTGACGTCGAACTGCTTGCCAACTTCTTCAAGCGTGTGGTCGGTGTTCATCTCGATACCGAATCGCATACGCAGCACTTTGGCTTCACGCGGTGTCAACGTGTCGAGCACTTCCTTACACAAGTCGCGCAGGCTATCTTGCACGGCGGCGTCGATCGGCGTCAACGTATTGGTGTCTTCGATGAAGTCGCCCAAATGGCTGTCGTCGTCGTCACCGATCGGCGTTTCCATGGAGATCGGCTCTTTGCTGATCTTCATGATCTTGCGCACTTTGTCTTCGGGCATTTCCATGCGTGCCGCGAGCGTCGGTGCATCGGGTTCGATACCCGTTTCTTGCAAGATTTGACGCGAGATGCGGTTCATCTTGTTGATCGTTTCGATCATGTGCACGGGGATACGAATGGTGCGCGCCTGATCGGCGATCGAGCGCGTGATTGCCTGACGAATCCACCACGTTGCGTACGTCGAAAACTTAAAGCCACGGCGGAATTCGAATTTATCGACCGCTTTCATCAAGCCGATGTTGCCTTCCTGGATGAGATCCAAGAATTGCAAACCGCGGTTGGTGTATTTCTTCGCAATCGAGATCACGAGACGCAAGTTCGCCTCGGTCATTTCTTTCTTTGCCTTGCGTGCTTTCGCCTCGCCCGAAGCCATCTGTTTGTAGATGTCTTTAAAGTCGGTGAGCGGCAGCCCAAGCATTTTTTGCAAATCGATCAAGGCTTCCTGACGCTCAACGAGCGCTTGGCGATTCTTGAACAGTGCGTCGCTGTACGGTTTGCCCGCAGCGATTTCTTTGTCGATCCATTTCAGATCCATCGCTTTTTCCGGGAACATCTTGATGAAGTATTCGCGCGGCATGTGGCATTTGAAGACGAGCAGCTCTTGCAGCTTGCGCTCGTGGCCACGCACTTTTTCGACCTTCGTGCGTACCGAATCACAAAGCTGTTCGACGATCTTCGCGGCGAAGCGAATTTCCATCATCTCGTCGGTGATTTTCTTCTGAGCTTTACTGTAAGCCTCGTTCTTGTATTCGCCTTTTTCGATGTGCGCAATGATCTTCGCGTGATTCTTGCGAATCGTTGCAAATTTCTCCATCGACATCGATTTGAGTTGAGCAAGAAGCTCGGCCGAAATAGCGGCGGTCGCTTCCTCGTCTTCCTCTTCGACTTCTTCGTCTTCGTCGCCTTCTTCGTCGCCGTCAGCTGCAGACACGGGGCCGGCAGGCTCAGGCTCGGCAAGGCCGGCGAGACCGTCGACGATGTCGTCAACGGGCACTTCTTCTTTCTCGATCTTCGTGGCGAGCTCGAGGATTTCGGCAATCGTCATCGGGCATGCCGAGATCGCTTGCACCATGTGCTTGAGACCGTCTTCGATGCGTTTGGCGATTTCGATTTCGCCTTCGCGCGTTAGAAGTTCGACCGTACCCATTTCGCGCATGTACATGCGCACGGGGTCGGTGGTGCGGCCAAATTCGTTGTCGAGTTGCGAAATTGCTTGTTCGGCTTCTTCGGCAACGTCGTCGGTAACGGCGCTCGCGGTTTCCTGAATGATGAGTTCTTCGGCAGCTGGGGCTTCATCGAAAACTTTGATGCCCATGTCGGTGATCATGCCGACTACGCTCTCGATCGCTTCGGCATCGACCAAGTCGTCCGGCAAGTGATCGTTGATCTCGGCGTACGTCAAGTAACCACGGTCTTTACCGAGGCTGATGAGGTGCTTCAGGCGCAGACGGCGCGTTTCCGCATCGACCGTTGGCAATGGCGCGAGTGCAGCGAGCAGCGCTTGCTGTTTTTTCTCAAGCAGCAATTGCTTGCGCGTTTTTGGCTTACCCGTTAGGGGATTGATCGCAATTTTTTCGGGCACTGCGTCAGCAGCGGGCACCTCAATCACGGCCTCGTCGTCTTTTTTCGGTTTTGCGTCGTCTTTACGAGTTTTGGTTGTTTTCGCGGCCGCGGCGAGCGCTTTCGGGTCAACCTTTGCATCCGGCTTTGCGGTTTTTGCAGAAACTTTCGCGTCTATTGCCTTAATTTCCGGTTTTTTCGAATTAACTGGTTTAGTTTCAGCTTTAGCTTTTTCTTTCACAGTGGCCTTATTACTTGTGGCGACCGGCTTTTTTGCTGCTACTTTTGAGGCAGGCTTAGCCACCGTCTTCGCGGCGGGCTTGCTCACCTTGGCGACAGGTTTTTTCTTTGCTGTCGTCGCGGGTTTAGCAGTGACTTTCGTCTTTGGCGCAGGTTTTTTCGCAGCCGGTTTGGCGACCGGCTTTGCCTTGGCCTTTGGGGCGGGCTTCGCTGTCTTTCCGGCGGACTTTGCTGCGGGTTTCGATTTCACAGAAGACTTTGCTGCGGCTTTTGTCGTTTTTGCAGCGGTTTTCGGTTTCGCTTTGGCCATCTGATCGACTCCGTGGTCTGTCTTGCGTGTTCGTGCGGCCGGTCAACCGCGCGAGTCGCCCTGAACGTGTTGCTTCGCGGTTGTTTCGCTCAGTCGAACGTCCGGACGGGTAAATGGGGAACCTTAAATTATAGCGTTTGCTGTGCTCAAATTTGGAGCTACCTGCTCCAAATTTCAAGGACGAGGTACGATTGCGTGAAACAATTTCCACACTTCGAGCTTTGTCAATTTAAGCCCAATTGATTTGGGTGTTCAGGAAATTTACGTAATTTATTGATAATAAGCATTTAACACGCTATTGCCCAATAAAATCGTAATTTTTCAGGGTAGGCCATAAGTAGACTACCTGTAATTCGCGCTCGGGATTCACCGATTCGTCGCACTACCCTCGTTAGTCGGGGAACCAATCGATAAGCTTGCGCCAATGTGTAAGTAAGCATTGTTTGATCGCCGGTACGCGGGTCTACATGAAGCATGAGGACGAAAATGAATAAATGGTGGATCATCGCGGGCGCTATCGTGCTCGCGTGCGCAGGCGGCGGTGGCTATGTTGCGATGTCGAAATCGACGTCGATGAACAAAGACGGCGCGAAAAAGGACGAAAAGAAAGCCGAAGTTCCGCTTGCACTCTCTGCGCTCGATGTCACCAAGGCAGCGCCAACCACCATTGCGCAGACGCTGCAAATTTCTGGCAGCGTCGAGGCAGCAAAACAAGCCATGGTGCGTTCGCGACACGCTGGCGTTGCCACGCAAATGAGCAAACGCGCGGGCGACTCGGTGAAACAAGGCGAGCTACTCGCACGTGTCGATAGCGATGATTTGCGCCTTCGCATTGGCGAGCGCGAGGCCGCTGTACGGCAAGCGCAGGCCGCGCTGACGGTTGCCGAATCCGCACGCAATCAACAGCGCTCGCTGGCCGATCGAGGATTTATTTCGAAGGCCGCACTCGACACGGTGGAGAGCAATTACGTCGCCGCGCGCACGTCGCTCGAAACCGCGCAATCGCAACTCACGATGGCGAAAACTCAACTTGCAGAAACCGCACTCACCTCACCCATTACTGGCGTGATCGCCAAGCGCAGCATCGAACCTGGCGAGCGAATTAGTGGCGAAATGCAGGTGTTCCAAATCATCGACCCTAATTCGCTGGAAGTGGTCGTGCAAATCCCAGCGGAGCGCGCGCCCGAATTGAAGATTGGGCAACTTGCCGCGTTCCAAACCGAGACATCGAGTGGCAGTGCAAAGGTCGAAGCGAAACTTGTGCGCGTGGTGCCCAACGCGAGCGCGGGCGCGCGCACGATCGAAACACGATTTGCATTGCCAGTCGGTTCACCCATTCCCGCAGGCGCGTTTCTTTCGGGACAACTTGCGTTGAGTCAAAAATCGGTGGCGGTCGCGGTGCCGCGTGTCGCGGTTAGAAGCGACGGTGCCGGTAACTACCTGTGGGCGGTGCAAGACGGGAAAACAGCGCGCGTCCGCGTAAAAATCGTTGACACCGATTCGAGCAGTGAGCAAGTGGCTATCGACTCTGGTCTTGCGGCAAACTCACAGGTATTGTTATTGCGCGGCGCTGAGCCGCGCGAAGGGCAAGTGGTTGCGATGCCTGGGGCTGCTGTGCCGCCCGCGGCAACCACGCCGGCTGCGGTAACGCCTGCGCCCGCACCTGCACCCAACAAATCTTAAACGCGATCGACTGGAGACAAGCTCATGTGGATGACTCGCGTTGCGATCAAGAATCCCGTTTTTTGTGCGATGGTGATGTTCGCGCTCATGGTGATGGGCGC
>JBOFBL010000488.1:0-11209 GCA_051645545.1 Casimicrobium sp. | reverse complement strand
GCGAAGCTTTGGGATGCGTACGTCGAGACAACGCACGAGCGCGCGATCGCCTGGCTCGCGTCGCGCGGTTTTGTGTCGCTCAAAGTCAATCATGTGTATCAGGTGCAAGTGAGCGATGCGAAATTTGAACCGTCGCTGGACGTGTTGCCGCCCCAACCGCACATGATCAACGCCATTGTCGCGCTCACCCAGGAAGCATTTCCGAACGGCTATCTCACGCGCGAAGATTTCGAAGCGCCGCCATCGGACCAAGCGATCACCCTCGCGCTTTGGCGCGACGAACGTTTGCTCGGTTGCGTGCACGCGAGCTTCGAACCCGGCCAGACCGAAGCGCACATCGATTACCTTGTCGTTACCGACGACATGCGTCGTCAAGGTATCGGTCGCCGTTTGCTCAGCGCCGCGCTTCATTGGGCGTTCACCGTACGAAATGCGCCACAAGTCGCGCTCGTTGTTGTGGAAGGCAACGCAAATGCCGTGTCGCTCTACGAAAGCGCAGGCTTTAAACTCACTGGCACCGGGCGGCATCTTCGCCTCACTCAATAGAGAGACTCATGCGAATTCTTCACACCATGCTGCGCGTTGGCGATCTACAACGTGCCATCGATTTCTACACCCGCGTGATGGGCATGCAGCTTCTGCGTACCACCGATCGACCCGAGCAGAAATACTCACTCGCCTTCGTGGGTTATGGCGACGAATCGAGTGGCGCCGTGCTCGAACTCACCTACAACTACGGCGTGTCGAGTTACGACATCGGCGCCGGTTTCGGACACGTTGCAATCGCCGTGCCGAACGCAGCGGCGGCGTGCGAAGCCGTTAGAGCCGCAGGCGGTAACGTCACGCGCGAAGCAGGGCCTGTGAAGGGTGGAACAACGGTAATCGCTTTCGTGCAGGATCCGGATGGCTACAAAATCGAGTTGATCGAGGCTCGCGATGCGTAAATCGAATCTTGGTGCCCTTCTTGTCGCGGTACTTGCTGTGTGCATTTTTGCGGGATGTGTCACCCGCGTAACGCGCTCCGCTGAAGACTGGCAAAAACTCGCGCGGAGTGATTTGGAAGCGACGTATCGTTTCGTGATCGACGCGCATCCGGGCGCGATTGACGAGCAGAACCCGGAATTTCTGAAATGGGCGGAATCGGGTTATCGCGAGGCGCTCAAGTTAGTGCCTCGATTGGACAGCTACGACGGCATGCTCGCAGTGACGCGCTTCTATGTGGGTGGATTTAAGGATCAGCATTTTTCATATTCCGACAATCTTCGTAATGACAGTACACCGATGTATGTCAATGGATGGCTAGTGAACAACGACAAAGGCGTCTATCGCGTCGTTGCTGTCGCACCAAATTGGCCGAGTGCTTTGCCGCCGCTGGGTGCGCGACTGCTTGCATGCGATGGGCAGCAGCTAGAGATGATTTTTCGCGAGCGTGTGTTGCCATTCATGAATTGGCGTAGCGAGCATGCGAACGGTGTTTTCGCGGGGAGTGATCTCCTTCACTTGCGTCTGAAAGGCACTGCGTTAAGCAAATGCGAGTTTCAGCTCAACGACAACAACAGAATCGAGCTGCCGATAAGCTATCAAGCAATCAACGGCGAGCAGTATTTCGGTTGGTTTATAGCGCCGCAAATGCGTGAGTCCCGCAAGAGAGAAAATTCGTACCAAATACAGAACGGTGTTCTTTGGATTCGTGCGGGAAATTTTTCACCCTCGCCCGAACAAGTGGCCGCGCTCGAAGCACTTCTTGCAAAGCTAAAAACGCTTAGACAATTCGAAGCAATCGTTTTCGATGTGCGAGGCAATGGTGGCGGCAACAGCGCTATTGGCGAGCGTATTTTTGAAGCAGCCACGGGCGGGCTTGAATACGATATCGCCAATCTCGACCAACTGCCGCGCACCTTTGCGCAATGGCGAGCAACGCCGGCCGCGCTCAAAGCACTGACTGAGCGCTACGACGAGACAGTGCGCATTTACGGCAAAGATAGTCGTGATGCAAACTGGGCGAGTGCGCTGGTCAGTGATATGCGCGCTGCAATCGAAGCAAAGCGCCCTTGGGTCGAACAGGTGGGCGGTCCGCGTGTAACTCGCGCTGATGTCGCCTCGCGTGGCGGCAAACTGCGTGAGTTTTCGGGAAAGATTGCGCTGCTGACTGATGCTCAGTGTTTTAGCGCTTGCCTAGATTTTGCGGATACGGTTCTCAAAGTGCCGGGTGCACTGCATGTTGGTGAAACGACAAGCGCGGATGCGGTTTACATCGACGGCTGGCGCATGTTCTTGCCGAGTGGGAATGTGCTGGCTTTCCCGATGAAGGTGTGGCGTAACCGAATTCGCGGCAACAATGAAACCTTGCGGCCAGCGGTTGAAATTGCGCTGGACACACTTGACGAAGCGGAGGTTTACTCCACGACCGTGGCGGCATTGCAGAAAGCGACACGCTAACTTTTCGCGGCTGCTCGCAATTTGTCTTTCTTGTTTGGTCGTTTGCCTTTGATGCCGCCAGTCGATGATGACGGAATTTCCGTAGTGATTTCTGGTTCGAAACCTTCAATCGTTTCGAGCGCCACATTGAGTTGCTGTCGTTTTTGAATCAATCGAAAGTGAGCCGAGTTTTCGGCGCTGACGAAGCTGATCGCGACGCCGCTCTTACCTGCTCGGGCAGTTCTTCCAATGCGGTGCGTGTAATCGATAGCTGCGCGCGGCAAATCGTAGTTCACGACCACGGGTAGCTCGACGATGTCCAGCCCGCGTGCGGCGACGTCGGTGGCAACAACGACACGCAGCCGAGACGCTTTGAAATCCGCGAGCACCTGCGTGCGTTTGCCCTGACTGAGTTCACCGTGAAACGGCTCGGCGTTGATGCGGACTTTGCGCAGCTTCTCGGCAACGATTTCGCTCGCGTGTTTTGTTGCAACAAATACGAGTACACGCGTCCATCGATTCGCGTCAATCAAATGCCGAAGCAGTTGCGTGCGTTTAGCAAGATCTACAGCGATGGCTTGTTGATGAATGTCAGGTGCGGTTTCGGGTTCGATGGCGATCGCCACATGCACGGGATCGCGCAGCATTGTTGTCGCGAGTTTTTCAACGGCAGACGGAAAGGTTGCTGAGAAAAAGAGACTCTGCCGCGTCGCGGGCAGCATGGAAGTAATCCGATTTAACTCGTGAGCGAATCCGAGATCGAGCAAGCGATCCGCTTCGTCGAGTACGAGCATCTGCAACGCACTGATGGAGAGCGCATTGTGATCGATTAAGTCGAGCAATCGACCGGGCGTGGCGACGACGATATCAGTGCCACCGCGCAGGCCGATCATTTGCGGATTGATCGATACGCCGCCAAAAAATACGCTCACTCGCAATGCGCTCGCGACCTGTGGCCCATGCGGCAATGCGCTCACCAGTTCGCGAATCGTCTCGCCAACCTGTGTGGCGAGCTCACGCGTCGGCATGAGCACGAGTGCTTTTGTGGCGCGTTTTTTCACGCTGCTTTCCGTCGCTGCGCTTGCAAGTCGCTGCACGATCGGCAGTGCGAACGCGAGCGTTTTGCCTGATCCGGTTTGCGCGGTACCGAGAATATCCCGCCCTACAAGTGCGGGTGGAATCGTTGCTAATTGAATCGCTGTCGGCTGGTCGTGCGCCATCGCGGCGAGGGCGCGTAGCAACGCTGGGGACAGCCCGAGTTCGGAGAACGACATGAAAGAGCGCATCGCGCGAGCTTGAAGAAACTGCCGTCGAGTTTACGCGGCGCAGCGCACCATCGCAGTATTCAATGACTAGACGTCACTGTTTAGCGACAAAAAATGATCGCAACATCTTCTATTTTGTGTATTCGACTGATTGAGTTCGCACGTTAATCGTGCATTGCTTGCAAAGTTTTTGTTTGCGGTGAATGATTGCGAACCCGCAGTCATTGGCTGCGTCAAAGTAAATCATTTGCGAGCGACATCGATTAGGAGCAAACTCAATGAATACAAATCGTTTTTACCGTGGCAAACGCGTCGGCGTTGTTGCCGTTGCCTTAGTGTCCATGCTCACGCTCGCCGCGTGTGAATCCAACCGGCCGCGTACGGCAAACTACGATCCGCAGCCGCGCTATAGCGGTAGCCCAAGCTACGGCGGTGGCGTGAACTACGGACCCAACGATGCGCAAGGCATGCCTGCGGGTTATCGCTCGCTCGAATACGGCACGGTAGAAGATGTGCAATATGCTGGTGGCGGTGCGAGCGGTACCAGTGGTGCTGGCGCTGTCATGGGAGGTGTTGTTGGCGGTGTTGTGGGGCATCAAGCGGGCGGCTCGCGTCGCGCACGCGATGCAGCGACCGTTGGCGGTGCCGTGCTAGGCGCGATCATCGGCAATGAGATCGAGCGCAATCAACGCAGCGGCGGTACCGCGCAATACAGCGTCGTGCGTGTGCGCCTGGAAAACGGTCAGGTGATTTCGCTTGAGCAATCCGCAAACGTCGACGTGCGCCCCGGCGATCGCGTGCGTGTTTATGACCGTCGCGGATTGGCGCGGTACTAACGACTACTACACACGAAACAATGCTACGGCGTTAGCGTGAGAATGTAGTTCGCAATGTCATCGGGTAAGGTGCGAGTTGCGCGAGGGCCCAACGCACCTTCGACGAGCGCATCGCCTCTGATTCCCATCAAATAGCGCACGATTAGTACGCCGTCGGTGGCAGCATCGACATTGCTGTTGCCATCGATGTCGTACGCGAGCCTTGTGGCGTCGAGAAACGTCTTTATCTGGTCCGGATCGGTGCGCGTTGCGGTTGAGCCGAGCGCACCGTTCACAAGCGGTGCACCGGTGACGCTTAACATGTAGCGAAGCATGATGAGGCCATCGGTTAACGAATGGTATTGCGAGCCGGTGCCGCTCACGTCAACATCGAGCGAAGGTTCAAGCTCAAGAAAACCACGTATTTCACCACCTGAAAACGTAGTCGAATGCAAATTGAAATACGCCCGTCCGCTAGCAACACCGTTGGCGAGTGCGAGCGCGGCACTTGCTGCAGTGCCACCATTGTTGGTAACGAATGCGGCGTTGTAAGAACTGGTTGACGTCATGTCGAAGGTACGATCGTAGGTACCAGAGGTCACACCGTCCGGAAAGCCCGGGAAGCTCGGTGTCGGCGTTGCAACACCCGCTGTACCCGTGATCGGCGTTGTTGTGCAGCAATGAATATGCGCGATCGTCGTGTTGCCGGTTAGCCCCGAAAAGTTCACGATGAGTCGCATCGTGTTTGTCGACACATTGAAAATCGCACGTGCACTACCGAAGCCTTCCGATGAGTTCGGCGGCGATTCGGCGACGCCATCCATCTTCGCGCGGTACGTCACGATTTGCGCGCTAACTGCGCTAGCGGTCAACCCAATCGCAGACAAAACAAATGCTGCCGCATACTTTCGTAACGTCAATTCGAGAAACACACTACGCATGGTCGTCCTCCCTTGTGACGGACTTCGAGCGAAGTCCCGTGCGCATTATGCGACTAAAGCTAGCGTTTTGATACGGACTCGCCGAGGCCACCACCAACACGCTTGCATTCGTTCCGGTCAAGGTAATCGGGGCAAACGATTTGGGTGGGTCGTACGGCAATTTCGGATACAGCGTCGCGTTGATCGCGCGAGAGCTGATCGTGCCGCCCCAAATCGTGTAGCCATCGGGCGCAGCCTTCGCCACGAAATCAGAGCCGATGTTGCCGCCCGCCTCTGCGCGGTTTTCAACGACGATTACTGTGCCGAGCGCGAGTCCCAATTTCTGCGAGATCAAACGTACCAAAGTATCTGTCGTTCCGCCCGCAGGAAAGGGCGCCACGTAAATGATCGGCTTCGACGACTACAAATCTTGTGCGAAGCTCATTGCGATAGCAGGGAACGCCACACCGATGGCGAATGTGATGCCGAATCTCTTCGTGGTGCTTCGCATAAACGATCCTCTTTTTTTGATGGTTCGATTAGAGGGGTTCGGCGGCCGCGTAAAGCGACGATTGAATTGATGAGTTTCGATGTCAATGAATCGGATTCACACGGTGAGCGCGGGTTTGGTTGGACAATCAACACCTAAGACGATTGTCCAATTTAATTGGGCAATAAAGCTTATTTTTATAATTATCGAAAAATTACTAAATAATTACATCGACCCATTTAATTCGTGCATTAAATTAAATTGCTGTATGCGCTTCCTGCTTGCTATTGAGAGCGCGTTAAGACGAAGGTAGCGCTTCGGCAACGGGGCAAACTGAATGAATCCAACAAGCATCAAGTCACGTTTGAAGATACGTTGGCATGTACATCCTTAAAAAAATCGTTGAAGGCACGCACGCAGATTTCTCCTATGAGCGGAGCGAAGCGCTGCGCTCGCTAGACTAGTGGGTTCACCAAAGGAATTCTTGTGATGAGTGGTACCGCTACATTGATCGAAACGCGTCTTTCGTCATCGCGACGCAGGGGTTGCGCCGTGCTCGGCAGTCTTGTGCTCGCCGCGTTCGTTGCGCTTGTGACGCTCATTTCATCGGTCGCGCCAGCGCACGCGGGGCTTGTCTATGTCGTCGTCGATGGTAGTGATGGTCTGCGCGTTCGTGGCTTCACGCTCGACGAGGTCGCTGGCGCGCTCACGCCGATTCCCGGATTAACGCCCTTGGTGATCGACGAGACGGGTTATCTGGAATCGATTGGTCCGAGAGAGTCGCTCGCCGTCGATCGCTTTAACAACCGCATCTATGTGCTCAATCGAGCGAATCGCAAGGTGCATGGTTACGCCGTTAACACTGCAACTGGCGCATTAACCGAGCTGCCTTTTAGTCCGATTTCGTTGCCGACAACGCTCGGTATTCCATCGACCGTGAAGATCAACCCGACCGGAAGTGTTCTCGTTGTGACCGAGAACGGTTCGTCGTCGCTTGCAATGGTCGTCTTGAGCTACGCGATCACGGGCTCGTCGGCGACGCTTGCGCCCGGTGCACCGTTCACAGCTTTCTCGCCTTCAGCGTCGTCAACATTTAGCCGATCAGGCGATTTTTTTTACGCAGCAACGCGAACCGGCTACCGAGTGAATCAAACCACGGGCGCGCTCACTGGTTTGATTGACGGCGTCGCCAACACGTACACCTGGGGACTCGATGCCGATGCGTCCGGGCGCGTCTATAGCGTGACTACGCTGCTCGGCGAGATCAGGGTCTCGGCTGCCGATAACACGGGCACACTCACTGGAAATTACACATGGCCCCCCGGTTCGGTTCTCTCTCCGCTCGCCGGTGCCTATTCCGGCGCGCTCTCCCCCGACGGTCGGTTCTACGCAGTAGGTAGACCCGGCGCAAGCGAAGTGGGCATTCTGAGGATTAACGAAAGCGCGGGATTCTCTCTTTCGCTCGTCGGCGTTTACAGCGGTCCGAACAGCCTTTTCTCCGACCTGCTGTCTTACACGAGCGACAGCAAAATTCTCTTGGTCGGCGAAAATCCGGCAAGTAGTGGGAACAAGATCACCACCTGGTTCGTCGATGCCGACACAGGCGCGCTCTTCGCGCCGCGCTCAACGCTCTCAAGGCAACTCGGCGGTGGTGATTCACTCCGTGGTTTGGGCAATCTGGCCGGCGGTCCCGCGAACTCACCGCCTTGTCGCGCCAACATAGATGTTGATGCAACGATCCGCGCGACAACCGACGGCCTCGCCATTATTCGATCGATGTTGAATTTCCCCAACTCGGTCGCGGAGCCTCGTGCGCTGAGCTACGACGTTGACGGCGACGGCCAAGTGCGCGCCGAGAGTGACGGATTGATTTTTCTTCGCGCGATGCTTGGACTCAAAGGCAGCGCAGTCACAAACGGCATCAATTTATCAGCAGCCAATCGCAACACGTGGCCGCTCATTCGCGATTACTTGAATAAGCGATGCGGGATGAATGTGCCGCTTTGAGCCCAGCAAATGTGACCTGCGGTGAAGGCGCGATCGCCGCCGCTGAATCAGCATCGCCTACGGCATCAAGAGCTGAATGTAAGCCTCAATATCCGGCGCACTGCTTCGCGGCGCGCCACTCACGCCCGTACCCGCGACGAGCGAGCTGCCGCGCAGCTCCAGGAGATAGCGCAGTATCAGTAAACCGTCGGTCGCGAAGCGATACTGTCCGTCGCCATCGACGTCGAGTGCTGGGCGTATCGCATCGAGTCGCGTATTCACTGCGATCGGATCGGTGAGAGTCGCGTTGACCGAAAGCGCGCCGCTGGTTAGCGCATCTCCCGTGAAGCCTGCAAGGTAGCGCGCAATTAGTAACCCGTCAGTGCCGCCGTGATAACGCTGCGTCGGTGCGCTCTGATCGACATTGAGTGTCGCCCCAGGCACGCCATCATGCGCAGCTTTCACATCGATGCGCCCCCAACCGTATGCGTTGTCCGGAACCGTGGTGGCCGGGTTGCCGCAATTGGCTGCGTCCGCGCGCCGCACCGCATTGCGTTTCAGTGCGCGCTTGATCGCGTCGGGCGCGCCTACGATTGATGGATGCGCTGACATGAGTAACGCCGCGGCCCCCGCCACATGAGGGCCAGCCATGGACGTGCCGCTTTTTGCAACGTAGGCGTTGCTTGGCACGCTGGATCGCACGGACACGCCGGGCGCAGCGATGTCCGGTTTCATTCGGCCAGAGCTGTCAACGGTTACTGGCCCACGACTTGAAAAACTTGCAAGTGCGTCGGTGCCAGATAAACCGCTCGTCGCGCCCACCGTAAACGATGCGTCATAAATTGCAGCAGGATCGTCGATCGAGCCGCACGCTGGCCCCGAGTTCCCGGCACTCACCACGACAAGGATGCCAGCGGCCTGAACGTTCTCCACAACCGTCTTCAATACGTTAACGTCAGTACAACCCTCGAATGGTGGACACCCCCAAGAATTGTTGATCACGTGCGGCGCTTTTGAAGGATCCGCATTGTTACCCGCGAGATCGGTCGGTGCGATGAACCATTGAAAACACTCCGCGTAAGTCGCCGGTGTACCGAAGCCTTGATCCATGTTGCGACAGCCGATCCACTTCGCACCGGGGGCAACGCCGATTTGATTACCCACACCATCGTCGCCTACCATCGTGCCCATCGTGTGCGTACCGTGGCTGCCGTCGTCGCACGGTGCCAAAGCGTCGGCACCACAAACGCCGCCACCCGAATGAATTGCATCGTGCCAGTTGTAGTTATGGTTCGCTGCTGTGCCATTCCAGCCGCGGTACTTACCTTTTAATGCGGGATGATCCCATTGATAGCCCGTGTCTTGACCGCCGATGACGATGTTCTGACCGGTATAGCCCAATGCCCACAGTTCATTCGCGCGGATCTTGCTGATGCCTGTCTCAATCGCACTAATCGTATTGATCGCGCTTGTCGCATCACCAGGTTTGATTGCGGCTATTTCATCGACGGGCACGTTGAACTGCACAGTCGGATTCGCCGATAGCCGCGACACATCGCTGCGCATCGACAACGCTTCTGCGGTCGCCGCATCGGCCTGCACCAGAATCATGTTTGCAATCCAAAACGGACGATGCACAACGCCTCGCTCACCAAGCCAGCGACGAAGATCGCCCTGCGACGCTTCGGCGTGTTGGCGAAGCGTTTCATAAACGAAACGACCACGCTCGGTCTTATCCGCGATTTCAGCAGCGCGCGCTAAATCCGCCTGTTCGGGCAACTGCACGAGCAACGGCACGGTGGACTTCGCCGCGAATTGATCGAGTACCCAGGTGTCCGCCTTCGCGCGAAGGTCGGGTGAGGCTTGGAGTGTTGCGGCGAAAAGAGGTGCAGCGAGAGAGCTTGCAATCATCGTTACAAACAGCCGCTGGCTGCGAAAGGATCGCCTAATAGCCACAAGGTGCTCTTTTGGCGCGCCTATACAGGCTAAAGTATTCATCATCAGCGTCTACTTGCTCGCTTCGCGAATCGACCATAATACTTAGTTTACCGACGCGTCTAATACTACTTTTGCCCTGGCTGCGCAGGTATTGGCGTGCGAGCCGCATCAATGCGTAGCAAAACGCCTTGCGAATCCCAATTCGACGCACCGTTGATGCGCACGATCGCGACATACTCACCGCTTTTCAGCGGATGCTTGCTGCGCATCTGCCACGTCCCATTGCGATAGCCGTCCGCCTCGGTGTCAACATCGCTTAACGGTTCGAGTCGGCTATCGAGTTTTGGATCGAAATCTTCAATCGCATAAAGCTGCACCGACACTTGTTCGATCGCGCCAACGAATTCAGGACGTAAGCCGCCGTCGCGCGCGAACAAGCGGAAATTGGTCGATACCGGTTGCTCCAACCGCCAACAGACTCCGCGATAGATGTTGAGCGATTTCAGGCGCGCGATGGTGGCCGGATCGGTGAGCCGTTTGGTAGTTTCACCATCGATGGCAAGCTGTATGCAATGGCCATTGCGATGAACGCATTGCATCTCATCGCGACCGCCACGATTGGGTTCGCAACGATCCGATTGCGACCACGCGGGCGGCACCCACATCGCGTGCGAGAGCGCAAGCGCGGCCGCGATACCGCTTGAAATGGAAACGGCGCGCATGGTTAATACATCTTCCCGCCAACGATTCCCGTCCAGTCGCTGCCGCGCTTACGATCCAGCGAATAATTCCAATCGCTCTTGCGAATCACGCAACGATATTCGCCGCCATCGACGTTCATGAAATACGCCCAGCGCGTATCGGTGTGTTGCTCGGTCACCGAAATTCGCTTCACCAATTCGTGATCGATGAATTTTTTGTCGCTTTGATCTTTCAATCGGTGTTGTAGCGAGCTCACGCATTTGCGATCGAATTCGGCAGGCAATTTTTTCACCTCGCCTTGTGATGGCGCGAAACTCAAGATCACGCCAATCGTTCCGCAATTGCCATTCGGATCCGTATCGTCGCACGCGGTGCATGCGAACTTGCCATCGTTTTGCGCATATTCGAACGCAAAGCGCCCCGCACTTTGTTGTGTTGCAGTTTTCTTCCATTGCGCGACGTTTGCCGATTGCCCGCTCGTCTCAATCGCTTTCACACAGCGATCGTCAAGCCGCTTTTGCAATGCCGCGATGTTTGCTTTGTCATCCGCGCTTTGCCCCGCAGACGCGCCTGCGAGCACGCTCGCGCTCGCAGGCGCGACGATCGATAAACCAATGACCTTATGTTTATCCCAAAAGTCGGTGGAATAGGTCACGCGTTCGTTGCCAATGGTTT
>JBOFBL010000487.1:0-1786 GCA_051645545.1 Casimicrobium sp. | reverse complement strand
GCGCGTGGCGCTGCAAGGCCTGGCCCGCAGTCGTCGCGATACAAGGCGAGCCGCGCTGGATCAACACCCGACCCAACCGATCTTCGAGTTGCTTGATGCGTTGGCTAATCGCCGACGGAGTGACGAAGAGGGCGCGCGCGGCACCCTCGAAGCTGCCTTCGCGGAGCACGGCGGCAAATGCGGCGAGTTGACGAGAGTCGATCTGCATTAATTTTTCTTAAGTAGCGTTAGAAAGATTAGCTGGAATTATGCAGCGTACTGACCTACATTGCCCCCAAGAAAGAGGTCATCATGTCCGCAACTGTGTTTGTCCAAGGCTTTGTCACCTGTGCTGCGCTCATCATTGCGATCGGTGCGCAAAACGCTTTTGTGCTGCGACAGGGCATCAAGCGTGAACATGTGTTTGTCGTTGCCTTGATGTGCTCGCTCTCCGATGCGTTCCTGGTTTCGCTCGGGGTCGCAGGGCTCGGCACGCTCGTGCGACAAAACCCCGTGCTGTTGTCAATCGCTAAATACGGTGGCGCGGCGTTTTTGTTCGTCTACGGTTTTTTCGCGGCGAAGCGCGCATGGCGACCCGGCAGCGAGGGCTTATCGATTAACGGCGGTCAGGTCGCGCCGACGAGTCTCAAAAAGACGATCCTCGCGTGTCTCGCGTTCACGTATCTCAATCCGCATTGCTATCTCGACACCGTCGTCCTGATGGGATCGCTCTCCGCGCAGTTCGAAGGCGATCTGCGATGGCTGTTCGCTATCGGCGCGGTGAGCGCGAGTTTTGTGTGGTTTTTCTCGCTCGCGTACGGTGCGCGTCTGCTCGCCCCCGCGTTCGCTAAGCCTAGCGCGTGGCGTGTGCTCGACGCGATGATCGCGGTTGTGATGTGGGGCATCGCGCTGAGTTTGCTCCTCTAGGAAAAATGCTGCGACCTAGTAGCAACGCATTGTCAAAAAAGACGATTTTATTGGGGCTAAGAGTTTTTATTTACTAATAACGATAAATACAAAAATACCCTCTGCTGCCCGATTTAATTGGGCGATTGTGCTAATAGAAGATGCTGGTTTCTTTAGTTTTCAGTAATTGTTGAATATTCGAAATATTCGGTATATATTGCACTTACTGGATCGCAAGCTTGATGTAAATCAAATGCTTATGTCGCGATGTCAGTAGAAACGGGTGCAGTATGAACAATCTTTCTCCGCTCACCGCTCAATTCGTCGCTCACTTTGGCGAGATGGGGTCGCGCTGGGGCATCAATCGCACGGTGGGCCAGATTTATGCGCTGATCTTCGTCTCGGAAAAGCCGCTCAACGCCGACGAGATCGCGGACGCACTGGAGTTTTCACGCTCGAACGTGAGCATCGGGTTGAAAGAGTTGCAAAGTTGGCGGCTCGTGAAGTTGCGCCACAACACGGGCGACCGCAAAGAGTATTTCGAAGCGCCGCAAGACGTGTGGGAAATTTTCAAGAGTCTCGCCGAAGAGCGTCGTCGTCGCGAGATTGATCCGACACTATCGATGTTGCGCGCTGCGCTGCTCGAAACACCGGCGAACAACGCGGACACGTATGCGCAAGGTCGCATGAAACAAATGCACGAATTGATTGAGTTGTCGTCGACCTGGTTTGACGATGTGCAACGGCTTTCGCCCGAGACGCTCGCGCGCTTGATGCGTATGGGCTCTAGCGTGAAGACGGTGCTTGATATGACAGACAAACTCAAGATAGTTGGTCGGAAGAAAGCCATTGCGGAAGAGTAGCGAATGAAGCGCGACGCAGTTTGTAGGAGCGGGGTGGC
>JBOFBL010000486.1:0-3035 GCA_051645545.1 Casimicrobium sp. | reverse complement strand
GCGGCACTGGCGGTGGCGATCAAAGTGTGTTTCATAAGCATTTCAAAAAGCGCGCAAAGGTTGCGACCCAGCCTTAGTTTGGATTCCAGGGCGTGAAGGTCGGCGTATCAGAATTATCTACGCGGCGACGCGTTGGGTTTTCATAGAGTACGGAATAGCCCGGAATGTTCCGTTTGAGCACGTCAAGCGGGTTCGAACCGATTCGTGCGAGGCCGTTTAGCTCGAGTTGCAGGAAAAACGTCGTGGTGGCCGTCGTCGACGACGTTGCGAGGCGCTGCGCTACTGCACGAACGACATAGCAACATCCGTCGTATTCAACGCCGACCACGCCTTCGGTCAAACGCCGATCCGCAAGCGAGTAATTGACGCGACCCACGCCATAGAGATTTCTGTAAATCGGCCACTGCGCGGAGGCATCGATTTGTTGCACTTTGATCGACGTTTGCAGCGTCGGCAGCGCGCGGATCGAGCGGTAATTTAGGTTGAGCGTTCTTGCGCGATCGGGCGAATAGCGCATGCCAAACGACAATCGTTCGTTGCGTCCTTCGTCGGTGTTGTATTGCGTATTGGCTTCGAGATAGAGATTATCGGTGACGCGTCCCTGAGCAGAGATCAACACATCCGTTGCATTTTGTTGGCGCGGTGTCTCGCCGGGTAGCGTTACTCGTTGCGGACGGAAATACACGCGATTGCCAATCGAGAAACGCAATCTCTCTTTCTGCGACTGCGCATCGAAGAGACGCGACGTGACGCCAATCGAGAGCTGCGACGTGTCGCCAATCCGGTCTTGACCGACGTAGCGATTTTCATTGAAGAGCTGCAAGTAATTGAAATCGGCGAGCGCGGTGTCGAACAGGGGGATTTGCGACTGCTTGCGAAACGGAATGTAGGTAAGCATCGCGCGCGGTTCAAGCGTCTGGCGAAATGCTTGCCCGAAAAGCGTCGCATCGCGATCGAAGAAAAGGCCACCGTCGATGCTAGCAATCGGCGCCACACGCGTGGTGTCACCCACATCGTCGAAGTCGCCGATGATCTGATAGCGCGAGGTGTGCAGCGACACGCGTGGGGTGAAGAAGTATCCGGGCGTTGCGTACCGATAGGCGAGCGAGGTGTAGTTGTACGCGCGGTAGGCAGAGGGATTGATCGAGTTCGGATACTGAAAACGTGTGACTTCGCTCGTTGTTTGCAACTCAAGTCGTTTGTTTTCGCCGAACCGATACACGGGCGATTCGGCGGTGAGCTGCGGTAGCCGGTCATAGGGGGGCGACACTGCAAAAAACGCGTCTTGCAGCGTCTGAAATTTCTGCGCACGCCCCGTAAACGTCCAATCGAAATTTCGATAGGTGAGCGTTGCTTCGCGCGGCAACGTGGTGATCGAAGTGATCGCAACGGAGTCGGACAAATCGATGAAATAGCGCGGATCCGACACGCGATTAAATGCAAGCGAGAGCGTTAAGTTCGGTGTGAAGAACTGCGTGTGTTTGAGATTTTGCGCGTCACGCGTGCTCTTCGCGATGCGGTCGTTGGGCAAATACTCGGCGATCCATTGGCCACTGGCCAAGCCAAATGGCGTGTTGACGAGATAGCGAAATTCATTGTTGAGCAGGACACCGCGCTTGGTCATGACGCGCGGCGTAATCGTCGCATCGTAATTCGGTGCGAGATTTAAGTAATACGGCAACTGCAATTCGAAACCGCGCGCCTCGCTGGTCGCGTACGTCGGAGCAAGGAAACCGCTCTTGCGCTCGTTTTTGAGCGGAAACGTGAACTGTGGCAACCAGCCGACCGGCACACCCGCGATGTACACGCGAGCGTCTTTCGCGGTGCCGACCCCGGTAAGCTCATTAACATCGAGCGTGCCGACGTCGAGTCGCCACCACGGATTGGCATCGACACAGGTGGAGTAGGTGCCGCGAATCACGCGATACTGATCTTCGCCGGTAAACAGCAATTCATCGGCTTTGCCGCGGCCTTTGTAGAGACCGAGCACAAAGCTAGGCGACTTCATAAAACCAGTGGCTGTGTCGCGTTTGTATTCGAGCTCGGGGCCAGTCACCAAGTCTTGCCAAGAACGAATCGAGACATTGCCTTTTGCGCGAATGGTATCGATCGGCAAGTCGTAGTAGAAGTAATCGGTAAGCAACTCGCGGGACGGCGAGCGCATCTCGACTTTGCCTTTTGCCTCGATGAATTTGTCGGTCTCGCCGCTTGATTCTTCTGCGGTAATGGTCGTGGTTTCTTTTTCCGCGTTGGTGCCCTTCATCGGACGCAGCAGCGACACCGGTGCATTTGCGGCGCGCGCGAGCGCACCTGCGCCGGGACGAATGATCGATGGATCTTCGCAACGATAGTCGTCGAGTGGCGCGTGCGGCTTCGATGTGAGTTGCGCGAACGAGACGCCGCAAGGAAAAAGCGTTGCGATCGCAACGGCGAGCGGGGCGACAGGAAATCGGGTCAACAGGGAATAGGCTTTGAACGTCAAAATCGCCGAACGCCGCTAGGCGTCAGTTTCTGAGGGCTAAAATCGCAAGTTTATCCGACAAATCAAGGCATTAGCTTTGCGCTTCGTTCCGTGCGGCGGACGACAGTGATGTCGATGATTCATCGAAAAACGCTCGCCGCACGAGAGACATTGAGTTCATGAAACGAATTGATTTGCCTGATCCGGGTCAGGATGCCCGCCTTGACGAGGTCGTTGCGTGGCTCAAAGCCCTGCCTAAATCGAAGTGGTCGGCCATTGCTTCAGCCTCGGAAGACGCCAGTTTTCGCCGCTATTTCCGAGTCAGCGACGACGAGAATCACTCGGCCGTCGTGATGGACGCGCCGCCCGCGCTCGAAAACACGTCGCACTTTGTCACTGTGTTGCGATTGCTTGAAGGCGGCGGCATCAATGTGCCGAAATTGATGGCAAGCGACGCATCGAATGGTTTTCTGCTGCTTGGCGATTTGGGGCGCACTACATATTTGTCGGCGCTGAACGCAATGAGCGAACACGATGCCAACTCGCGAAACGTGCTGTTTCACGACGCGATCGA
>JBOFBL010000485.1:0-16835 GCA_051645545.1 Casimicrobium sp. | reverse complement strand
CTATCTGCTCCGGAATAGGCGATGAGTTTTCGCGCGCAAGCGCGCTCCCACAATCTGTGAATGTGAAGTGAAAAATGTTGGCTCCGCAATTCACATCGCTCCCGCCGCTCTCGCTCTACATCCACATCCCGTGGTGTATTCGCAAGTGTCCGTATTGCGATTTCAATTCGCATGAGGGCGCAGTGCAAGAACGCGAGTACATCAACGCATTGATGAGCGACCTCGAATCGGAGCTGCCGAATTTTTGGGGGCGCACGATTCACACGGTGTTTTTTGGTGGCGGTACGCCGAGTTTGTTCTCCGCCGATGCGATCGGGGAAATCATCGCGGGAGTGCGTGCGCGCACGAGGCTTTCGCCCACTGCCGAGATTACGTTGGAGGCGAATCCGGGCACGTTCGAAGCACAGAAATTTGCGGATTACAAATCGGCGGGCATCAATCGACTTTCAATCGGCATTCAAAGTTTCAACGATGCGCATTTGAAAGCGCTCGGTCGAGTGCACGACGCGAACGAAGCGCGGCGTGCAATTGAGATTGGCCTTTCGACGATTGGTAATGTGAATCTCGATGTGATGTTCGCGCTACCAGCGTCTCACACTGGTGGCGCGCCCCAGACGATGACCGAGTGCGAACGTGATGTTGAAACGGCGCTCTCGTTCGAAACGCCGCATCTGTCGTTCTATCAATTGACGATGGAACCGAATACGGTCTTCGCAAAGAAACCACCACCGCTACCCGATCACGATCTCGCCGCAGAAATGCAAACGCGCGTCGAGCAGATGATTGAAGCTGCGGGTTATGTTCACTACGAAACCTCGGGTTACGCAAAGCCAGGCCGCGAGTGCCAACACAATTTGAATTACTGGAAATTCGGCGATTACGTCGGTATCGGCGCGGGCGCGCACGGAAAGCTTTCGATGCCAGGCTCACCTACAGAGCCGCCACGCATCGTGCGCACAGAGCGTGTGAAGCAACCGCGCGAATACATGCAACGCGCCGCGAACGGCGACGCGGTGTTCGAGCGACGCATCGTTGCGCGCAACGACGTCGGTTTCGAATTCATGTTGAATGCGCTCAGACTCACCGATGGTTTTGCGATTCGTGAATTCGAGGAGCGCACGGGCTTTGCGATCTCGCTCGTGAGCAAAGCGCTCGACGAATGCGAACGCAAAGGTTTCATCACGCGCGACCATCAGCGCGTGACGCCAACCGAGCATGGAAGGCGTTTCTTGAATCAAGCACTTACCCTGTTTTTGGACTAGTAGCTATCAAGACGATCAATTGAATTAATTGGGCGATATTTACATTTAATTTAATTATTGATAAATACTATTTAGTTTAGTAAGCCCCAACAAAAAAGAGCATTGACGAAAATTGCTAGATTACTCTGAAAATGCGCAGAACACGCACATTTCAGTCGCTGTTCACGCCTTTTGCCCAGCTTGTTCAATAAACGTCTAGTTGACGTCTGCGACTCAATCGACGACATTCACACCCTATAAGCGAGGGGGCGTCAGAAAGGCAGATCACTGTCGACGTCGAATTAAGCGCGGAGCCATTGTGTAGTTCGCTTTTCGTGAGGAGTGGAACATGGCTTGTTGCTTGGGTTGGTTTCTTTTTGGTTTGCTTCTTGGCTGGTTATTGAACTGGCTGTTCGACAAATTCTTCCGACGCGGCGGATCAAGCGGTGGTTCGGCTCATGTGTCGAGCTACGCACCCCCTGTGTCGCCTCCACCCCCGCCACCACCCGTAGCACCAAGTGCTGCGTCGCTGGCCGCCGCAGCCGCCGGTTACGGTTTCACGAAGTTGAAGAGCCCGAATGGCTATGACAATTTCGAAATCATCGAAGGCATCGGCCCGAAGATCAACGAAGTGCTACACAACGCCGGCGTGCATACCTTCGGTCAACTGGCGAACATGGACATTCCGTCGATTTCGAAAATCCTCGATGCCGCCGGTCCGAACTTCAAGCTCGCCAATCCCGAGAGCTGGTGCGAGCAGTCGCGCCTGTGCGCAAGTGGTTCGTGGGCCGCATTGAAGAAATTGCAAGACGAACTCGTTGCGGGCGTCAGCTTGAAAAACAGCGACGCGTAAGCGCAGCAGAAAAAGGAGTACGACTATGTCTCGAATTTCTGTGCGATCGCCGGATAACTGGCGCGCTTACGATCTCTGGAATCTCATCATCGCGGTCTTGCTTGCAATCGCCGTGATTTGGTTTTGGATGAAGAACAATGGGCTCTCTGTTGCGGGTTGCTGCGGCGCATCGGTGTCTACACCTGCTGCGGCCGCTGCATCGGCGGCGAGTGCTTCATGGGGCACCGATGGCAAGATCACGTTGACCGGTGTCGTTAAAGACGCGGCCACGAAGAAAGCCATCGTCGATGCTGCGACTGCGAAGTACGGTGCGGGCAATGTGATCGATCAGCTCACCGTGAACGCCAACGCGTCGTCGAAAGTCGTGCTCACTGGCACGGTCGCCACCGAGGCGGAGAAAAAAGCGCGCGGTGAATGGGCAGCATCCATTTACGGACCAAGCGTGACGATCGACAATCAAATTGTCGTGAGTGCGCCGCCCGCGCCAGCGCCCGCAGCGGTTGCGAAGCCACCGACCGAGAAAATCTATTTCATGACGGCGAATACCGAAATGGATCAGAAGGGTCGCGACAGCGTTGCACGCATCGTGACCTATCTCAAAGCAACGCCATCGGCGAAGGCGGTGATCTCGGGCTTCCACGATCCGCGTGGCAACAAAGCGCAAAACGAGTTGCTCGCGAAAGATCGCGCGAAGAGCGTGCGCGACGATTTGCGCGCAGCCGGCATCGACGACGCGCGCATCGTGATGAAAAAACCGGAAGAAACCACCGGTAGCGGCGATCTTGCCGAGGCGCGGCGCGTGGAACTTTCGGTCGAATAAACGAGACCGATTGTTATAGTGCGGAGGCCGACTTCGTGTCGGCCTCTTGTTTTTGTGAGCTCAATCGAACGCGTGTACGAGTGAATAATTTCGCTCATGGCGATTCGATTGCAGCATTTCAATAGGATTGCTCGTATGTCGATTAACTTCGATAGTGAACGTCGTTGGCTGTACATTGCAATGGCGGCAGTCGTCATTGCATTAATGGCGCTCGCATTCAAATTCGCGCGGCCTGCGGTGCCGAGCACGGTGACGATGTCCACGGGCGGCGCGGGTGGTGCCTACGAGGCGTATGCAAAGCGCTATGCCGCCGCATTGGCCGAAGAGGGCATCACGCTGAAACTCGTGCCTTCGAAAGGCGCCGTTGAAAATCTTCAGCGCTTGCAAGATGAAAAAAGCGGAACTGATCTCGCCTTTGTGCAAAACGGTCTTGCCGATCGCGACAAAGCGGAGGAAGGCTCGCTCGAATCGCTGGGCAGTTTTTTCTATGAGCCCGTGTTCGTGTTTTATCGTCCGCAGGCGACCTTGCCCGCGATCACTAACATCGCGCAACTCAAAGGCATGCGCATCGGTATTGGCTCGGAAGGTAGCGGCACGCAAGTGCTCGCGCGTGCATTACTCAGCTTAAATGGCATTGATGCCAACAATGCGAAGTTCGTCGCGGCGAGTAACGACGAAGCGGCGACGGCACTGCGTGAAGGTTCGCTCGATGCCATATTCGTCGTCGCTAACGCAACTGCACCGCTCGTGCAAACCTTGTTTCGCGAAACGTCGCTGCGGGTGGCCGATCTCGAATTTTCGGAAGCGTATTCGCGGCGCTTGGGTTATGTGAACCCGGTGATTGTCGAGCGTGGCGTGATCGATGTGCCCAATCAAATTCCCGCGCAAACAGTGCGTACCGTTGCAACGACGACGAGCCTTGTTGCACGCGACGATTTACACCCTGCGATCACGTTTCTTCTGATGCGTGCGGCGAAGAAGCTACACGGCGTCTCAAATCCAATTTCGAAGCCGAACGAATTCCCGTCGTTCGCGATGCAGCAGGATTTTCCGCACTCTGCCGATGCCGAACGCGTGTTGAAAGAAGGCGTGCCGTTTCTCTATCGCCACTTGCCGTTCAAATTTGCGAATTTCATTTCGCGCGCGATCGTGTTTGCAATTCCTTTGCTCGCGATTTTGGTGTCGCTCTCCGATTGGATTCCGAAGATCATCGCTATGCGCGTGAAGCGCAAGCTCTACACGCACTACAAAGAAATGAAGCGCATCGATGAAGCGATCCGCGGCGCGGATTCGATCGACGCGCTGGAAACGGCGGCGCAGCGTTTGTCTGAACTTGATGCCACCGTCGGACGGCTGAATATTCCCAACAATTACAGCAATGAACAATTCGGCATTCGCGACCACATGGATCTCGTACGTGTGCGCGTCGAGAGAAAACGAGAAACGCTTCAAGCGAGCCTCGAAAATGGCACGCCATAACGTTTTCCAACAAAATTGCTGTAATAATTATTTCATTGGGGCATAAAGGCTATAAATCATATTATTGAAAATAACAATTATTACCCTCAACGCCTAATAAAATTGGTGTTTTGTATATTGTGCTGATGTGCGCTTGAGTTAGCGCGTGAATCGCAGTCTCGACGTGCAATCGCTATACTGGCTTGCATGAATTTTGCAGTTGACTCCGTCGCCGTTCTACGACGCGCACGCTCGGTGATCGCCACCGAAGCGGCGGCGGTGGCTGCGCTCGAAGCCCGCGTGGGCGACGCATTTGTCGCTGCTGTGACGACGATCATGCAAGCCAAGGGGCGTGTTGTCGTCACTGGCATCGGCAAATCCGGGCATGTTGGTCGCAAGCTTGCAGCGACTTTAGCTTCGACCGGCACCGCTGCGTTTTTTGTGCATCCTGCGGAGGCAAGTCACGGCGATCTTGGCATGATTTCGTCCGAAGACGTAGTGATTGCGCTCTCGAACTCGGGCGAAGTCTCGGAAGTTAATTTCTTACTCACACCGATCAAACGCGTTGGCGCGAAGTTAATCGCGATCACCGGCAACGAAAATTCCACGCTCGCGAAAGAGGCGAACATCGCACTCGATGCGATGGTTAGCGAAGAGGCCTGTCCGCTTGGCCTCGCACCGACGGCGAGCACAGCCGCTGCAATGGCGCTCGGCGATGCACTTGCGATGGCGCTACTCGAAGCGCGTGGATTCACCGCCGAAGACTTCGCGCGCTCACATCCTGGCGGCTCGCTCGGTCGCAGACTCATCACCCATGTGCGCGACGTGATGCGCACGGGCGAGGCGATTCCGAAAGTGCCAGTGACCGCAACGCTCGAACAGGCGCTCTTCGAAATTACCGGCAAAGGCATGGGCATGACGGTCGTTGTGAATGCCGACAACACGATGGCGGGCATCTACACCGATGGTGATTTGCGTCGCACGCTGCCGCAGGTGAAAGACTTTTCGAGCGCGAAGGTAGCCGATTTCATGACCAAATCGCCGGTGACGATTGGCGCCGACGAACTCGCAGTCGAAGCGGTCTCGTTGCTTGAAGAGAAGCGCAAAACGCAACTCGTCGTTATCAACGAAACGCGCGAAGTCGTTGGCGCGATTCACATGCACGATTTGCTTCGTGCGAAAGTGGTGTAGCCATGGCGCGCATCGTCACCGTTGCCGAGCGCATGATGAATGTGCGCGCACTCGTTTGCGACGTGGATGGCGTTTTGACGGACGGAAGGCTGAACTACGCGGGCGAAGATGAAATCAAATCGTTTTCGGTCGCAGATGGGTTCGGTATCACCATGGCAAAACAGGCAGGTTGGCAAATTGCGTTTCTCACTGCACGTGGCGGCGCCGCGGTCGAGCGTCGTGCGCGCGAACTCGGCGTGCATTTGGAAAGCGGGCAGCGAAAAAAAGGCGAGGCGTTTCTCGCGCTCTGTGAAACATTTCAACTCGCGCCCGCGAATGTGGCCTACATCGGCGACGACTGGCTCGATCTGCCTGCGATGCAATTGGCGGGCATTGCGGTGAGCGTGCCCAACGCCGCCGCTGCTGTGCGTCAACGTGCGCATTGGCTCTCGGAGGCCGAAGGCGGCCATGGCGCGGTGCGCGAATTTATCGAAGCGGTGCTTCGCGTGCAAGGCAAACTCGAAGGCTTGCTCGACAAATACATGAAAGGAGAAGGCGCATGAGTTTTCTCGTTTTGCGACGTCGACAAGATCGACTCACTGTGCTGTTTCCGCTGCTTGCAGTGGGGTTTTTTGCGGCGCTTACGTATTGGCTCGACGCGCGCGTCGCCGCCGACGCCACGCAGCGCTCGAAGCCGACAATGAGTTCGCCCGATCACTTCATGGAGCAATTCACCATTGAGCGCACGTCAGTAGCGGGACGCGTCGATCAGGTAGTCGTTGGCGTTCGCGCAACGCACTATCCATCGAACAACACGACCGTGATTGAAGCGCCCAAATATCAAAGCAACGTTGACGGCAAAGCGCCGCTTAACGTGCAGGCAAGCAAAGGCATCATGTTCAACGATCCGAAAAAGAAGGGCGTTGAACAGGCAGATTTCTCGGGCAAAGTCATTGCAATGCAGGGTGCATTTAATGGGCGCGATCCGATTCGCTACGAAAGTGAATCGCTCACCGTGTTCCCGCAAACGCAGCGCGCGACGACCAAAGACACCACACGCACGGTGAGCGGCGATCGCGTCGTCACCACGCAAGGCATTGAAATCGATGCCGAAAACCAAACTGGAAAAACGACGCAAGGATTCACTTTGGAATTGAATCCGAAGGAGAACAAATAATGAACAAGAAGTTCGCGAGTGCGTGTATTGCGCTGATCGTCGCTGTTGGTGTTGCCTCGCCCGGTCACGCCGAGAAAGCCGACCGTAAACAAAAGGTCAACATCAATAGTCTCGACTTCGAAGGCGATCAAGGCAAAGGTGTCTACAAGTTAAGCCGCAACGTGCTCGTCACCCAGGGCACGCTCAAAATCACAGCCGATCGCGCCGACATTCGAACGACGGATGAAGAACAGTACTTCGCTGTGCTCACTGCGAAGCCGGTGTGTTTTCGGCAGCGTACCGACAACGGCAATTGGGCGCAAGGTGTGGCCGATCGCGTCGAATACGATAGTGCCAAAGGCATCGTTGAGTTGCTCGGCAATGCGATTCTTTTTGTCGGTGACGACGAGACGCGCGCGAACTTTATCGTCTACAACACGCAGGCCGGCACTTTCGAAGCGCGAGATAGCAAAGACAAAAAAACAAGCGGTAAAGGCGTGACCTTCGTCTTGCAGCCGCGCGAAAAAGAAGACAAACCTGCGGCGCCCGCAGCAGAAGGCGCAACGCCTGCCGCCGCGCCCAAAGCAGCACCGAAACAAGTCGTTGTTCAACCCAATCCACCGAAGCGCAATGAGCCAGCTTTCAGCCGTTGCGCTTAAGAAGCGCTACAAAGCCCGAACCGTCGTTCACGATGTCTCTGTCACCGTTGATAGCGGTGAGGTGGTCGGTTTGCTCGGCCCCAATGGCGCCGGAAAAACGACGTGCTTCTACATGATTGTCGGTCTCGTCGCCGCAGATGGCGGTGCGATCAAGCTCGATAGCACCGAGCTCACGCATTTGCCGATTCACGAGCGCGCACGACGCGGTTTATCGTACTTGCCGCAAGAAGCGTCAATCTTTCGCAAACTCACCGCAGGCGAAAACGTGCGTGCAATTCTGGAGCTTCGCGAGAAGGACGAATCGGTCATCGACGACGAGCTGCAAGCGCTGCTCGAAGATCTCTCGATTTCGCATTTGAAAGATACGCCTTCGGTCGCGTTGTCAGGTGGCGAGCGTCGTCGTTTGGAAATCGCGCGCGCGCTCGCGTCGCGACCACGGTTCATTCTGCTCGATGAGCCGTTTGCCGGTGTCGATCCGATCGCCGTGATCGAAATTCAGCGCATCGTTCGTTTTTTGCGCGAGCGCGGTATTGGTGTGCTTATCACCGATCACAACGTGCGCGAAACGCTCGGTATTTGCGATCGCGCCTACATCATCAGCGAAGGCCGCGTGCTCGCCGACGGCTCACCCGAGGCGATTATCGGCAATGAATCGGTGCGCAAGGTTTACTTAGGAGAACACTTCAGGTTGTAAGTCTTGACGGTTTCGTTCATGACGCTTGTAGTATCGACGGATGAAAACGGGTCTTCAACTCAAACTCGCGCAGCATTTAACGCTGACGCCACAGCTGCAACAGTCGATTCGATTGTTGCAACTCTCAACGCTTGAGTTGCAACAAGAGATTGCTACGGCCATCGCAGAAAATCCGCTGCTTGAACTGGAAGACGCGGACGAATCGCCCGAGCTCAGTATCGAGTCGCTGGCGGCTGCCGAACTTATGCTTCAAGGCGATGCCAAGCTAGATAGTGATCATGTGATCGCCGACGAAATTGCATCAGTCGCCGACGCCCACGTCAACGAGACGCTGCTTAACGGCGCTGCAGATGCAGTCGTCGAAGTAGCGAGTCCCACCGACGACATCGCACAAACACTCAGCGCCGAACTCGACAACGCGAACGCGAGCGATGAAACCGAGCGCGAAGTGCTCGATCTCGACGACTGGGGCAGCGCGAATGCATCGTCTGGCGAGGGCGATGACGGCATCGAGTGGCAGCAAAGCCGCAATATCAGCCTGCAAGAGCATCTGTTGCAGCAAGTGCCGCTGCTGCGCGAAGGCGAAGCGATCAACGCGATCATTCGCGTGCTGATCGAATCGCTCGACGACAATGGTTTCCTCATCATCACCCTCGAAGAGACCGCCGTGCTCGCGCAAATGGATGCCGAAGCGCTGCGCGAGGATTGGGAATACGCGCTCTCATTACTGCAATCGCTTGAGCCTGCGGGTGTGGGCGCGCGCGACCTTCGCGAATGCCTTCTCATTCAGTTGCAAGAGCTCAAAGCCAACGACACCACGCAGCTCGCGTATCGCATGGTGAAGGAAGGTTTCGATGCTTTATCGCAACGGGATCATGTTCGATTGCGCAAATTATTTGGGGCGAGCGAGCAAAACATGCGTAAAGCGCTCGATGTGGTTCAGGCGTTGAATCCAAGGCCTGGTGCGGCGTTTGCAGATATTGCTGCGATCCAAATGGTACCTGACGTAATTGTGCGGCGCACGAAGAGCCGCTGGATCGCGGATCTCAATCAGGCTGTGGTGCCCAAGCTCGCGGTCAGCAGCGTTTACGCCGATATGTTGCAGCGCCAGAAGGAAGGGCGGGCAACCCCGCTATCAAATCAGTTGCAAGAAGCCCGCTGGTTGGTTAAGAATGTGGCACAGAGGTTCGATACCATTCTTCGGGTAGCCAACGAAATTGTGGAGCGTCAACAAGCTTTCTTCGATCACGGTGCAGTCGCCATGCGGCCGCTCGTGTTGCGCGAAGTGGCCGACGCTTTGGGTTTACACGAATCGACCGTCTCGCGTGTTACCACGCAGAAATACCTCACCTCGATCCGGGGCACCTTCGAATTCAAATACTTCTTCGGCAGCCACGTGTCTACCGATGCCGGCGGCGCTGCGTCTTCAACCGCCATTCGCGCCATGATCAAAACCCTAATTTCCGAGGAGGACACGCAGAATCCACTCTCCGATAGCCGCATCGCCGAATTGTTGGGCGAGCAAGGCATCATCGTCGCACGTCGAACCGTTGCGAAGTATCGGGAACAACAAGGCATCGATCCGGTCAACCTGCGTAAGCGTTGATCGTATGCATGCTGTTAACGAGGCCCGATCCCTTCGACGATTCGACGCGAGGCAACTCTTATTCATCTCGACTTTTTATGTAGAGGTAGTTTCATGAATTTGCATATCACCGGCCACCACGTTGCAGTCACCGACGCGCTTCGCACTTACGTTGTTTCGAAGCTCGATCGCGTGAACCGACACTTCGATCATGTGATCGATGTGAACGTCGTCATGTCTGTGGAGAAACTCCGACAGAAAGTGGAAGCGAATGTGCATGTCAGTGGCCGCGATATTCATGCGCATTGCGAAGATGAAAATCTCTACGCCGCCATCGATCAGCTCGCCGATCGCCTCGATCGCCAAGTGGTGCGACACAAAGAGAAGCTGCAAGTGCACCGCGACGAAGGTTTCGCGAGAAAGCGCACCGAGTTGAACTGAGCGCGAGTGAACGAATGCAGGCAAAGCTCGCATTCGCATCACCCCAAAAAAGCGCGGTTTAGCCGCGCTTTTTTGTTGTCACGCTGTCGCCAGTTGCGAGGGCTACAATCTCGCCCTCAAACGTTTTTTCGTGCGTTGCCGGTTCCGGCGACGCCCACCGCTCGTGACGCTTCTCGCCGATTTGCTTGCTCCGGAAAATGTATTGCTCGATGTCGATGCCGCGAATAAGCGTCGGCTGTTCGAAATCATCGCGCTCGAATCCGAGCTTCGCTACGATTTGGTGCCAACGGTCACCATCGACAGCCTGCTCGCGCGCGAGAAATTGGGCTCGACTGGTCTCGGGCAAGGCATCGCCATTCCGCACGGTCGCATTCGTGGTCTGGAACGCTCAATCGGTTATTTCGCACGCCCGAAGGAACCGATTGCATTTCAAGCGCCGGACGGCTTGCCGGTGCGCGATGTGTTCGTGTTGTTGGTGCCGGAGGCTGCCACCGACGCGCATTTGCAAATACTTTCCGAACTCGCGCAACGTTTCTCGAACAAAAGTTTTCGCGAAGCGCTGACCGCAGCAAACGACTCGCAGTCGGTTTATCAACTGTTTGCCAAATAAGTAAAGCAGTCGAGATTCGTGCGCACCGTCGAGATCACTAAATTAATCGCCGACAACCAAGAGCGGCTCGGTATGGACTGGGTCGCCGGTCGCGATGGCGGCACCCGCGCGCTCTCGCGCGACACCTCGCAGCAGGCGCATGTGGGTCTTGTCGGGCACATGAACTTCATTCACCCGTTTCGCATTCAGGTCGTAGGACCCGCGGAAATCGCATATCTCAACACATTGAGCGGCAGCGAGCAGCGCTCGACCTTCAGCAAACTGCTCGTCGACGAAGTCGGTGCGATTTTGCTCTGCGGTATCGGCGCAGCGCCTGAGTACATGATTGCACCATGCAACGATGCGCATGTGCCGCTATTGACCTCCGTGCACCCAAGTCCGCATGTCGTGGACGTGTTGCGTCTTTATTTGTCTCGCGTATTGGCGGCGAGCACGACGCTGCATGGCGTGTTTCTCGACGTGCTCGAAATGGGCGTGCTGATTACCGGCGCCTCCGCAATCGGTAAAAGCGAGCTCGCGCTCGAACTGATTAGCCGCGGCCACGGCCTGATTGCCGACGATATTGTCGAAGTCGATCGCGTGTCCCCGGAATTGATCGAAGGGCGCTGTCCCGAAGTGCTTCGCGACTTTCTCGAAGTACGCGGCATCGGCATTTTGAACATTCGAACGACGTTCGGCGAAACAGCGGTGCGACCGCGTAAGTCGCTTAAGCTTATTGTGCATTTGGAAGATTTGAGCGACGAGCAGTTCAAGCGACTTGATCGCATGAGCGTGAATGCGACCTATCAGGAAGTGCTCGGTGTGAAGATTCGCAAAGTGGTGATTCCGGTCGCTGCGGGACGCAATCTCGCGGTGCTCGTGGAGACGGCAGTGCGCAATTTTGTGCTCAATCTTCGCGGCATCGATCCCACGCGCGAATTCATCGAACGACAAGCCAAACTCATGGATAGCAATCCATGAATGCAATTGCCGCGTTCGCGAAAGAGGCGGTTCCGACCGGCTCCGACTTAAGGCAACTCGTGCTCGTGTTAGGTGTCTCTGGTGCGGGGAAAAACGTAGCGCTTGGCGCGCTTGAAGACTCTGGTTTCTCGGTGATGAACAACTTGCCGGCGACGCTCTTGGTCGATGCGCTACAGAGCATGCTCACAACACCGACGCCGCAGCTGGCGATTTCCGTGAATGCACAGCACGCCGGTTTTACGCACTCGTTTTTAAGTGCAGTGACTGAGCTTGCGCACCGCTTTCCTGAACTTCTGATTCGCGTGCTACGTCTGGATGCGGATGACGCGACGCTCACGCGCCGCTTCGCTGAAACACGACGCAAGCATCCGTTTGCGAGCGATCAAACCACGCTGCTCGATGCCATTGCCGAAGAGCGCGCTCGCATTCGAAGCGTGGCCGAAGATGCTTTCGATATCGACACCAGCGCGACGAGCGCGCATGTGTTGCGATTGCGCGTGCGCGAGTTTGCGCGCTCACTCACACAAAGCGATGGCAATCCACTAGTTGTGGTGTCGTCCTTCGCGTATCGACATGGCATTCCGGCGGATGCCGATCTTGTATTCGACGCGCGTATCCTGCCCAATCCGTATTACGTAAGTGGGCTCGCCCAATTGACCGGGCGCGATCAGGGCGTTATTGATTTTCTCGAAACGCAACCCGAAACCAAAAAACTCGTAGGCGCGATTACCGAGTATCTGGGTCAGACGCTTGCAGCATTCGCCAAAGACAATCGTGCGCGGGTGCATGTTGCGATCGGCTGTACGGGCGGACAGCATCGCAGTGTATATATCGCAGATACGATAGAAAAATTTCTGGGCTCCTCGTGGCGTGTACTGCGTCACGATCGCGAGCATCCGAAACAAGATACAACGCTCTTTGCGCCCGCGGCGCGCTGAGCACTAGAAGAAGACGACACGGAGTTTCATCATTTTTTCGTTTTTAGGTAAGAAGGCGACGAGCGCCTCCAAAACCGAATCGCTCGCGCTATTTCCACTGCAGACCACCATTTTTCCTGGCGGCCGTTTATCGCTTCGCGTGTTCGAACAGCGCTACTATGAGTTGGCGAAAAACTGCATTGCAACCGGCGATTCGTTCGGTATCGTCACCTTGAATGCCGGCAACGAAGTCGGTGCGAATCAGAGCTTTGCCAAGGTTGGCACTGCGGTATCGATTGCTTCGTTCGACGCACCACAGCCGAATTTGTTTGTGCTCGATGTCATCGGTCAACAGCGTTTTGAAATCGTGAGTTCGCGCGTGCGCAGCAACGGGTTGCACCACGCCGACGTGCGCTGGATTCCCAACGAAGAGAAATCGCCGATCTCGACAGAATACGCAACGCTTGTCACCGCACTTAAACCCGTGGTCGAAGCCTTGGGCGAAACTCGATTCGCGCCGCCTTTCGAGCTTGACGACGCATCCTGGGTCGGCTCGCGCCTCGCAGAAATCATCAAGATGCCGCCTGCGCTCAAGCAAACGCTTTTAGAAATCAACGACGCGGAGTTGCGTTTAAAAACGCTCTCCCAGCTCATGGCGCGCGGCGCTGCCTCGACCAACTAAAATGCCAAGCTGATTTAACCAAGCAAACGCGGCGCATGCCGCGAGAGAAAAAGATATGGCTGGTCATTCCGCGTGGGCAAATATTCAACACCGCAAAGGGCGGCAAGACGCGAAGAAGGGCAAGATCGCGACACGCCTGATTAAAGAAATTACGGTCGCCGCAAAAATGGGCGGATCGAGCATGGAAGGCAATCCACGCTTGCGTCTCGCGGTCGACAAGGCCTATGGTGCGAACCTCACGAAAGACACCGTCGAGCGCGCCGTTAAACGCGGCGCCGGCGAGCTCGAAGGCGCGAACTATGAAGAAGTTCGCTACGAAGGCTATGGCATTGGCGGAGCGGCGGTGGTCGTCGATTGTTTGACTGACAACAAACAGCGCACTGTCTCAGAAGTGCGTCACGCGTTTTCGAAATACGGTGGCAATTTGGGTACGGATGGCTCGGTCGCTTTTCTTTTCAAACACTGCGGCACCTTGCTCTTCGCACCGGGTACCAATGAAGAGACGTTGATGGACGCCGCACTCGAAGCCGGGGCTGAAGACATCGTTACCAACGACGATGGTTCGATCGAGGTATTCACCGGCCCTTACGACTTCGTGAATGTGAAAGAAGCCTTGACTAAAGCGGGCTTCGCCACTGAACATGGCGAAGTGACCATGCGCGCGATGAACCCTGTGGAGTTCGCGGGCGACGACGCAGCGAAAATGCAGAAACTCCTCGACGCACTCGAAGGCTTGGATGATGTACAAGACGTGTATACGTCGGCAGTCATCAACGTTTAAATTAGGAGTCGCGACATGGGCTGGTTTTCGAAAAAGAGTGATGGATTTTTCCTCGCAACGACTGCGCCTGATGGCATTGCGTTCAATCAGTATTTAGGCGTCGTCAACGGTGAAGCAATCATCGGTGCGAATATTTTTCGCGATATGTTTTCTTCTGTGCGCGATGTGGTCGGTGGTCGCGCAGGCGGTTACGAGCGATCGCTCAAGAGTGCGCGCGATGCGGCACTCGAAGACATGATCGAGTCGGCGAAAGAGCTCGGTGCCAACGGCATCATCGGCATCGATTTCGATTACGAAGTGCTTGGCGAGACCAATGGCATGATGATGGTGGCGGTTTCCGGCACCGCCGTTAAGATTGGTTGAAATCCTACTGCGGCGGTCAATCGCCGCGTTGAGCGGATCGTTGTGTGCAAAAGCACACGGCCTCACCGCTCGCCTTGCGCTTGATCGTCCTCGCTACGGATTTGAACCAATCTTTTTCTCAGAGCTCTTCGTGCGCCACTCGTCATGGGCGTAGCCCCGCGCCTAATCCTTGGCATCGACCCCGGCCTGCGGGTCACGGGTTTTGGTGTCATCGAAATTGTCGGCGCAAAGCTTTCCTACGTCGCAAGCGGTTGCATTCGCTCGGACGCCGACGAAACGCTGCCTGAGCGATTGCGCACCATTGCGGTCGATATTCAATCGATCATCGCGCATCACAAACCCGATGACGTTGCGGTTGAAAAAGTGTTTGTGAACGTCAATCCACAATCGACGCTTCTGCTCGGGCAGGCGCGTGGCGCGGCGATTACTGCCGCCGTGCTTTGCGATGTTGCGGTCTTTGAATACACGGCATTACAAGTCAAGCAAGCGGTCGTCGGTCATGGCAAGGCCGCGAAAGAGCAGGTGCAAGAGATGGTGAAGCGCTTGCTCAAACTTGCGGCGACACCGCAGGCCGATGCGGCCGACGCGCTCGCCACCGCGATCACGCATGCGCACGCCAGGCAGGGGCTCGGTGCGATTGCCAACGAGCTCTTGTCCACGCGCAAAGCACGTATGCGCGGCGGTCGAATGATCTAGTCCAGCGCTGTAGACCATCGCCCAATATTAATGGGGCATGCGAACATATTATTTATTTATCGATAAGTAGTATTTATTGAAAAATGCTCCAATTAAATTGGGACAAGCATGAAATTGCTGATTCTGTTTTTTTTGAGGCTTTTTCTACCCCTCAAAATAGCTTGAACCGAACGCGGTAAGCGTGTGATTCATTTCATTGGTGAAACGAAATTATTTTTATGATGTCGCGCTCATACCTGCTTACTAATGCTTTTCGTCAATGTGCAGCGATTGCACTTGTGGTCGTCGGCGGATGTGCAACGACGCTACCACCGGCGCAGCTCGATAGTTTCGAAGTGGTGGACTGCGAAGTGCCTGGCGCCGTGGTGCGTATCGGCGCCGGTTACTCAACCACTGGCCGCGCGCAGGCGCTGCGCACGAGTGCAAGCGATTGCGCAATTCGCGGTGGTTATTTCACGGAAGCCAGTGCGGCGAACTATGCAACATCGCTCAAAGTGTGGCAACCCCTTGCCGAGGCGGGCGATATACAGGCGCAGTATTACGTCGGTCGTATCTACGACAACGGTCTCGGTCGCGCTTCGGATCCGGCGCTTGCCTCGGCGTGGTATCGCAAGGCCGCGGACAAGGGACATGTCGCTGCGCTCACCGCGCTCGCTGGCTTATACGAGAAGGGTGACGTTGGCGCGGCGCCCGATCCAAAAACCGCACTCGATTTGTATCGTCGTGCCGCGAAGCTTGATGAGCCGCTCGCATTCGCCCGCGATGTGCGCGCTCGCGAAGAGGAAATCGAGACACTCAAAAAAGAACTCGACGCTGCACGCAAAAGCTCTGAGCAGCAAAGCGAAGAACTCAAGCGTCGCATGCAGCAGCGAGATGTGGAAGTACAGCGTTTGCGTAACGAATTGCGCGCGATCCCGCCAACGCCTGTGAATGTGCCGCGCGTGGCGCAGGCCGAGCGCGCGGTGAGTGAGGCCGAGCGTGAATTGCGTCGCGAAACGCAGCGCTTTGCAAGTGCACAGAATGAAGCGGCTCGCGCTCGCGCGGCGCTTAACGCGATTGACGGTCGCGCGACGCAAGAAAGTACCGCTGGGCCACGCATTGAGCTCGTTGAAGCACCGGTCACACCAATGCGCGGGTTGCTCACGGTACGCGTCGCAGCCAATGTCGCCGAAGTCAACGTCGCGGCGCGCGTTACCTCGGCTGAGCGTGTGACGAGTGTGCAATTGAACGATCAAGCCGTTGCGGTTAACGCTGAGGGCATTGCAAAAACGCGCATTTCGCTCAAGGGAACTACCACCCCGGTGCAGATCGTTGCCACCGATGCCCAGGGGCGCCGCACGTTGCTGGCGTTCGTGATTGCGAGCGAAGCGGTGTTGCCAGCGCCGACCGTCGATGCGCGTGCGCAGGATTTCGGCAACTATCATGCGCTCGTGATTGGCAACAATCGCTATCGCGAATGGGAATCGCTCAATTCGCCGCGGCACGATGCCAACGCAATTGCAACGGTGCTCCGCAATCGCTACGGCTTCAAAGTGCAAACGCTCTTTGACGCCACGCGACAAGACATCATTCGTGAACTCGCAAAAATGCGCACCACGCTTACTGCGCGCGACAACCTGCTTGTGTATTACGCGGGTCACGGTCATTGGGACAAAGCCAATCAGCGCGGTTATTGGATTCCGGTCGACGGCGGCAAACAAAATCCGTCGAACTGGATTTCAGCGGCGGATATTACCGATCAGCTGAGTG
>JBOFBL010000484.1:0-39872 GCA_051645545.1 Casimicrobium sp. | reverse complement strand
GTCAATCCCGTCTGCGACGGTACGCTGGAGCCTTCTTGACACCTGATAACCGTTAGGTTCAGAGACACCATTATATCTGGAGATTGAACATGACACCTGTGGAAAAAGTCAGGCAAAACGGCTACGCTATCAGCTACCTCACCCCGGAGCAGCGCACCGCTGCCGTCTGCCTCGCAGCGGTCAAACAAAACGGCGACGCTATCCATTACCTCACCGCAGAGCAGCGCACCGCTGCCGTCTGCCTCGCAGCGGATTTTAAGGTTGGTCTGGCAAGCGACGGTATCTACACGCTAAGTCGCAACGCGCTGGGGCGATATAATGCCGGGTGCCGGGTGAACCTTACGCTGGCCCAAGCCAAGAAACACTGGGGCGCACCGCGCACCGACGAACGGGCTAAGCTGTTCTTGGCTGCTTTGGAAAAGGAAACGGGACAATGATCGACAGACTGCCTAAAAACCGCAGCATGGACCGCCCCGCGCGACCGGCTAACCCTGTGGTTTTTCAGCGCCACGTAAACCCCGAAGAGGTGCGTACACGTCCACTCGGCGCGCTGACGTTTCGCGCCACCGCGCAACCCAACCAACGAGGATTGTGGGGCGATCTCCCGCTTAAAAGCGCTATCCGCGAAGTGAGGACGATGGCACAAAACGGCCACGTCGCGATCGCTAAGCCGAACCGCCCCCTCGTTGGTGGTGACTTTGCCGAATATGGCGATCGCATCCTGCTGGGCGAACTGGGCTATTTCTCTTGCGATCTCCCCAAAGCGCGAGCCAAACGCGATAGACAGGCGCAGATCGACGCGTACATCGAACAGGCGTACGACGTGCTGAACCTTGACCGCAAGGAACAGCACGCGCTGATCGCGGCCCGGCTAGAGGCCAAACGCTTCGACGGTATCTGGGCTCGCTCAACCGGGGAATACGCAGCGGCCTGTCGTCGGCTCGACGAAGCAGTGATTGCGGCGTCACCGGCTATTGGGTTGAGTATATCGGAATTGGAGTTAAATAAATGAAAGAGAACCGACTAACATTCAAGACGTCGCGCGAGGCCAATAAACAGCGCTTGCCGCTATTCACCGATCGCCAAGGTCGCAAATGTCATAGCGAACCCAACGGATCAGACTGGTCGCCAGCGGAGTGGCTACAAGCAACTGTCGCAGTTCAATATCGATCTTGGCGAAGCTGTGACTGAAAAGTTTAACGAGGTCAGTGAGCGCGTCGGCGCTGCGGTGTTTATATCTGGCGACGCAGTCCTACCAATTCGAAAACCTTAGTCCCAAACTGCACCAACCCTACAACACAAAACGCCCTAACTCATCCAGTTAGGGCGTTTTGTGTTGGCGTCAGTCCACACTCCATCGGTCTGGATTAGGCCCATACCCGACAGTACGCGCGCCATCCGTATCTCATTGACCTTTGTGGCCTGCGCGATCGGCAACCCTATCCCTGACAGCGCCTGAAGCGTCGTAAAACCTCTGTCTACGGGGCGGGGGCCTTCAGCACCCAAACCCGCGCACTCGTGCATCCAGCGGGCTACAGGCTCGCTCCAAAGGTCGCCAACCTTAAACTTCAGATGCTCCGCTTTCGCCAACCGCTCTGCGTCCTGCCAATGCACGCCGTCGGCCCTGAACATCGCCAGACCCTCAGCCCACAGCTGATCGCGCACAGCCAATATTCCTTCAGGATCGATCGTACCGTGCGTCGCAACCATAAATGGCAACCAGCGACGCTCGCCGGTGGGGTCGGCGAGGAAACCGTCGACATTACCGGAGCCGTAGAACAGCAACCGGCGCGCGTACTTCGCGCCGAACTCGCGGTATTTTGGTACCCACTCTTCATGGGTGCGGCTGATCCACGCCTTGATTTCCTCGCTGTCGCGGCTGTTGAGGCCGCGTAACTCTTCGAGTTCACCGACTAGCTTGCCTCGCAGTTTGCGCGACAGATCGTCATCGCGCGCGGTTAGGTTTATCTCGACATAGAAATCGGCCTGCGGCGAAATCGCCTTTATCGCTGTCGTTTTGCGCGCGCCTTGCGCACCAATGAACACGGGGGCCATGTCGGCCTGTACGCCCGGCACCATGATCCGGCCCGCGTGAGCCGTCCAGATGTAGCGCGATACTGCTTCACTATACGCGGTTGGTTCGACACCGAAATAGCGTGCAAGAAAATCGTGTACACGAGGAACGCCATCCCACTGACAACGCTCCAGCCATTCTTGCGCCGCGTCGATCTGGTTTGCTTTGGCCGCGTGCAGTACGGACAGACGCAAGATATCCGCACCGAATGTCTTGAAACCGCGCTTCTCGGCTGAGATCAGCACGTCGATATAGTTCTCGTCGCCGAAGGGTTGCCACTGTTGTTCGCCCGCTTTCTGTTCGGCTGGGGCCCACATAATCTGGTCGTGAAAATTGTCATAGGCTACCCAGCGTTCGGACATGGGTACACTTCCGAGGAACCGTGATATGTTGGTGCGCGTCGGCTCGATCTTGCCCGCTTTGTCCCGACCGAAACCCGGCCACGGGGGTTCAGCGACGACTTCGCTCTCCGCATTGTCGCGCGTCGGCGCAGTCTCAACAGGGATGGCGGACAAGCCAGCGTTTTTGTAGCCCGTAGCGGTGTCGAAAGCATCATCTTCACGCCCATCGCAATGCGCGTGCAGACATTTCCAATGGCCGCGCTCGAAACCCCCAGTGCCCGCCGGGAAATACGCGGTAGCGCTCTCTCCCGTGTCGGTGGTGTGTTCATCTTCGAAGGGGCAGCGGAGGAATAGCTCACCCGACGAGCCGGTATCGAAGACTTCCCAGTTCTGGGCCAACCAACTGGCGCGCTCGTCGCTGACGTCCAGCACAATATCGGTGCGCGCCAGTCGCTCTTTCGAAATCTTGGGTTCGCCTGCCGCGAAGATCATACACAGCCGCGACCACAGGCGGTCGAACGCTTCAGGGGAAACGACAGGGAACTCTGTCGGGAGTTCGTCTTCCCACAGGTAGCGGTTACCGTCCTTGTGTTGCCCGCTGGCGATGAACTGCTGCCCGTCGCCAAGAAATTCTATAATGCCCCCAAGCACCGGTATCGTGCGCTTCGGTAGCGGCATCTCCAGCCGGTAGGCGAGCAAAGTCTTGCCCGTCCCTTGGCGCGATCGGCGCGGGAGTTTCAAGCCAAGGCAATCGTGTGCACAATCCACAATCTGCTGCGCCAGCGCCTTGTCCGGTACGTCAATATCGATAGCGCGTATCGTCCGGGTCTGGATGCAGACCCCGTAATCGGGTTCGCGCCGCCAGCGCATGATGTCGTTTTCGGTTGCCCGATACTGCGGCCAGTGAGGGAACCCGGCCACCTTTCGTGCAGCGTTGTACACACTCGGCGTCTTGCCGAGGTCTTTCATCTTGCTGTTCTCGCTGATTTCCGCGTTCGGGTTCGAGACCACCGGCAGGAGATCAGCGGCTAACCCGGCAGCGCGGGCGAAATGTTTCCAAGTGTCGATAGACGCGCCGTAGGCCACGCAAATTCTCCAGATAGAGTGGCTTGACGTTTACTGATTGATGAAATCGCGAAGGCGCGGCTTTACCAGATCGATAAACGGCACGTTATATTTGTCGGCGAGTGTGCGGGCGCGGTCGATAGGGAACCATCCGCGCTTGACGCATTTCGAAACAAAAGGCTCACTCACCCCCAACACTTCGGCGATTTCGGCTTGCGGCCCGCGATCGGTAACCACAGTGCTGGATACCGCGTCGAGCAGGTTTTGTATGGATGCCACTGTCATGGTTATTCTCCTTGATTGCGCGACGGGTATCTTAGCCGAAAGGTTTAGTCAAGCGCCCCCATCTGGCGCAGCAAAAAGGAAGCCCCGGCAAGCGTTGCCCGGCCCCCGCCGCACGCGTTCGGGCGGCTGTCGCTCCAGACGCGCAGCTGAGTATTGAGTTCACGGTCGATCGCCACCAGCTCGGCGGCGATCTTCTCACGTTTTCGGATCGCTTGGGCCAAGCGATAAGTGTGTCTGTCCAAAGCCATTCTCCAATTGACGTGGGTGAACCGTTAGGTTAAGCCGCAGCTCTTGTCAACATCAAAGAGGTTAAGATTATGTGGGCTGTTGAAATATCGATCGTGAAGCAAGGCACCGATGTAGAAGGTATTGAGACTATTTTGCTGGAGTATTTTGAGCGGTTCGAGCGCAGCGAAGCGCACACGGTCGAGCGCCCGTTGCAAGCGCGGATGGGGACCAGCTACGTCGTCTTGCGGTATCGCGTGTACACTAAATCCATGTACCACGATATTCGCAACGTGTTCGAGCGGCTACAGCACCGAACCAAAAGCGATATCCGAGTGACGCTGCCACGCAGCACACACATTTTCAGGGTTGACGGCCCTCGCACCGCGCGCTAACGGCGCTTTTATCGTTCTCCAGATCGATAGCCCGCTGCTTTTCTCACGATGGCAGCGGGCAAATTTTTGGGGTTGACGATAACCTTTCGGTTCACTATCGACAGCGAACCGGTAACGGAAAACCATTTTTGGAGAACACAAATGTCTGACGATATGCCACCTGACTATTATGCCCGCAGCAACGCAGCCCGACTGGCTGTCGACAGCGGCGCAAAGGATGTCGTGAAAACGGCAACCGACATCTATAACTTCCTTCTCGCGGGAAACGCCAGCAGTGCTACCGAGAAGCCCGCGACGCGTGGCGTGAAAGCCGACAAGGTCGATGTCCCAAGGACGGAACCCGCTGCGACGGAGCAGTCTTCGGAGAAGCCTGCCGATACGAAATCGACGACCGATGCGACATCCCGTTCTGAAGCGTCCGGGTTTGCCGATGACGGCAGCGAAGTATCCAAACAGGATGTGATCGCGGCAGCGACCAAATATGTCGGCAGTGAAGGCAAGACCGAAGCCGATCTTGTCGCTGTCTTTGGTGAGTTTGGCGCAAGCAAGCTGTCCGAACTCGAAGTTTCAGATTACGCAGCAGTGATCGCTAAGTTGGCTGTACCCGCCAGCGGTGCTTTCGACTGACGCAAGAGATCGTCCGGGCGGTGTTTCGACGTCACCGTCCGGGCGTTAGCTGGGCAGCGGGCTTCCCCCTCCCGGTCCGCTGTCCTCCTAACGTAAGCAAGGATCAGAAAATGCTAGACCGCATACGCACTAAAGGCGACACACTCGCCGAACATATCGCAGCAAAACCTGCACTGTACCGAAAACTGCGCGCGGTTGTGCGTACTAAAATAACTGTTAGCTCTAGCTGTCGCGACGCAATATTAAAAACCACAGCAATCCCGACTAAACGTAGCGCGCTGTTGCTATACAATCGCTGCTATGATTTGGCTAATATCGGTAACGCGTACGCGGTGGAGATGCTGCGCGAGATCGCAGAGACAACGGCTATCGGCATCCGCTTGGGTGATCGTCACTTTGGTCCTAGCGAATATGTACCGGTCGCCAAGGCGGCTTGAATACGATTTCACAGGAACGGTTATAGCAGAGTGAAATAGGCTTGCAGCGCGCGGGATAGCTTTAAGGTTCCGACCCGCGCGTACCTATCTGGAGAAGAACGATGGACAACAAATACAAAGAATTTCGCAACTTCATGTGCAACGAACTTAACATCACGCGGTACGATATCGAGACATGGACAAAAGAGGCAGTAGCTAAGGAAGTACATAAATTAGTTTCAGGCGCTGATATGAAAAAGCTGGCCGAAGACGCGGTGCGGGCGTCAGTTCGCCAAGTCGTAATCGGCTCGTCCTTCTCAGGACCGTCAACCGAGATTAAAAAGGTAATCGAAAAAGCGATGTACGAGCAGATAGTTGGTCGTGTCAGCATCACCGTTGTTGAAAAGCCATGACGCACATCCAAGAGAAAAAGCACGCGGTACTTGGCATGTCGAGCGCCGACCGGTGGGTGCTATGCCCCGGCAGCGTGAAGCAGGAAAGCTATTACCCGAACACGTCGAGCAAATACGCCGACTGGGGGACCGCTGCCCATGAACTCGCTGACATCTGCATACAATCCGGCGAAGACGCAGAAGAGCATCTGAACCGGACGTTCTTCGTGAACGGCAACCCGTACCAAGTCGACATGGATATGGCGGACTGCGTCAATACGTACATATCTTACGTGCATAGCTACGTAGACCCCAGCGCAGGCGACATACTGCTTTCTGAAGAGAGCGTACCGATCCAGCACATAACCGGAGAGGAAGGAGCCGAAGGTACCAGTGACGTCATCGGCATTGTGCAAAACGGAAAGCGCATGGTGGTTATCGATCTGAAGACCGGTCAAGGCGTTAAGGTCGACGCGTACAGCGCCAGCCACCCGGATCGCGCACGCCCCGATAAGTACGACCCAAAAACATGTATCCCTAATCGTCAGATGACCGGCTATGCGGGCGGCGCGCTGCGCAAATATGGTATGGTGTACGACGGTATCGAAGAGATCGAAATCGTCATCGTGCAGCCACGTATAAATTGGGTTGACAGCATAGTCATGACTATGGCCGATTTCAATGAACGTGTAGACGCGCTTTCACTAGCCGCAGGACTAGTCATATCTCACACGCCGGAGGTATTCGGCATGGAACATAAAAACACGTCGGGACCGATAGCTGAGTTGCCCCTCGTCGCTGGTGAAAAGCAATGTAAATTTTGCCGCGCCAAAGGAACCTGCACCGCGCTGCGCGCTGTCGCGCTGGAGCCCGTCGTGCGCGGCAATGTCTCAGACGCTTCGGCCTTCGCAGATATCGACGCTGAGGGCTCGCTCCCCAAGCGTTTGTCTGCCGCCGTCAACGGTAAGCCTGAAGACGGCGAAACGCTGGCGCAGTCGCTGCGTTCGTTCGCGATCGTCAAGCTGTGGATGGAAGGCGTCGTCGAAGAGCGCGATCGCCGTTTCGCCGAAGGGTTGGGCGTACCGGGGTTCAAGCAAGTGCTGGGCCAGCAGGGCGATCGCAAATGGCGCGATGACGAGGAAGCGCTTAAAGCTCTGACCGTTCGCGGCAGACTGAAGGTCGAAGAGGCGACGACGCGCAAAGTGAAGTCGCCGACACAAACAGAGAAGCTGTTGAAAGACCGCCCAAACATATGGTCCAAGATCGCACCGCTTATCACCCGCGCAGAGGCCAAGCCGATCATCGTACCGGCTGACGACCCTCGCGAAGAATATCAGATTGCATCATCTGCTGACGTGTTCAAAAGCCTGTCGACAGACGAGCAAGACGAGACTAAGGTTTCGTCAACTCTCGCTTCGCTTCTGGAGTGAGAGCCACTTAGGGACCAGCTGCAAGGCGGTACCCGCGAATGTTGAAGGAAAGACCGATGACTAAAGTATTGCTGGTCCACAGCGCTAAAGACCCCGTGCGTATGGCTTTCGCCCACCTGTTCACGAAGCGTCCGGGAATGAAGAACAACGACGGTTCAAAATCGCCTGACAAATACGAAGCGACGTTCATACTACAACCGGGAGGCGAGAACGAGCGGCGGGTGCAGGACGCCATCGCTGAAGTCGCCAAGGAAAAATATGGCGACGAGTGGCAGGAACACTACAAAGAGTTCGCCGATGACCAGAAAGGTTTGCGTAAGGGTAGCCTAAAGCAGACCGAAGGCGGCGACATCTACGACGGTTTCGAAGGCAAAAAATATATCACCGCCAAGAATGAAAGCCGCCCCGGTGTTTTCGACATCCACAACAACCCGGCAGCGGCTGAAGATGAAGGCGCACCGTACAGCGGTTGCTACGTCCATGCCGAAGTCGACGTCTGGGCGCTGAAAAAGCAGGGTGTAAAAAAGCGGATCGTCTGCGATCTGCTAGGCGTGCGCAAAGCCGCCGACGGGGACGCGTTCTCCGCTGGTGCGCCGCCGTCAAAGTCTGACAGCTTCGCTAACCTTTCGGTTGCGGATGATGACGATGGGGGTTCGTCGAGCGATGCCGCGCCTTCGGGCGGTGCGTTCGACTAACAGGGGTGGGGCTGCGCGCGGCGGGTCGCAAAGGTTCGCGCGCAGCCCCTAACCGTCTTCTGAAGATATGCGGTGTTGTCAGCACTAGCGCGTTTTGTCGCCAAATGTGAGTTCGACCCCGGCACTGGATGCGTCATATGGGTTGGTGGCCGTACCTGCGGCCACGGTAAATGGCGTCAGTACGGATCGTTTTGGTTCGAGGGTCGACGTTGGTTCGCGCACCGCTGGGCCGCTAAGCACATTCACGGTTTCGACATAGACGGAAAGCAAGTCGACCACTGTTGCTTGCCTCTCAACACTTTATGTGTCCAGCACCTGCAAGCGGTGCCGCCAGAGGTGAACCGGGAGCTTCAATGGGTTCGCAGGCAAAAAGGGGCGGACCCTTGGAGCGAGCCAGATAACCCAGATACTTTCAGCGAAGTCCCTTTTTTCTTGCCCCCAGATTGGATGACCTGTGGCTGAAGACCTGTTTTTTTTCGACACCGAAACATTTTCCGAGACCCCCATTCAGCGAGGGACGCACGCCTACGCGGTGGGCGCGGAAATTATGGTTTGCTCTTGGGCTTTCGGCATGACCGAGAAAGCCAAAGTCGCTGACCTGACCAACGATTTCGGTATAGGCACGATGCCTTTTCCCGACGAGGTGCTTGACGCGCTCAACACCCCTTGGGTGCAGATCGTTGGTGCGAACTTCGGCAATTTCGACCGTAACTTGTTGCGCTATGCGCGCGGTATTGTCATCGATCCTGCGCGCATCATCGATACCCAAGTGCAAGCGCTGTCGCACGGCCTGCCGGGCGGGCTCGACAAGCTGGGGGAGATATTCAATGTCGCCGACGGGGACGCCAAGATCAAAGAGGGCAAAAGCCTGATCCAGCTGTTCTGCAAACCGCGACCGAAGAACATGGACGTACGCCGCGCTACCAAGCGGACGCACCCGATCGAATGGCAGCGCTTCCTTGAATACGCCCGCGTCGACATCCCGGCGATGCGCCACGTATACAAGCACGCGCCGAAGTGGAACTACCCCGGAACCGGGAGCGGCAACCAGCTTGCGCCAGAGCGCGCGCTGTGGTGTCTGGACCAGAAGATAAATGATCGTGGGTTTGCTGTCGACCGGGAGTTGGCGAGCGCTGCGGTGGCGGCGGTGAACAAGGCGCAGAAGACGTTGAACAGCCGCACTGCCGACATCACCACCGGCGATGTCGAGAAGGCCAGTCAGCGCGACCGGTTGCTGAAACATCTGCTCGCCGAATGGGGCGTCGAATTGCCCGACATGACGAAATCGACACTGGAGCGGCGCGTCAACGACGAGACGTTGCCAGATGCCGTGCGCGAACTCCTCGCCATTCGGCTCGAAGCCAGCGCTACGTCGACTTCGAAGTACACGGCACTGCTTAACGGCGTCAGCGAAGACGGACGACTGCGCGGTACAATGCAATTCTGTGGCGCGTCTCGCACTGGGCGGTGGGCCGGGCGCATTTTCCAGCCGCAAAACCTGCCGCGACCGAACATGAAGTCAGCCGAGATCGCTGTCGGCATCGACGCCCTGAAGCAAGGCACCGCGCATCTGCTGTACGACAACCCGATCGCGCTCGCCAGTAACGCGATACGCGGCAGCATCGTCGCCGAACGTGGCAACAAACTGGTGATCGCCGATTTGTCGAACATTGAAGGCCGCGTCGCGGCGTGGCTCGCCGGAGAAAAGTGGAAGCTACAGGCGTTCAAGGATTATGATGCGGGGACCGGGCCTGACTTGTACATCGTCGGTGCAGCCAACGTGCTGTCGAAACCGGTCGACCAGATAACTGGCGACGAGCGACAGTCGAGCGGGAAGGTGCCGGAGTTGGCGTGTGGATACGGCGGTGCGTTGGGCGCTTTCAATTCTATGGCGCTGCTCTACGGCTTGCACCTATCTGATGCCGAGGTGCGCCGCATCGTCGACGGTTGGCGCGATGCCAATCAGAAGATCGTCCAATATTGGGATAAACTGCAAACGGCAATGTGGCTGGCGACAACCGAAGGTGGCGAGCATCGTGCCGGACGCATCGGCTTCGACCGTAAAGGAGCGTGGGTGCGGATGCGCCTGCCGTCCGGTCGGTTCCTCTGCTATGCCGACGCGAAGATCATTCCCGATCCTCGCTGGAAAGGCCGACAGGCGCTCTCCTACATGGGCCTGAACAGCTACACGCGCAAATGGGAGCGACTGACCACCTACGGCGGCAAGATATTCGAAAACGCCTGCCAAGCGGTCGCGCGCGATGTGCTGGCGAACGGCATGATTCTCTGCGAAGACAATGGCTATCCGATCGTTCTCGACATCCATGATGAAATCATAGCAGAGACGCTTGACAATGATAACTATTCGGTTAAGACGATGGCTGGCTATATGAGCCGGGTACCCGATTGGGCTGACAATGATCTGCCACTTTCCGCTGCCGGGTTCGAGACATACCGCTACCGGAAAGGTTGACATGGTTACTGACAAAATGATTGTAGCTGCCGCGATAGCGGGTCGCGCTGAAGCGATGGCGTGGACCGTGTCCAAGTCACCGATCGTAGGCACCGAAGTGTATTTCCTGCACGACGCCAACCGGCAGCGCTCTGTCCCTGTCGATCCTGACGCTACATATACCGAATACCGTTGCTCCAGCCGCGCTGAAGCCGAGCAGCACATAACCGCTTTTGCGTGGCGCGCCGGTATCGAAGCCGCGCTAAAATGTCAAATGGAACAGGCGACAAAACAATGACAACGACAGACGAAGACCGGATCGCTAACGCGGACCGGACTACCCCTGAACAACACAGGGACTATGCAGCCAATGCGGCTAAGCGCGTAGGGGCGGAGTTGGTAAACACCATATTACTGTTTGACCAGAACCCTGCCGAATATCGACAATTATTGATTGACAGCTTTGACGCTGAGGTGGCTAAACGTGCTTGAAAAAACAGTAGAAAAATACCTGTGCGACCGCGTCGAAGCTACAGGAGGGGTGACGCGCAAACTCACTTTCTTGGGGCGTGGCGGTGCGCCAGATCGACTGATCGGTTGGCCTCATACGGCGCGCGGAAGACGCAGCACGGCAGACGATTTATTTCCTGTTGGTGTACACGTTCTCGTTGAGCTAAAGCGGCCCAAGGGACCGGGTGCCGAAGCGCACCAACAACGTGAGCATAAGCGGCTGCGCGATATCGGTTTCGACGTTCGCGTGATCCACACCAAGGAAGAGGTCGACGCTTTTGTCACGGAGATGACGACGTGAAAAAGACACCTGACGTTTTCTTCATCGCGGCAACGACTGCCGCTGCCGGGTGGGCGGTATACCGCAAGGTAAAAAACCCCGACCCGGTTCAAGCTGGGCGGGTGTGGGTGATCCTCGACAAAGACCCAACCAACACGCGCATGACAATCCCGCGCGGGGCGATAAAGTTGACGACGCGCGATCGCAGCAATGCCGCGCGCGCCGCGATACTGATGACGCAAGCGGGTATCGCGCTCGCCGACACACAGGCCAAGGCCAACGCTCAATACCAGTTCACTGTCGACATGATCCACGACCGGTACAATGTTCCGCAGCAATTTTAGCCCGCGCGTCTGGCAACCTCAGATTATCGACTTCATCGCCGAGCATCCGCGCTGCGCGATCTGGGCGAAGATGGGCGCAGGTAAGACCACGGCCACCCTGAAACCGCTGACGGCTATCCGCGTTCTCGAACAGGGGCCAGCGTTGATCCTCGGCCCGAAGCGTGTCGCGCGTAAGACGTGGCCTGACGAAATGAACCGTTGGACCTTCGGCGATGGCTTCCGCGTGGTGCCGGTTATCGGCAATTTGACCGAACGCTTCCAAGCGCTGGGCGAAAGCTCGACATTCTACTCGATCAATTATGAAATGCTGCCGTGGTTGGTAAAGCATTTTGGACGCAACTGGCCTTTCAAAACAGTGGTCGCAGATGAAGCCACCAAGCTTAAGGGGTTTCGATTGCGGGGTGGTGGTCAGCGCGCGGCGGCGCTCGCCAAGGTAGCGCACACATACTGCGAGCGGTTCATCGAGCTAACCGGCACGCCGTCGCCCAACGGGCTTCAGGATTTGTGGGGTGAAATCTGGTTCCTCGACAAGGGAGAGCGACTGGGCCGCACATACCAAGCGTTCACCGATAGGTGGTTCGGCCCTAACCCAAACGGTTACGGCCTTCGGCCTTTCCCGTACGCGCAGGAGCAGATACAGAAAGCACTTGCCGATATTTGTCTGACCGTTGACCCTGCCGACTATCTCACGCTGACGCCAGTGGTCGAAAGTGATATCGTGGTGACGCTGCCACCGAAGGCGCGGCGACACTACGCCGAGATGGAACGCCAGATGTTCACTGAACTGGACCACGACTTCGGCGTGCATGAGATCGAAGCGGTGAACGCTGCCGTTCGCACCAACAAGTGTCTCCAGATCGCGTCTGGCGCGCTTTACACTGACGCTGGGGGTTCCCACCACGGCCTGCACGACGAGAAACTGGACGCGCTGGAGAGCATAGTCGAAGAGGCGTGCGGTGAGCCGGTGCTGGTGTCGTGCATGTTCAAGAGCGAGTTCAAACGTATTGCTGAGCGCTTCCCAAAAGCGCGCCACTTTGACGACAAACCGGAAACCGAAGACGCTTGGAACCGGGGGGAGATCGAACTCATGTACTGCCACCCGGCGAGCGCCGGGCATGGCTCTAATCTTCAACATGGCGGTCGTATCCTCGTCGATTTTGGCAGCGGCTGGAACCTTGAATATGACGACCAGATCGTAGAGCGTCTGGGGCCAATGCGGCAATTCCAATCGGGGTACGATCGCCCGGTTTACCGCTATCGGATCGTGGCTGAAAACACGGTCGACTATATGGTGAAAGCGCGGCGCGAAACCAAGCGCAGCGTACAGGACATTTTACTTGAAGCGATGAAAGGAACGAAACGATGAGCGAGATAGGACATAACCATGTTGCCGCCGATCAGCTGCGGCAATTTCAAGAGCGGATAGATCGTCTTGAAGAGGAGAAAAAAGGTATCGCTGATGACATCAAGGACGTTTACGCGGAAGCCCAAAGCCAAGGTTACGACGCCAAGATGATGCGCGAAATGCGCAAACTCGCCAAGATGACCAACGAAGACCGGGTGGAGTACGAAGCCATCCGCGACACCTATTCGTCAGCGCTTGGCCTCAGCTAAAATTCGCTTTCGATATACAGTTGGGCTAGAGCCAGACCAACAACACTCGACGTGCCGCCGACGCTGCAATACCCGCTAGGGGCTAGCAGCGTCGCGGCAGCGGGCAGATCAGTCGTGATCGACCCGGTAGCTACCGCGCCAGTCCCCAAATCCTCTACACGCCAACCGACTTTACCCGTTGCATAGGGGGAGGCGGTGAGCGCTAGCTCGTACATCTTTGTGCGATCGGCGGCGGGAACAGGAAAGCTCGCGCCCAGATCGACCTTGGTGGCCGCACCCGCCGCGTCGTTGTGCATGATCTGGATGTTGGTGTCCGCCGCATCCCACCCCATGCCTATGATGTTGACTTGGGTTGAGGGCTCCACATCGGTATGCGCCGACGTGAGGTTGCGCATCCCAACGAAGGCGCGTGCCGTTGCTGTCGTAACACCGGTGGCTGGCCCCCACTGGCACATGTAGCTGAAGCCACCTTTGCTGGTCAGCGCACCACGGCACCAAAGCTGACCCGTATATCGGTACCCCGCAACGGCAGTGGTTGCCGCCGCCGTCACCAGATATTCCAGACGTCGCATAAGTGTATAGATATTGGTCACCGCAACGGTAGCCGCTGTCGCGGTTCCGATAGCGGTAAGCGCTGCTGCGCCGTCAGCGGTGATCGTTGTTGAGTTTCCTGCCGCCTGCCACTTGGCAATACGGTTGCGCCCGATGTGCGGCTGGAGAGTGTGGTACCAACCGTCTGAACCCCACAGCGCGGCCAACATGCGGCCTGCGATATTTTTGATTACCTTGCGAGCAGCTCCCGCGGCGGGCGCGGCGGGGTCTGCCGCAGGGGCGATGAAATCAGCGTATTCATCGACGACAAGATGTTCGCTCGCGTCAATAAGCACCCGCGCCGCGCCATCGAAAGCACCAGCGTTGTTGTACTGTATCTGGGTTGTCGACCCCCCCGGCGAGCCTCCACCCCCGCCGCCTGAAGCGGCTATGGTGATTGTGTCGCCCGCGTCGTTAACGGTTATTGTGACGTTGGCTCCCGCCACCAACGCCGCGCCTAGTGCGTCACGCGCGTTCTCGTCGGTGTACTGGGTGATGTCGCCCACGTAGAGGATATCGCCGTCAGAGACCGCCGCGTTGAACTGGGCCTTGGTGCCTGAGATGCCGACGATACTGGTCTGGTCGCCGGTATTGGTGCCAGAGGATGTGCCGCTGAACGTACCGTTCTGCGTCGCGAGCGTACCAAGACCCAGTGTATTACGCGCAGCCGTGTTGTTGGCATCGTCGATCAGGGTTAGCCCAAAGGTGCTAACGGCGCTGCTGTTGAGTTTGGTGCCGACGGTAGTGGTTAGCGCCGTTATCTGCGCCTGTAGCTGCCCCAGAGCCGCCAGCACGGTATCGGTTGCCGACACCACGGCAGTGGAAGCCAGCGAGATGCCCGTCAGGAGCGTGCTGCGCACCCGCGCAGCAGTGAAATACAGGTTAGTGGACCCTTCGGCCCACCCATCCGTAGACCGGCCTCCTATGTCGTCTATGGCGGCTTGCACATCGGTTGCCGACGAGCCGGGACCGGGAACGTTGACGATCTCACTGGCGTTGCGCCCGTACAGCCCCAGATAGCCCCATGCCGCGCCGTCACTGCGCCACAGCCCGGCCAGCTTGCGTAGCCCGATAAAACCGGTGGTGTTCTGAACGATGTAGATTTCACCAGCGTTGGTAGCGGCAGACGGTAGCGCGGCGTGGTTTACGACTTGAGGGTACGGGTCGTCGCCCACGTTGACCTTGTTCGCCAACGCGGCAGTGAGATCAGCTTGATCGGATAGCGTACCGACCACTGCACCCCACGTCGGGGGGCCGCTGCTTCCGCCAGTGTTTAGCCCCTGTCTGCGTACGAACTGGAATTTACGATCAGCCACTGGGTTACTCCAGCAGTTCAAGGATACCGGTCACCCGCGAGCCTCGGCTCAGTTGCGCTTCCACCGAAACCGCGTCCCCGTCGGCGACGATGGCTGTAGCCCACGCTTCAGTGTCCTCTATCTCGATACGTGAGGTGACGCCGTTGCGCAGGATGACCAGCCACACATTCGCGCGGCCCTTGAACTCAGTGAACCGGACGCGCGCTATCTCGCGCGTATCCGCCAGCGCGCTAGGCGTATCGTACTCCCCGCTGCCCGCGTCGTTTTCAGCACGGTTGAAGTCGAAGGCTTCACTCGCTGGCATGTTTCGGGCAATCAAAGGGGAGCTTCGCTCCGCTGTTCACGGCCCACCGGCAGATGCGCGCACCAGCTTTGCTGACGCTGTCGCCCCAAGCTTCGACCGCAATTGCGTGCTTCTCGGCAGCGATCTCGCTGGTTACGATCTCGACAGGTGCTACAGGCTTCGATGCGGTTACTGCTTCAAGGTCCGCAGACGACGGGAATATCGGGCTCAGGCGTTCCCTGTTGGCGCAGCCGCTCACAGCCAGCGCGCACGCGCACAGCGCTAGGAGTTTCATCGGGGATTTCAGCGATCGCATAGAGCAATTCCTTTTCCTGTTCGTTGACTGCCAGCGCGTCGGTTACCCGCTCTTCGCTCGCTTGGTTACCAGCTTCAGCGTCTATTTGCAACGCTTTGACATTCGCCAGCGCGCGCGCGGCTTCATGCATGGCGTTGGCGTCTGACCGACCTTTGCAATAGCCAAGGGGCAGGGTCAACCCGAAGACCACAAGGCCGACAACGATAGTGGTTTTAGCCGCAACAATCGCCGACCACAGTTTACTGATGGGGGACATAATCGCCTTCCTCTCGTTGCTCGTTGACAATCTCTTTAGCTTTCACCAGCGCCTCAGCAGCTTCAACTTTCTTGTCGTTCCCGAAAGATCGACCGATAGAGACGACGCCGAAAACACCGAAGGCGAAAGCCCAAAACTCTTCTGGCAAACCCTGAAGCCAGTGCAGCGCCCCGTCGGCAAAGCGCACCCCACCACCGGGGTGTATAGCCTCAGCCACGCCGATGCCTATCGTGAATGGCAGGACCATCATGAAAATGGACCATGTCATCGCGGGACGTGCCAGCTTGCGCAAAGGATCGAGCCATTTCATCGCGCGCTGTACATCGCTACCTCGGCAGCGCGGCGACGCGTGAGCCCACGCATCACCTGACCGTCGTTCTTGTTCCACTTCCCGAATTGTTCGGCAGCACCGGCGTAGTCTCCAGCGAGATGTTTGCGCAGCAGGGTACTGTCGCCCAGACCCTCAGCCAGTGTGTCGTTGTCGATGTCCAGACCGACGTTATAGGCGAAGCTGACCAAGGCGTCGAACTGGTTTTGCGTTGTCGGCCTGCCCTGAAGTAAGGTGTTGACGCCGATTTCAAAAGCCGCGAGATCGCGAGCAAACAGACGGTCCGCCTTCTGCGCGGTCCACTCAACACCCAGCGGAATAGGCCCGCCGTCTTCGTCGCGTGTGGTGCCCCAACCGTTGGTGACTGGCTTCCCGTCGCGCGAACCCGGATCGGGATAGCTGCGAAGCCTCAACTGCTCAAAGCTGTGTATCAGCGCTACACCAGCCGGGCTGGCTTTCATACCTTTGGACGCTATCGCGATCTCTCCCGACAGGGCGCGGTTCACCGCGTCTACTTCGCTCTGGGTTAGCGCCTCGCCCTTGATCTGGCGAATTACATCAAACAGCTGCCGAGTATTGGTCATAGCGGTATCTTCCCTGTCAGTATTGCCCATACCCCACCAACTGCTGCAATTATCCAGAGCGTTGTGGGTGACTTGTACACCGCAGCCAACACACCGGTGCGCCCGTCGGCCTTATTTTTTTCAACTTCTAAGTTTGTGACGCGCGTGCGCAACGCGGCAACGTCATCAGGTAGCGACGAATTAGCGGCCACAAGCAGCGCTAGTGCATTCAACTGCTGGGTGTTCTGGTTGGTTGATTGTATCAACTCCCGCAGTTGACCACTAATTTTACCCATCTCAAACGTTAGGTTGTGACTGTCTGCCATACCGGCTCCCGCGCTAAACCCCTCTTGATTATAGTATTTGTCCACTTTTGCCCCGCTCTATATAGAAAATGCGTTAGCCTATGCCCGCGTAATGGTCACTCTTGCTTGCCAAAAATATGTCGACGCTCCGCCCGAATTAACTAAAAGTTGCACATCGTTGCCTGCAACCGTCAGAGCGTACGCGCCTGCGAAACCCCCGGAGGCTACAGCAAAACTTTCAGTAACCGCACCTTGCAGTGCCGCCGCCCCACCGTCTCGGTATACCAATCCAGTCGCCACTACCGCGCGGCGCTGCGATCCGTCTGCCGACTTGCCGACGAGATAGACGTTAACTACCCACGCAGTGTCGTCATCTAGTGTCGCGTTGAAAAGTAGTATACTAGACGCGCTGTTACTTTGGTCTGAGAAAACGCGAGGTTGAGCGCTGCTGATATTACCTAAACCGTTAAAAATAGCCGCAGCGCTTTGCAGCACCGCGTTTGTGGGAAATTCAGGTATTTTGCCTATGGCCCTTACCGCGTGAGCGGAGGCTCCTGTGAAGGTGGCGCTGCCATGCACACGAACGATACCGCCCGCCACTGAGTTAAACAACCCGTTAACCATATTACCGGCAGCGTCAGTTACGTCTGGGTAGTACAAATCTACGGTAGCGCTAGCGTTTTCTACCAGAATACCACTTTTGTTGGTGTTGTTCGTGTTCGGGTTTCTGAAGGTGGGCCTCACTTTTATGCCCGTAGCCCCTGTTGCGGTAACAATAAGCCCTTCTGCGCCGATGCCACGGGCCTGCACCGTTACGTCGATATCGGATAGGTTAGTCCCGTCGAGCGATACAGCGGCAGCACCCACGTCTTGCAGAAGCAAATCCGCTTTAAGATTTTCCACGCGTCGGTTAATGGACAAACCTCGCCCGCCGATATTGCGGCCTACACCTTTCAGTTGCGTCGTGCTAACAACCCCGGTGTACGGGTTTGGCACTGCGACTTCGAATAAGTGGCTTCCGATGTTTTCCCCGTAACCATCGATTTTTATACCAACGATATCGCCGTTTGCGTCGCCAGCTTGCACTTTATACGCAGATAGTAGGATATCTGTTGCCGCCCCGTCGACGATATGGACCATACCGGAAGTGAGGTAGAAAGCGTGTTGTGCCGCAATATCGTGAACGTGAGGCGAAATGAATTTTATAGGTTTAGTGGGCGAAGGCGCTCCCACCTCCCACTCAACTAGTACCCCTTGTGTGGTGCCGCTCACATCGGGGCACGTCACGATAACGTCGTTTACCGCGCCGTATACCGGATGGTGCTGAAAATACAGCCCTATCTGAAAATTCGCATAAGACCAGTTTTCGGGGTTGGGATCGCTACGATCGTTGATAACGTTAGGGTCAGCCCCAAGTAAAGTTCCTACCGCTTTCGGTAAAACCATACGACCTCCAGTACCGCCGAATATGGCAATGTTGGAGTGGCCGAAGTTTTCCCCCCGAAAATCAACAATACGCCAATCGTCGCACCCTGAAAGATCGATAGCCCGGTCAAGATGCCCGCCGTTTCCGGTCCAGCGCTGGCCTATCGGGGTGTTCAAACCTCCCTTGAAAGTGCCTTCCCCTCGCAGAAGCGCACCGTTCATTTCAAAAGTTAGTTTGTTTTTGTTTATCGCCGAAAGAATAGTAGTGTTGTTTGCTGTTTGTTGTACGATCGTGCCGGGGGACATAACCACGTGTTGCCCATCGTTGGTTATAGACACCCCGCCAGCAAACACGAACAACCCGTCAGGGAACATAACCTTGCGGTGCGCTGCCATAGCCGCAGCCACGTACGAGTGCACCGGGGTGGTGGAAGTGTAGGCCGCGATATCGGGGTGGAGAGGTGTCGGTATGTAATCCAGCACCGACACCGGTTGGTCCATAATTCGCGCGAAAAGGGTCCGCACCACAGACCCTACCCCGCCAGCGCGCCAAGCAATCAATAGCGCGCCCAGCGTACCTGTGGCTAGGTCTAGGCGCAACCCCGCATCCGCGCCCGTACCGGACGAAAATCCCGTCTCGCCGTTGGGGAGGACGACAGGATACAACCCGGCATAATCCACCGGGTCAGCGCCTTCAGGTATGTGAAATGCGCTTCCCAACCGTCGATTAATATAGATATCGCGCAACACGCTGCGATCGAGATCGTCTTCTACCACGTCGGGGAAAAACGGACCTTGCCGCAAATGCACCGATTTTTGATCGAACGCGGGATTAGACGCTATTTGTATTTTTTCATTAACTGCGGGAGGCGAACCGAAGGTGACGTCACCCGTCCAGTCCAAGCCGATCGACACAGTAAAATCACTGTCTGGTGCCGCAACTCCGTCCCGGTAAACCGTCACCTCGTCGGCTCCACCAACTTTGAAGCCAAACGGAAACACGCGGTTAACACCGTCGCCCAACATGACGTCTGAGATGCCGGTTTGCGCATTTACGGTCATGTCATTTCTCTTCCGGCACCTTGCCTTTGGTCAATCCCAGATACCAATCGCTGACGGTGTTCGGGTCAACGTCGCCATTGGAGTAATCCCATAGGAACTGCCCTGTAGCAGCGGCTTGCCCGGTCGGCAAGCCCAAGAAATAACCCGGCGTTTCTATCATTATTTTTACAGTGTTTTCCGGTAGCTCTTCGCCTTGAACCGCCTTTACGCCAACCCCTCCAGCTTTGACTATAGCCTCCTCCGCGCGGCGGATTGGCGACGTCCCGACCGTTGCATATTCGCCCGCCATGCTGCGTTCGCCATATGCGGACAAATCCCGAACCAGCGGCACCCCCGAAAAAAGATTGAAAAAAACGTTACGCCCAAACCAATTCGTCCACGTATCTTCGTCATCATCTGCATCGGGGATGTCGCCAGAGAGCAGCGCGTCGACCAGCGGTGCTGCCAACAAGAACCAACCGGTTAGCGAAACCGCTTTCATGTAGTCGCCTTTGCGCACCGCCCGACTAGCTTCCCATTGAGCATTGAGTTGGACGTTGAATATTGTATAAAACAGGGTCAGCGAGCGCATCAGTTCGCTTGTGGGCGACTGCCAGTTCGACAAGTCTTTTTCCGCGCCGCTGCCTTGGCTGGTCCGCACCATCTTATCCGCGTACAGGCTGGCCTCGCGATCTGTCATCCCCTCGTCGATCGCTTTCGCGTGTGCTCCCAACCAAGTGGGTGAGGCGACAACGTAGCGGTCGATCATGCCGATGTGCCAAAACGCCAGCGTACGCGCCTTGTTGACCCAGCCGTCTTTGTTGCGCATACTTTGCATCGCGTCAGCTACATCACGGTTTACTTCATTGTTGCGACGCTCCATCTCCGGTGAGCGATCGAAGATAAACTGCACCGCTTTCCCGCGATCGCGCAACAGGGTCTTCATGCCAAGAGCTAGATAGCGCGGCCCGATACGACCCGCCGCTTGGTTCCACCCACCAATTTGCGCGATGCCGGTCGACACTCGAAACCCCATAGCGACAAGCGACATATTGACGCGCGCTGCGCGAATGAATTTCTCGGCGTAGTTGAGCCCACGGAGATCGGTCGACGTCGAATTGACAACGCGCTGGAGCCAAGGCCGTATCTGCCTGCGGTACTCCCGACCAAGCTTCAAGTCGATCGCGCTGCGCACGCGCGGGTTGTCCATCGTCCTGAGAACGTCGCGCGCATATTCAGCGTAAGCGATGCGGGTTATGACCTTCTCGATATGTGTGAACAGCACCGCTTCGACCGATCGGAGAATAGGTCCGCTCGCTTCGGTACGCGAAATCGTGTGGCCCTTCGGGGTACTGATGCCTGACTTCATGCCGAACAAGTCGTTGGCTGTGTCTATCGCATGGCCCTCAGCCCGCTGACTGCGTGCCGGGTCGTACACGACCGGGTAATAGCCGCCACGGTATTCACCAAAGGGTGTCGATACTGGGGTGAGTTCGACTTGCTCTGGCACGACGCCCGACAGGCGACGTTCGGTGGCGGCGATATCCGGCCAGAGGGTAGCCAGACTGTCCCACACCTGCTGCACGAAATCCCAGTCCTCTTTCCGCAACTCGCGGTTGAGTACGTCGCGGATCGTCGCCGCGTTCCAACCTTCGCCCTTGGCCATCTTTTCAAAATTGGACAGGTTGCCCGTGTTGAGCGCGACCGAAAGCAATTCCATCCGCGTCATCGTTGTCGGCTGGCCGTTGCGCGGATCGAGTTCGCCGCCTTTGTGCGGCAGTTCAGGGAGCGTGACCTTCTCTTCGAGACGGCGGCGGTGCGCGGCGGGCAAACCGAGGTAGGTCTTCGAAATCGGGTCGAGCGTACGGTCGCGCAGTGAAGCGCGCAGATTTTCCATTTCGTTCGCGCGCTGTGTCAGCAGCCGATTGAACGGCCCGTTGGGGTCGCCGCCGTCAAGGTCATCGGCTATCGTTTCGATCTTGATGAGCATCGACAGGACGCCAGACACACGGCGATCCTCTTCGTTGATTTCGGTCGACAACTTCCGGTCGGGCAGTTCCTTCACCTTCGCGACCATCTCGTCGATCAAGCTGTTGAACTCGCGCGCCTCTATACCGTCAAGGATGCCCTGCTTCAGCTTGCCGAGGTGGAGCAGACCCTTCACCGCATCGTCGAGCCCATACAGTTCCTCGACGCTGGCGCGCGTGTACGGCGTACCGTTGAGCATCGGTCGTGGCGGCACCTGTACCTCAAACCCAGCTTCGGCCTGCGCTGCCGCCCAGTCCGCAAAGCCTTGTTGCTCTTCCAAGAATTTGCGCGATTTCTTGCGGAAGCCAAAGCCTTCGAGTAAACCGTGTACACGATCCATGTAATCCTGATCGACCGACTTCATCGCCGCCCGCTTGCCTAGACGCCGCATCCGCGCGACGATAGCGTCCACCCGGTCAGCCGCCAGCTTGGCTTCCATGAACAGCGCGTGGTTGATAAGCTGCGCCTGTTTCTGCCGGTAGGTTTCATTGCTATCCCCCGCGATTAGCGCCTCTTCAGCCAACCGTCCTGCCTTGGCCGCTGCGCGTGCGTATTGCTGCACAGCGGCGCGGCTGGCAACCGCTTGCACCGTACCCGCCCTGATCTTGCGTTCAGCCCAGACACGCGCCAGACGATATGGCGTAGGCGTCTCGCCAGTGCCGCGAGACAGGTAGCGCAGTTCCGCCGACAAGAGCGCGCCTTGCTGTTCGTTCTCGACAGCGGCTTGCGCTTCCTCTTCGAGCTTGCCGGGGTCGAGCGCATCGGCTGTGCCATCCGCTTCGAGCAGTGCCTTGACGCGCTCGTCTGCTTCACGATCGAACAGCGAACGCCGGTCGCCGTCAGCACGCATCGCGACTTGGTTATCCCCCATTTCGAACAGCGCGTCGACCATAGCTGCGCCTGACGGGAAGCCGACCATGTCAGCGATGAAGTCTGCGTCGTCGCCATCCTTTTTGACGAGGAACGGACCTTTCGGCAGACGGTCGAGCGCGGCAGCGCCGTAGGTCGTCACAAACCAGCTGCGATCGATCTTGACTGGAAACGGTTCGCGGTCAGCGTCGCCCAGCCAACGCCCTGTGCGCAGCAGGTTAAGCGCCACGAAGCGAGGGTCTGTGTTGAGTTCTTCGACAACGTCTTGTCGCGCGTCCTTGGCCCGGTCGCGGTAGCGCTTGTTCTCCCGCTTGCGGATATCTTCCATCACCTTTTTGGTGAGCCGGGCTTGTGCTTCATCGCGGCTGGCAAGAACGCTTTCGCGGTACGCGTCAAACTCTGCCTGCGTCATGTCGGCTGGCTTGTCAGCGAACAGCGGTCGCGCGTTCTGTTCTTCACGGTACGCGTCGATCGCTTCCTGCGTCGCGAGCAGCCGGTCGAACACTTCGCGCACTTCCGGGTTGATTGGTGAAGTCAAGCGCTGCACGTTCTGGTAGATACGGATCAGCCATGCACGAAACGTGCCAAACACCCCTTCGAGGTTCTTCGACGGCGCGCGGCCTTCCATCAGATATCGCTCGAACCCACGCGCCATCAACTCGTGGGCCTCTCGCGGGATGACGTTCTTGACGACAGGATGACCGTTTTGCTTCAGCCATTTCTTCATTGCCGTCCAGTCAGCCTTGACATCGGCTGGCGCGTTCGGGCGCTGCGCGTTGCGCGCTAACTCTTCGACGAACAGGTGACCAGTTTCGTGCAACAGCGTCGACAGGTCTGCATCTTCGAACAGTGTGATAACCATCTTGTCGGTGTACATCGCGATCTGGCCGCGTGGCTTGTCGGTTTTCTGGAAGAGCGGAAACCCGCCAGAAGCTTGATCGCGAAGCGCATCGGTAATCTCGAAGCCGTGGTTGGCCGATTTGTTAGCTGCGTTCGCGACCAACTTTTCGAACACCCTCGCCTGTGCTTCATCGCCGCGTGCGCGTGCGACTTGGGCCGCCCGCTGGCTTACTTGCGCTTCAGCAGGCAACGCCATTTTTACCGGCCCGACCTTAGCCCCCGCCTTTTTCACAAGGCCGTTGGTAATGTTGACGAGGTTGCGGTCGTAAAAGGCTTTCATGCCCTCGCCGCCGACGTTGAGATCGTCGCCTTCGTGCGTCGTAATTTCACCGTCAGCCGCTATCGCGTCGTCAAATATCTGACCTCCAAGCGCGCCGAAGAGCGAGCCCATCTGCTCGCGGGTGTATGGCCCTCGACCTAGCTGCTCAACCATCGTGCGCTGCGCTTCGTTGAACTCCAGCACAACGTCGACAGTATCTTCGCCAACTTTAGCGGCTTCAATCGCGCCGACCGAACGCGACAGGTTATACCGCTCTGCTTGCTGCTCGCCCGTCGTCCACGCAACCTTGTCGTACCCACCGTCAACCGCGTACTTGATTACGCGCTTCATCACCAGCGCAGGCCACGATGTTTTGAACGGGGCGTTAGGCACGCCGCCATTGGTGATTAGGCCCTTCGCGATATCGAGTTCACGGCCAGCAAGATCGTAAGCTTCACGCGCGGCTGTTAGCGCCCTAAAAAATACGTGCGCTTCAGGAAAGCGCAGCAAAGGATCGTACCCAGCGCCGATGTTCGACAGCGTCTGGTACCGGTCGATCATCTCAACAACATCGGGCCACATCCCTGCCGCGTTTGGCCGGGTAAATATATCGTCAACATACTGATCGTCGAACGCTTTCTGCGACGGTGTTACACGTAAATCTGTCGGGTCATCTGGCGCAAAATCACTACGCACCGCAGCTTGAACGTTTTGCAGTACCGGCCTGAACGCTTCGGCGGCTTCGCTCAGTTCTTCCCGCGCCTTGTCTCTTTTCGCGCTGGCCGCTTCTACAACCTTCAGATCAACCGCAGCCTCATACCCCTGATCGCGGCCCTTCTGGTGCCAGTCGCTCTGCACTTCCTCAACAAAGAGAACGCGATTTCTGTCGACGTCTTCCTTGTCCATGAAACGCACATGCGCGACAACGGCTGGCTGACCCCAGTGTGTCGACGGAGCGCGTTCGGGATTGCCGCCTTGGCCTATCGGCAGCGTGAGAAGGAGTTCGCGGTATGTGTCGTTGTTAGGGTCAGAGGACCAGCTATCGAACTGCGTGTCGGGCCTTTCGGCTTCCATGTCGCGCTCGACAGCCTCTTGAACACCGCCCCAATTTTCGGAAATGTAGTCGGCGCGCGAGAACCAGTCACCTTCACGCTCTTCTAACTCGTCGGCCATCAGGTTCAAACGGCTTTCGGTTTCCTCTTCTACAGCGTCCAGCCATGCGCCGCCGCTAAGCTTTTCTCCTAACACTCGCTCTTCAATCTTGATGCCGCCAGCCTCAACCGCTGCCGCAAGTTCCTCTTTTGTGAACACGGCTTTCGGATCAAAATCGAGCATCTCCAGCAAGCCGGACCACTCCAGTTCTTCGGCCTTCACCCCCGGCGTGTTCTGTAGCACGCCTTTCCACTGGCTTGCGGGAGCCTTGACCTGTTTACTGGCTTCGATTGCACGCGCCAACGCGCTGTAAAATATCGGGTTTTCGCTCTGATACAAGATCGTCGCGGGCTTCGCCATGTCGAGCAGCTGCTTACGGTTCTCCGCGTTGATTTCCACGGCATCGCCGAATGTGAACGGCGTGTCGCCGTTGGCGAGTTTGTCGCGAGAGCGCTGAGGCGTCAGCACCAACCCACGATTAATAGGCGTGTTGGAGGTTACGACAACCGGCATCAAAGTGACGCCAGCACGCTTCGCCATCATCGCGCGATGACGGCCATCGTGCGCCATCGTCATAGCATCAAGTGCGGTAACACCGATGGATTTCTGGTAATCGCTTGGCTCGCCGCGCGTCTGGATCGATACCCCTATTGGTTTCATCTGCGCGGGGTCGAGCGTACCGTATTCGGGAAGCTCAGCGACGCGCTGCTCAACAACCGCGCGGCCCTTGGCCGACAGTGTCAGTCCAAGAAAATCGTCGGGCGACATCATCACCGCATACTGACCGGGCTTCGCGTTTTCGATCAGCGCGTCGATACGCTCCGGCGTCCATCCAGCAACGCCTGTCGTTGGGCTGATCTTAACGTCGAAATTGATACCTACCGCAAACTGCACACCGACTTTAGGTATCTCAGTAAAGAAATCGTCTGGGCGCTCTGCGAAATTCTCGACCTCGCCCGTTGCCGGGTTGACGCTGCCGTCCTGATAGGTCAGTCCTTCACGCGTCAACACGCTGTCCTGATCGTACTTGCGACCAAGCATCTCAGCTTCAGCCTGCGTGATGCCGACAACGGCAAAGCTGTTTTCGATCTGACCGTATTTTCCGACAGCGCGTGTGTACGCTAGCCCCATAGCCGACAAGTCGGCTTCAAGATCGCGCATCGCGCGAGCGTTGGCCACCTCGTCGACCTGCTCGCCGCGTGGGTTCTCAGCAGTGAGGATCGCCCAGTCATCGTATTCGAGCAGCGTTGACGGGTCGCCGAACCTGTCGGCAACGGTCAGCGGCCTGTCGCCGAAGCGTTCGTCGTAGCGACTAGCTTGATTTAGCGTCGGCACTTGCTGATTGAACGCGAACGCAGGGTCACCAACAAAAGGCGATAGCGCGCTGGCGGTTTCGCCTTCGCCCTGCTCCAACACGATGCTGCCGTTTTCCTCAACTCGCGCAAATAGCCGGTTGTCTTCGTCGCCCGGAAAATACGGAACGCCCAGTTCTTTAGCGCCTTGGTCGTGTGTCTTCTCAGCCGCGTCCCACCAAAACGTGTCCCCGTTAGGGGCGACAATACCGCGCAATCGACCCTCTGCGCTGCGCTCAACCATAGCGCGCAACGAACGTGGTGTTGGGTTCGCGCGGCTGAACAGCTTCGGCTGATCCATAACGCGTGTCGCGTCAGCCGCTGGCGCGGCCAAACCCGCGCGCTCGAACTGGACCGGGTTCTGCTGGTGGTAGTCCAGTGCCGAAATGCCAAGGCGAGCGCCCCACGCTTCACGGTTGGCCGCATAGACTGACGCCTGTTTCGTCGCCGCGTCTTCGGTAAACCCGGCAGCGACAAGCTGCGCTTTCACCTCTTCGAACACCGCAGCGGCTGGCGCGTTGGCCGCGATCTCGTCAAGCGCTGCCGTCGCAATCTCTTCCCCGCGCTGCTGCAAAATGCGCTCTGCGCTACCGGTTTCCTCTTCGAGTTGACGTGGGCTGAAGCCGCCAGCGTCGAGCCGAGCGTCAGGCTTCAGCGCTTCCCAAACCGGCGTGCCTGCCAGTCGCGCAGCGATAGCTGAAGTCGGGATAACGACATCACCGCCTGTGACGCGTGCCTCTGCAATCTGCTCCGCGTACTGTTCGAAAAACGCTTGTGTGTCTTCATCAACGATCTCCGATTGAAACAGGGCGTCGACGGCCTCCACCGGGAGGTAGACGTTCTCCGCGCCTGTCCCTTCTGTCTGGCTGTCAACATATTGCTGAAACGCTTCAGGATCGCGCTCACGCATCTTGTGCTTGGTTGCACTGTCCACGATCGTGTCGAGCGTAACCGCGTCCTCCTGCCCGGTCTGGGCTTTGACGATGCGGCGCATGGCGCGGTCAGCGACAGCAACTACCGTGTTGGTGGCCCCGCTACTCACCAGAGTGGCGATAGCCGTCTGCACGGCAGCGTCGGGACGCTCAGCCAGATAGTCGCTGAAGGTCTTGGCTTCGTTCTCCGGCAGCGTCGCCCATGCGTTCAAATCCTGAAGCGCGGTCGCCGCCTGTTCGCCGATCTGCTCGTCGACAAGGTTGCGTAGCAATCGCTTACCCAGCGTCGACCCAACCGGAGTGTCGTTGAGCAGTCGGGCGAACGGCACGTATTCCGTCGCGATCTCGATAGCCGCATCAGTTCCCGCGAAACGTGTAGCTTCGCCAACCCCCAGCCCCTGACCGCGCGCCTCGACATACGACCGGCCTTGGGTCTGAGCGCCTATAAACCCGGCACCCGCAAGCGGGCCTAGCGTGGCGGCAGTGCCGAGACCAGCGATCGACCCCGGCAGCGATCGAACCCCACTGAACACGCCCCGCTTAATCAGGCCGTCACCGGCTGGCACCAACGCGTCGCCGCGCTTGAACTCAGCGCTTGCTCGGCCACGCAACGCGTCAGCCAGTTCGCGCGACGTGTTGGCGCGCATCTGGCCCCTGAAGCCAAGGATATCAAAGCCGAGGTAATCGGTAAGCTGCGCGCGGATATCCCAGATGTTGGACGCGAGCCCGCTAAAGGACGCGCCGACTTCGCGCGTACCTTGCGCGAAAACCCCGGAGAGCTGCCTCTGTTCCTTTTCGAACTGCGCCTGCTCCGCTGGTGTGCGCTTGCGGACACTATCGCTGCCGTCCAGCCCAAACAGCGCCTTGAACCCGTCGATGACTGGGTACGTCCGTTTGTCTGGTCGAGCCTGCGCAGCGAACGAAAGACGCGTCATCTCGCCGTAGTCGCCGTCGGCCAATGTCGCCAGATAAGGGTCACTCAACGGGGTGCTGAGCCGTGGCTGTGCCTTGACCGCACCGGCTGCGTTGCGTGCGCGGATTTCAGCTACTGCGTCGTCGCCCAAGGCCGCAGCGAACTCGAAAGGCACAGACAGATCGACAGCACGGCGTTTGATTGTGGCGGCTGCGTCCGGGGTGTATTCACGTGTTACCGCTGTGACGCGCGCGCGCTCCTGAAGCGAACGCACGAAAGCGTCATCAGTTACCTGATTTCGGTATTCGCGTTCGGCTCTCTGCTGGGGTGTTTCAGGCATGGCTTGACATACCCTCGACTGCTGAAGGCGTCAACGCGCAACTCGCGCGCTGCTGTAGCCTTCCATCGTAGCTTGGTACCACGGCATTTCTTCTTCGTTCGTGCCGAAAAAGCCGGGGATTTCCACCACGACTTTGCGCAGCTTCGGTTTGATGACGAGTTCCATGATCTGCTCATCGGTCAGCTTCGTGCCGCCTTGATTATACGCATCGATCTCGCGCATCGCTTCAGTTATCAAATACGCACGGCGTTTGGCGTCTTGCGACTTCGGGTCTTTCAAGTTCTTCGGATTGATACCGGCATCACCCAACACCGAACTAATAAGGCTTGACACTTTTGAGCGCTCTGGAGCTAACTGGGGCCGATATGTACCCTGCCGCCGATACTCTTCCTGCGTTTTTTTGAGCCGCTTCCAATCGCTTTCAGGAAACGAACCGCGCAGCCCGTCAAGAGGTACCTTCATGAACTGGTCCGGGTTGCTTTCTGCCATCATCTCCAGATCGAGATATGCCGAATAGTTGCCTTCGATCGTGGCCTTGTTCGCCGCTGCCGCTGCCGCTGCATTAGCTGCCGCGATGCTGGCTTTGGTACTTTCCGCTTGATTAATCAACCGCATCTGGCTGGCTGGCGACAGGTTCTGAAAATTCGGTATCTGCTTCACCGGGTCGGTCAGATCGCCGCCACCCCGAATTATTTCGACAAGCGTTTCCGAAGCCGCGTCATCCGCCGCATCGAAAGCGCGATCGCGGATAAGGTCTTGTCGGCGTGCATAGTCATCCACCCCGGCAAGAACTTTTTTCTTGTACGTAGGGGACCATTGGTTTTCTTCAGCCAACCGCTCAACGTCAGCGTAAGCCGCCTCCAGATTTACCCACTCGCCGTCGTATTTAGGCTTATAGCCGGGTGTGGCCGCGTCGCCTTTAGTCGCTTTCGGTTTGTATTTTTCAGGGTCGATGAGCGCGCCGTCAGGCCCTCTCACGACTTCGTGGAGGTGGTTACCGTACACTGGCTTTCCACCTTTGCCTGTACCTCCTACGCCTCCTAGAACTGTATTGGTGTCGACGCGATCCCCCGGAGCGACATTGACGTTACGCAGATGCGAATAGCTGGCGGTGTGTCCGTCATCATATTGGACCCGGACAAAGAACCCGGCATTGGTTTTGCCGACAGTGTCGACCTCTACGACCTTGCCGTGGATGCGCGGATACACTGGCGTACCTGCCGGTGCTGGGTAATCCAGACCATTATGCGCTCGCGCACCGCCATCGCGTGGCGCGCCGAATTGGCCTCCCCGAACGCGCGTCTTACCCTTTTCACGCAACGGATTACTGTTGACGGTGGCTACCGCGTCCGCCTTGGCGGGGTCGACGGCGGGCACGTTGGTCGTACCTTCGGCGGTATTGCCATACGCCCCCGCCGTTATGTTTGAAATGATGGCGTTGACATCGGTATCTACGCGAGCCTCTTCAACAGAACTGTGTAAACGCTGACGCAGCTTCGTTACGAGGTCTGGCAAAATCTGAGCGGCGTAGGTGTTCAAATATTCATGCGCGCCTAAAGGATCGTCGACCGCCAACATATCGACCACACCCGCGTACACACCCGACACCGCTTCGTCCTTGTCGAGTTTGCGCATCTGCGCGTCACGACCCTGAAGCAGCCCTATCGTTTCGATCTCGCTGACCACCGACAGGATGGATTTATCAAACTCTTCCGGGTTGCTGTAGTTGTCTATGGCGCGATTGCCAAGTTCGCGCGCCCGCGCGCCCGCGCTTTCCACAGCATAGGTTCGTGTTTCTTTGTCTACATGCCGCTGGACCGTATCCAAATCAGCCACGTTTCGCCGAGTGAACACGTCGGTAAACATGCGCTTCTGCCGATCGTTGCGCAGTTTCGAAAGCGCCTCTTCGCGGATGCTGGACACCCGGCCATCATACCCCTCGCGCGCGCTGAGCGCTGCTTCGCCTGTGGCATTGATGACATCTCTACGTGCCGCAGCTTCCGCCGCCAGCGCTTCTGTATCGACGCGCTTTACCGCCGCCTCATCATGGATCGCCTCAATATCGGCTACGTCCTGCGCGACTTGCTGAAGCCCTTGCCCGAAAGCGGCCAGACCGCGCCCAATCTTCTCAGCACCAAAATCCTGTGCTTCGAACTTGGCATCAGTGACCGGGCGCAACTGCACCCGGTTCTGGGTGTCTGGGCGGATGTCAGCCACTATCTCGCCCTCGCTTTGCCGAACTGAGACGCGCCGCCAAGGATAGTGGACGTGGCACTGAACAACGAACCTGTGAACGCTGCGTTTCCGCGCGACCGCGCCGCGCGACCGCGCGACACATAATTCGCTGCGTTGATGTCGTAGCCTTCGATTTCGCGTGTTGTGTTACGTCCTATCGTGTACACGTCTTCGCCCGCAATCATCGCCGTGTCGGCTTGCCCGGCAGCGATAGAGCCGAAATCCGCGTCAAGGCCCAAAGCCCCCGCGTTGGCGCGCTGCCGACCTATCGCGGCTGCGCTCTCGCGATACCGGCGCATCTGCTCAATCGCTCCGCGCTCCTGCGCATCGCCGATCTTGCGACGCTCCAGCGCTGCGTTCTGGTTGTTGACCTGTTGCTCATACCTGCCTTGCGCACGCTCAGCCATACCGCCGTAAACGGTTCCCGCTGCCGAAGTTAGCGCAGCAGCGGCAGCTATGAAAGGGGCGGCTGGTCCGCACATAACGACAACTTCCTCAACATTTGGCCCCCGATATCCTCAGGTTCGCCAACCGAAAAACCAGACCAGCGCAACCACCGTATCGCTTTCGCGTTGTCGGCATGAACGTGGTTCTCCAGCGCCATATATCGTTCGCGCATTTTAGACAAGACATAGTCGCCAACAGGAACCAACGCTCGCCAACGTGTTTCCGCCGCCGCCGTAGCTACCGCCCAGACACGCGCACGCCCTTCAACTACCGACAGGTCGACCGTGCCGAACATCATGACCCGCTGCCCGTCGAGCAATATCGTCCACGCGTCGCCGTGGGTTATGCCGTGGCGAAGCGCTTGTTTAGCCGACATGCCGGTGAGCGCCAATTCCCGCGCGTCGATATCTCTCAACGTGGTCGCGATCGGCCCCACATCCGTAAACCGTGCCGGTCTAATTTCAATCGTTGGAGACATCGGGCTCCAAGTACACGCTGAGGATGTGCGCAGGCATAGAGGCTTCCTGTCGAACGCTGATTGTCGCTTCGCTGCTCCACGCCGCGTCTAGTGAAATCTCGTACTCGCGCGCACCGGTGTTCGGGTTCGGGATTACGGGGTCCGCAACATCAGCCAGCACCTCGTCAAAAAACTCAGCGCGGGTGTTTTTAGCCGCAAGTCCCCGGCTGTCGAGAGTACGGACCACAGCTTTAGCGTACGTCTGCCTGTTGGTTCTGAGCGAACCGCTATTGGTGTTGAGCGCTGGCGGCAGCGTCTCCAGTTCACACGCAAAAGGCAAACCGACAAAAGCGACTGTAGCTGCAAACGGCAGCGTCACACGACCGTTTGACACGATCAAATCCCGCACCTCGAACCCGTCGGCGTAAGCGCGTACCTCTTGCCCCTCCAAATGGTGCAAACCTTTGATGACCGCACTGGGTGGGTCGTACGCGCGAAACGCGGCGCAATCTAGTGGGCACGCCAAAGTGATGTCATCAGTGTGAGGTAGTGACATGACCTCGAAAAAGCGACGCTCCTGCCCCGCTATCGTGCGCCGCACGACAAAATACACCCGATCCGCGCCCGCTTCCGTCACCACGGCCACGCGTTCGAAATACCCGTCGGTTTCGCAGCGCGTGAACCCCCAAACTTCCTGTTCGCGCTCCCATGTAAACGCCAGCAGGTAGCCGAGAGCGGTCACCGCCCAGATCGTTGAGTTCGGGTATGCTTGGTAAGCCCACGACACAACATGGTCGTCTTCGAAAAAGTGAGCGCTGAAGATCGAAAGATCGTTCGACTGATATCCGTCGATCTCAAAGGTATAGCCGAGTGCGCGAATACCGTTGCCCCGCTCTGGGCTGAATAGCACGACATCGTCAACGTCAAGCGCGCGCAACCGGGTCGCACCGCGCGACGACTGTTTCTTCGGGACGATATTGCCGTCGGGCGCTATCGCGTTGCCGTTGGCACCGGTGACCGAGTATATGCTATCCGTAGTCAACGCCAGCAAGCTAGTCGACGACACCAACTGATTGAGCGCGTTGACGCGTCGGCCAAGCAAGGCGAACGATAGCGCGTCATCCGGTTTGGCTGGGCGCGACACATCGAAATTCTCAGGGTCAAACGGCTGGCTCGCCCACGCTGCGTTAGGGCGGTTGCGGGTGCGGCCCAGATATAGCCGCTGCTCGTGGAACGCCACTGTCGACGGGTAGTCGCCAACCTCAGCAAACGGGTTCGAACCCTTTGGCGGCGTATTTGACAGGTTAGGGATGACGTTGCGGTCTTCGATCGAACTACCCTCAGTCGCCCCTATATACCCGTATATACCGTTGCTTTCCTTGTACACAGACACGATGTCGTCCGTTGTCTGAGGCGTCCATGAAATCGTGTTGTAGTGGCCGTCCACCGTCAGATCGTTGACACAGCTGAACATGGTCGACGGGCGGCTCTCCTGTCCCGTACCCCCATCGGTGGTGGTCAGCTTGTACCGGTAGGTGGTGGCGGTGTATCCGGGGTCGCTTGTGCTGCCGAAAGGTGTTGCCGCGCCCCCGGTTGGTGGTGTGGCAACCGGCCCAAAAGTGACTGGCCCCCATGTCCACTCAGTATGGTCATCACGGACAAGCTTCATCGGTTCCTTGTCGAGCGACACGGTGTACATGACCGCGTCCGTTTGCTCGTACGCAACGTCTGACAGATCGAGATGGCTGTACGGAGAGAACAGCGAATAGACGCGAGAAGCCCCCATTATGGTATCTCCCCGCCGGGGCGTTCACCGCCATAATGACCGCCGCCTGAACCTCCCCCTCCAGTGGGCGGTGGCGGTGGCGGTGGCGGTGGGGTTGGCGGTGGTGGTGGTGGGGTTGGTGGTGGTGGTGGCGGGGCCACCCGGTTTGTGCCGTCACTGTCCACGAAGTCTGCAAAAGTTCGGCTATCGATGTCGACGACAATTGTGTTCGCGCTCGGAACCGACAACACCGTAACTGTCTGGAGATTAAGGTCTTCCATCCCCTCGATCCCTGACAAATATATTTTATCCCCCACCGCATAACCGTGGAAAGACACCTGAAGCGTCGTTGTTACGCCCTTGGTAACCGCCAATATCTTCAGGTTTTCCTCCAGCACCATACCGCCTTGCGACAGCACACGAGCGTTACCGTCCTGCGGCGCGATAACGTATGAAAAATCGAGCCCAAAATCAAAAGGTAGCAACTCAGTGTTGTAGACCAAGCTGTCGACTTCGCCGACTACCAAGGTGCCGGGGCGCGTCTTCAACCCTCCCGCTTTCTGGATGACGAAATTGCGCACCCGTTTGGCAGCAGAATTATATTGCATGAGATCGGTACGCTCTTGCAGAGCCGGGTCTAGCTCGCCCTTGGTGAAGTTGAATGTAGGTATCTTCACCGCGCGAACCCGCTATACGCTGGAAAATCACTGGCCAATCCCGCTTCGCCCACACCAACTTGCGCTGAGCCGTGGCCGCGAACGCTATCTGTTTCGCTGTATTCGTGGCCGTAGGTGTATCCCTGCTGGTTTCGATAGTTGGCGATAGCCAGATTGACGTGAGCATTCGCTTGCTGCTCCAGCTTGTCAGCCAAATCCTTTTTCTTGGTGATAGGCATCGCCAAACGGGAGGCGAGATGAAGCTCGACCGCCAGTACAAACTGCTCGTTGAAATCGTTTTCGGTGATGTCGAGTGACGTGTACACGGCAACCGCGTTCGCCACGTTGCTGTAAATCTTACCGCCCATACGCTCGAAACGCTGACGGATGCGGCCAACCCCGAACTGCTGCCCGCGAGCGTCTATCGAGTGTTCGACCGCGATCAGGAACGCGAGATCATTGGGCTCTTCGTAGCAGTACAGGTACCCCGGATGCGCGTTGGTGCTACTCTCTGCCAATGTCTCCCGCTTCTGCGCGAGCCCCCAGTCGTGTGCCTCCAGCATCTGGCGAACCACCGGTTTGTAGAACCGCACACATTCGCGCGCTGCCGGTGACCGGAACTCCAGATTGGGGATAGCGGCTTCAGGCAACCTCAACAGCGCGCGGTTGCAAATTACGACATCACTGTAGGCTACCTTGAACGACATTGCAGATACCTCTTCGCGCCACCCCTAAACGAAAAGCGGCAGGCCGTAAAGACCCGCCGCTCCCCCTTCACCCAGAAGCCCGAAATCAATCGAGCGCCCCACCGGGTGCCGCCTGAACCTTACCCCCCGACGGTGTCACACGTTCACCGCCACCGATCTCGACGTCGCCGTCGCCGTCAGCTTCGACCTCAGCAACACGCTTAGCGACGATCTTTTCTTTCTTTGGCGGCTTGCGTCCGTCCTGCCCTGCACCGGGTTTGGCGCGGTCGTCGCTCGCTACCTTGGTCGCGGTGCTGCGCACGCTGTCTTCAATCCCCGGCACGATGCTACGACCGTTGCGCTTTTTTGATTTGAAAAGCACTTCGTTTTCTTCAGTGTTCGGAATGGTATCCCCCGGACGGAAAAGCTCGCCCGTTTCACTGTTGTACACGTCGCGAACCGCAACGCGTGAATTGTCTACCTGTGTCATGTTGTGTCTCCTGTGGTGAATGCGTGTACCGGCCCCGCCACGTTAAACGCAGCAGGGCCGATTTTGTTACCGACCGGTGTTGGTCGGCAGGTAGCGTGGGTGCGGCACGTCGACCAGCAGCTGCGCGTCGATCTTACCCGTGGTGTGTACGCCCACTGTGGTGTACTGAAAGCCCAGATACCGCTTGGTGGTATTCGGGATGCGTACGTCAAGCAAACGCTTGCCCGCGATCGCCTGTGCAGTCACGACAGCAACGCCAGCCACCAGCACAGTCGGTGCAGACAGGTTGGCGTTGGCGCTTTCGATCAGGTCAGCTTTCACCGACGTGCCGCCAGCAAACGCCTCAGTGACGTTGACGAGCGCGCGCACCGGGTGGCCGATGCCCTGATCGTTGACAGCGTCGAGCAAATCAATCGTGTTGGTCGATACCGTGGTAGCGGCAGCGCCAGCAAGGTTCTGGTCGATGCTGTTCGACAGTTCTTTATCCAAAATCATCTTACTTCTCCTGAAGGGGGCGGGTCACCCCAACCCCCGATAGATGCGGACACCGACTTAGAAGCCGATAACCGCAGTTTCTTCCACGTTCAGCGCGTCGACGCGCTTCACAGCGGCCTCACCGAACATAAGCGTTTTCTTGCCCGCTACCTCATCCCACGACAGGTAAGCCTGTTTGCGGGAAAGAATTTGGCGACGCAGGAAGGCCGAGATATCACGCGGTGCGTAGAACACAAGTTTCACGCCCGAAGTCGTCTCGATACGCTCCAGCGCCTGCACCATCAGGTCAGACAAGTCAGCGCCAGCAGCATCCGGGTCTTTGTTCAGGGTATCGAGATCGATGTTCGCGATACGAACAGCGAAACGATAGTCCTTAACCAGCAGACCACAACGCCAGACCCAGTGATCCTGATACCCCATGTACGGCAGACCCTGCGCGTCGTAGAGAACCGCAGCAGCGGGCATACCATCAGAGCCAGAACCGGCAGCGTTGGTCGCGTCTTCGTGATGCAAACCGCCGATGGTGTTTTTCGGGTACAAGCCCGTAATGGTTTCGTGGCTCCAGCCGATCAACCACATGGACCGCAGCCCGGTTCCGGTGCCGCCAGCATTGATGACATATTCCGCCGTGTTTGACTGCGCCTGATCGCCCGTTGCGTAGCGCGGGGCAAGGCCAGTAAAGCTTTCGGTTTCGATGTTGTCATTGCCGTAGAACAGGGTGCGCGCCATCTTGTGCGCCATGCCGATCTGGTGCGGCTTCGCCTGCTTCAGACGATAAGCGTTGACGTTGCCCGACAGGATAGCAAGCTCACGGTCGACCTTGCTGAAGTCTTCGAGCATCGCGCAGCTTTCTTCGATCTGCGAAGTAGCGCCCTTGGTGTACGGAACACCGGCGTTGATGCGGCGGAACGACGGTTCGGGCAGCACGGTGCGGACGCTATCACGATGACCGGTGAGCAAGTTGCCCGCCATCCACGTCATGTCTTCCAAAACCGCGTTATTCTGCGTCAGGACTTCCGCAGTGTCGAACTGCGAGCCATCCGGTGCCAATTCCCCAACGACGTCTAGGAGCGTTGGAACCCCACTTGCGATAGTAGCCATTTTAATCTCCTATGGCGTATTGTTTCTACCGCTCTCCAGACAGACGAAACCGGTTACTTTGTCCCGTAGTATTTTTCCTCACGGCTCTTCGGTTGAGGCACATGCCCGCCGCGTTGGAAATCGTTGTCTTCGCCGATCAGCTTGCCGATCTTGTAGGTGAACTTGACGACTTCCGGGTTGTTGCCGAGACCGCTGGCGTCCAGCAGCTGACGCAATTCGGGCGAGCCGAAACGGTCGAGCGCGCGAGCAGATGTCTTGGTGACTGCTTCGAAGTTACTGCCGTCGAACACCCGGTCTTCCGGCTTTTCGGCCTGCGCATCCGACACGATCAGCTCCTTGGTCGTCTTCGCCCAATCCGCTTTCTGATTTTCGACATCGGCTTCGATACCTTTGACGAACTGTTCCGCGATCTGGGGTTGCACCTTTTCGATGAAGAACTCAGCCACCTTCTGAGCGCCCGCGTTTGACAGGTCGAGTTCTTTTGCCACCGGGTTAAACGCTTCGAGCATAGACTTGTCGAGTTCGACACCTTCCGGCATCGTCAGTTCGTAATCCCCTTCAGGCGCACCGTGCGGTTTGAACTCGGCTTTGGCCTTATCTTTCGCCTCAGCCGCTTCCTCGTCCGCTGCATCTTTCGCCTCAGCCGCTTCCTCGTCCGCTGCATCTTTCGCGGCCTGCTCTTCAGTGGTTAGCGGCTTCTGCTCGTTGGTAGGCGTTTGACCCGTGGCCTCATCTGCGTCCACTGTCGGTGCATCATCGGTCGGTACCCCGTGTCCGTCGGGCGCTCGCATGATACGCCCATGCGCTCGCTCACTTGGGCTCAGCCGAATAGTCGATGAACTGGAGCCCGACAGCGCGATCGCGCTGGCGCGGGCCATCAAGTTCTTCGTTCGTGTCATCTTTGGAAACGTCATCTTGGTACTCCTTCTGGGCGTTGCTGCCTGCCGCAATGATCTGCGCCAAGGCATCGGGACCGGCGACTATCTCGACCGACCTCAATATGTCAAACCCCAGTGACCTGCGCCCCTCGGCATACGCGAGGTGACGGCCATCGGTACCGTAAGTGCCGGTGAACATAGGCGCACTGGAGAAAACTGTAAACAGAAATCTTTTGAACCGATCGTCCTGCGCGAGCGCGGTCAAATCAGACTTGTGCAATTCGCTCAGTTTTCTCATTGGCCCATCAACTGTTGAAGCGCGGTAGTGTCACCGCCGACGTTGGTTCGAGACAGTAATTCCGCTGCCTGCGCAGCCTGTTGCATCGGCTGCGCCATATCCGCCATCTGCTGCTGCTGTTGCGCTGCGGCCTGCTGCTGACGCAGCTTCTCAACAATCTCATCACTACGCACGATCTTTGGCGGCGTGCCGGTGCCGGTGGCGAACTCGTCAATCGCCTGCTCCGCGTCAAACTTGATCGCCGCTTCGGGAAACAGGCCAGCGATGAAGCCGACAAAGCGCGCCATGCGCTCGATTGCCGAGTTCTGCGACGAGCGTTGCGCTTGTGCCAGCACCGAAACAAAGTCGACGACCAGCGGTTTGCCTTGCAACGCTTTAGGCGGTTCGGGCAACTGGCCTAAATTAGACAGGATCACGAAAGCGCGTTCGACCGCAACCTCCAGCATTTCCACGTTGACGCGGTCGACGACAGGGCCAAGTTGCGTGAACTTCTCGTCATTGCGTAAGCTGGCTTCGAGATCGTTTAGTGGCTGGACGCCTTCCCGATCGCTGATAGCCTTGAACAAGTCGACATAGTAACACGCATCAACGTCATTGCGTAACTCGTAGTGGTCTTCGCGGATGGCTTGCAACGCGCGATAATCTGGCTGGAATATAGGGGCCAGTCCTTCGAGATCGCTGGCAGCGGCAAAAGTAACAGAGCCGGGGTCCATACGTATCATCGTCGACGCCAGACCGGTAGGCGCTTTCATCGGCGGCGCGTTAATCATGTCCTTGGCGCGCGAACGCCGACGGGCTGACAGCTGCAATTCACGCAGATCGGGCAGCGCGTCGAAACCCGGACACGCATCGCTGTACACCGCCGACCCGGTCACTTCCCAACGCGGAGCCCAGAACGGTTTGCTGTCGTAACCTCCTGTACGCAAAAGCATGGTCTTATCGTCGTTGCCGGGTTCGAACCAGATTGATTTGAACGGCTTGTTGCCGACGTCGATCTTGGTGGGGTCGCGGTCGTGGTTCGGCTCTATCGCGTGAACGCAAGGCACAATAGCCTGCACATTGTTCGCGCTCCACGCTTGCTGCACCGTCTTCGACAAGCGGTTCCACTCGAAGCTGTGAACCAGCTGCGACACGGTCATGTTGACGTGACGGTATAGAGTATTCGCGCGCCCGGCATCGTCTGTCGCGATGTAATACTCCCCAGCCGTCATCGCGTGACTAGCTCCACCATACTCGCTGTTTTCGAGCAAGGTGCCACTGCCGACGCCGTAATTGCCGAGTTCGAGATAGGTCAGCTTGAACGTGTCGTAGATACCGATGTCAGCGAAGAACGCATAAATGCGCCCTTCCACTACCGCCAGCCATTCCTTGTTTTCTTGGAACTCGGCTTGGTCGGGATCGACTGTCTTCAGCTTGAACCACGGCATGACCGACGGCGATAACCCCGACTGCATACCGTAAGCGAGGGTGCGCGCAGCGCGTCGCGGATGGCTGTCGCGCGATGTCGTGTTCGCGCGACGTGAATTGTTCTGGCGCGAATTGGAGCTACCCAGAAACTCACCACGTGCAGGCATAGCCAGACGATTGATTTCTTCCCAATCCGTCTCATAGGGTTTGCGCACCGCCTTCATACCTTGAAGACGGCGTTGCACCTGTTCGCGGATAGTGAGTTCAGCCATCTTTTTTTATCTCTTCCCACCACGCGCCAGCGGCCAGAATAGTCTGGATAGCGCCAACAAAGGCGAAGCACACCAACAACCCGTACAACATGTCAACCCCCTAGCTTGGTGACGTTTGGCGGGGTGAAGCCGCCTGTAGCGGCAAGCGCCATCATGCCAGCCGATGCGCGCTGCCGTCGTACGTTCGCGGGTGTCGCGGCCATGTCGCCATTGTCGGGCAAGCGCTGCTGCTGGCGAACGGGTACTTTTTCAACTTTGGGTGCTTTGGGCGCGCACATCGCTGTTACTCCAATTCACGTAAGCGATTTCGTTCATAGTCCTGTACAGCGTCAACCGCTGCCGCGAGCGGGCCTATCACAACTTTTCGCTT
>JBOFBL010000483.1:0-9184 GCA_051645545.1 Casimicrobium sp. | reverse complement strand
GATAGTGAGCGCCATGTAAATGACGACCGATGTGATGAGCATGAAGCGCCTCGACGTAAGATGGTTTGGTTCGCGAAAGATTATAGGTAGCGCTGCGCATGACAAACGATGCGCGATCATGAGGCATCATGTAATGTGTTCGCGCCTGTTTTGGTGCATTGATTTAGAGAATGCAAGCCTCGCCATACCTAAGCAATATTTTTATTTAAAGCCTTATTTATAGTGGTCAGTGTTAGCATTATTATGCTTATTGATAATTAATAAAAATCGTTTGATGACCTATTTAAATAGAGGTTTAATTTATTTACTTGTTATCTATTTCTCGTCATTGTCGTGGACGATTGAAACGTAAGTGTTGCAATCTGGTATTGCATTGGTATCATACGAACTAGATACAGATCACGACGGGTTGTGCGCTGTTTTGGAGCGCGCACGCAAGAACGGCGCTTGCGCTTGGCCGAGCTTCAGCGGTTTTTTTTGCTGCAGTCGTCGCATGGTGATCGGATCGCAGAGACATCAATACGCAATAAACAACACCAAGGAGTTCTCATGTCACGTTCGAGCGTCCCCCTTGTCCCCTTAGTCCCTCTTCGCGAGCAACGTTTGCTTGCACGTACCGCGATTAGCCTCGCTATCGCCGCGATCATCAATCCTGCCTTCGCGCAAACGACCGCGCCTGCGCAAGCGCCGAGCGGCGACCGTGCTGCGGAGAAAGTCGAAACGGTGATCGTCACCGGCTCGCGCATCAAAGCGGCGGGGCTGACATCGACGAGCCCCATCAGCCAAGTTAGCGCAGAAGACATCGCCATGCAGCGCGCGGTGACTGTCGAAGACTTTTCGGTCAAACTGCCACAGCTTGCTGGCGGTGTGAATAGCACCTCGGTGGGCAGCGATGCCTTCGGTGCGCAAACACTCGATCTGCGTAACTTGGGTCAAAACCGCACGCTCGTATTGATCAATGGTACGCGCGCCGTGCCGTTTAGTTTCCGCAATGCGGTGGACGTGAACTTTATTCCCGCGCCGCTTTTGAAGCGCGTGGATGTGCTTACCGGCGGCGCAGCTGCTGTGTACGGCGCAGACGCCATGTCCGGCGTGGTGAACTTCATCATTAACGATGGTTTCCGTGGACTGCAGGCCTCGGCAAACTATCGTCACGCCAATGGCGGCGGTTCGCAGTCGGGTGTGAATCTCGCGGGTGGATGGTCGCTCGGCAATCGTGGAAGTGTTGTCGCGTATCTCGAATACACCGATCGCGACGCGCTTCTCGCGGGAGACCGTTCATGGGCGCTGAAAAATCCAACGCGCATCGCCGGTAACGGTGGAAACTTCACTGATGTTGCGAGCTCGCGCACCTTCTCGTTCGACCAAGCGGGTAATTTCACGACAACTCCGCAAACCACCGACTACACCGCGAATTACATTCTCGGTCAGCCGCTGCAACGCGTAAACGCCTCGGCGTTCGGTCGCTTCGACATCACCGACAACGTGCAGGCCTATGGTCGCGCGATGTTCTCGAACGTGAAAACGATTGGCGCGTCGCGAAGTGGACAAGCGCCGGTGGTTGCCGATGCGGTGGTTAAGATCAGTCGCGACAATGCGTTTTTGCCGCAAGCAGCGCGCGATTTGCTCACCTTCGGTGCTGACGGCTTTGCCAACGTGCGCGTGGTGCGCTCGCTCGGTGAACTCGGCACGGTGCGTGCGACCAATGATCGCGACACAAGTCAATTGCAATTCGGCGTTCGTGGCTCAATCACGCCATCAATCGATTGGGACATCTATGCGCAAACTGGGCGCTCCGCTGAATCGGTCACGATCAACGGTGATGCGTCGAAGGCGAAGTTCACTGAGCTTGCCAACACGATTGATTTGTTTGGCCCCGGCGCCGATCTCTCGAAAGTCGCGCAAGAGTTCAAATACGGCGATCGCAAGCGCACGCAAAATGTTTACGCGCTTAACCTGTCCGGCGACAGTGGCGATTTCTTCAAGCTTCCCGCTGGACCCTTAGGCTTCGCGGTTGGCTACGAAGCGCGTCGCGAAAAAGGCGTGTTCGATTACAACCAGCAACTCGGTCAATCGTTCGCGCAAGGCGTTGAATCCGGGCCACCGATTCCGCCGTACTTCAATGCCAACGAGTTCTATGGCGAGCTGCGCATTCCCATTCTTAAGAACGTACCGTTCGTAAAAGACTTCTCGCTCGAAGGCGCGTATCGCAATTCCGATTACAAAAAATCGGTCGGCGAAGACAAACGCTACGACTCCGACAAGTTCGGCGCGTCATGGACCGTCACCGACGATTTCCGCCTGCGCGCAACACGCCAAACCGTCATTCGCGAACCGAACTTCGGTGAGTTTGCGAATCCCGTGTTTTCGATTCCACTCAATCGTTTGGTCACCGTTGCACGCCTGAAGCCGCGCTACGCGGGCGACCCCTGCGCATTGGGCACCGGCAACCGTGAGCAGTGCGCCCGCTTTGGTGCGCCCGCTGTGGGCTCTTACGATTCGTTCGATCCGGCATTGCTGACCGGCGGCTATTTCTTCGGCGGCAACCCCAACGTGCAGGCAGAGCGTGGCAAGACTTCAACGATTGGTTTCGTTGTGACACCGCGTGCGCTACCGGGCTTGAATTTCACGCTTGACTACTACGACATCAATATTCGCGATGCCGTCGGTGTAATCCAACCGGTCGACGCGTTGACGAGCTGCTACATCACCGATCCGGTAGCAAACAATCCGCTTTGTTTGGCTGTGACTCGCGATCCCGCTACCGGTCGTATCAAAGATGCATTCCCGGTCGACCGCAATCTCGCGTTTATTCGTCAAAAGGGACTCGATATCGACAGCGCTTTCCGTCACGACCTCAACTTCGGGATGCCGGGCAGCAAGATGACCTGGCGTTATCAAGCGGCGATCGTGCGCAATTACACGATTCAGCGCAATGCCGTATTGACGCCGATCGATTGCAAAGGCACCTATGGCTCGGCCTGTTCCTCGGATGCCGTGTCGTTGGTCGCACCTGCCTATCGCCATCGCCTCTCGGCAGCCTGGTCGATTCCTGGTCTCTCGGCGGAACTCGGCTGGAAGCGCATCGGTAAAGTGCGTGATAGCACCTTCGGCAGCACCGAAACGATCGGCGCGCAAGATTACTTCGACTTGAACTTCTCGTGGCAGCCCGCGCGCGTGAAGGGGCTCACCGTGAACTTCGGTGTTGATAATCTTGCCGATAAAGAACCGCCGGCGCCTAAAAACTTCGGTACGTTCAACACCTATCCCGATACTTACAACGTGCTCGGCCGCACCTACGGTATCTCCTTGACGTACAAGATGTAGTGCTCATCGCGCGCGACTGCGACCTCTCTCCCCGCAGTCGCGCGCGAATTTTTTTCACTCGCATCGAATCGGTCTCGAAGTGCAGATCATCCCCCCGCTCGGTATCGTTGAAGGCTTCTTCGGCCCAGCGTGGTCGTGGCAAGCGCGAGCTCACGCAATCGATTTATTGCGCGACTGGGATTATCGAAACTATCTTTATGCGCCTAAATCCGACGCCGCGCTGCGTCGGCACTGGCAATTGCCATTCACCCCGGATTGGACGAGCGCGGTGACGTCGTTTAATCGGCAATGTCGAGCGAAGGGTGTAGCTTTTGGTGTGGGTCTCTCGCCTTATGGTTTGTATGAGTCATTCAATCGCGATGCACGGCAAACTTTTACGAAAAAACTCGACGAAATCAAAGCGCTAGAACTCGATGCGTTGGCGATTTTTTTCGACGATATGCATGCGAGCGACGATATGACGGCAACGCAGGCAGAGATCGTGAATCTTGCGCATTCGCATGGTGCAACCGAACATCTGCTTGTGTGTCCGAGCTATTACAGTGACGACATCGTGCTTGACCGAGTGTTCAGTGAGCGTCCGCACAACTATTTGCGCGAGTTGTGTGCTTCGATCGATTCTTCGATTGAAGTGTTCTGGACCGGCGAAGAGGTGTGCGCGCGGCAGTTCGATGCCGCTCATCTCGATCGTGTGGCCGATGAAATGGGGCGCAAGCCGACGTTGTGGGATAACTATCCCGTCAACGACGGACCGCGCATGAGCGATCATCTTCATCTGCGTGCGGTTACCGGGCGTGGTCAGAGCGTTGCGAGCCGCGTCGCTGCACACTACATCAATCCCGCGCTGCAGCCGACGCTGAGCCTAATTCCTGCGATTACGCTATCAATGAGTTATCGTCGCGGTGAACGATACGTGTATGGCGAAGCCTTTGCCGAAGCTGCCGAGATTGTCGTTGGTAAAGCGTTGGCACTTAAATTGCGCGAAGATTTGCTCGCGCTTCAAGATTTAGGGCGCGCGAAAATGGATGCTTCGAAAATCGAGACGATTCGCGATCGCTATCGCAATGAATCGCATCCGGCTGCGCGCGAACTTATCGCATGGCTCGATGGTCATTACCGGGTCTCCGCCGAAGATGTACAAACACAATAAAGTGGATGGATAAGTGATGGATGTCGCCGACGCAGAAGCGCTAAAACCAAACGAACTCGATCCAACGCCGAAGTATTTGCAGATCGCGCGCAAAATGACTGACTTGATTGAAAAGCAGGTCTGGCGGCAAGATCATGGCATTCCTTCCGAGCGGCAATTGGTTGAGCTGCTCGATGTCTCGCGCGTCACTGCGCGCCGCGCACTGCAAGTGATGGAAGAGAAGGGCTTGCTAGTGCGGCGGCCGGGTTCCGGCACGTTCGTTGCGCCGCATTTGAATCAAACGCTCTCCCGTCTTTCGAGTTTTAGCGAAGAGCTCAAACTTCGCGGCATGAAGTCCCGAGCGAAATGGTTGCTGCGCGATGTTGCGCAAGCCTCGTCGCAAGAGCTTATTGCACTCGGACTACAAAGCGGTGCGCGCGTTGCCCGCGTAAAGCGGCTTCGCATTGCCGACGACACGCCGATGGCAGTTGAGTATTGCCGCGTACCGGAAACCGTATTGCCCGATCCAAACGCCATTGACGAATCGCTCTATGCTTTGCTCGACGAGCGTGGAACGCCGATCGTGCGAGCGCTGCAAACGATTAGTGCGGTGAATGCGGTTGAAGAGCATGCAAAGCTGCTCGACGTTGAAGTGGGCGATGCAGTGATCTTTGTCACACGTCTTGGTTATGCGCGCGACGGTCGTGCGATTGAACTCACCGAGTCGTACTGCCGACCCGATGTGTACGAATTCGTGGCGGAGCTCGCACGCACGCCCGCGATGCCGAAGCGTGGTATTGGATGAGTAAAACGTACCAAATCTCGGGCATTGTGGTGACCCACGCGGGCTGCGTTCGCGGCACGCTCACCCTTGATGGCAAGCGCATCACAAAAATCGAAGGCACCGCCATTGCAAGCGAAGGTGCGCGTGAGGCAAATGCGCCGATCATCGTACCGGGGTTTGTTGATTTACACGTGCACGGCGGCGGCGGGTTCGACACGATGGACGCAGGCGACGCCGCGATCGAGATTGCGCGGATTCACGCGAAGCACGGCACCACGGCATTGCTTGCAACAACGCTCACTGCCCCGCGCGAAGATTTAACGCTCGCGTTCGATGGCGTTGCTCGCGCGATTGCCATGCAAAACAATGCGGTGCAAACGGGGCCAAATGGCGCACGCATCCTTGGCGTTCATCTAGAAGGTCCGTACATCAATGAGGGAAAACTTGGCGCGCAGCCACCGTTCGCACGCGATTTTGATGAAGCGGAATTGCGTGCGTTGCACGCTAAAGCGCCGATCAAACTGATAACGCTCGCGCCGGAATTGCCCAATGCGATACAGATCATCGCCTCACTCACGAAAGCCGGTTTCGTGGTGCAACTCGGTCATTCCGACGCGAGTTATGAGCAAGGGCGTGACGCGTTCGCAAAGGGTGCGAAAGGCGTCACTCATCTTTTCAACGCAATGAGTGCGATGCATCATCGCAAGCCTGGACTCGTCGGCGCAGCGCTCGCGCATGCGCGCTACGCAGAGATCATTCCCGATTTACAACACGTTCACGAAGGGGCGATGCGAGCGGCGATACGCGCAATCCCGTGTGCATATTGCGTGACCGATTCAACGTCAGCCGCCGGTATGCCCGATGGCGAGTATCGATTGGGTCGTCACATCGTCACCAAATGTTTGGGTGGCGTCCGCTTGCCCGACGGCACGCTCGCGGGCTCGACACTCACGATGGACATCGCGTTTCGAAATTTGATCGACGTGTTGCAACTCGATCTTGTGAACGCCGCGCGCAGAACCTCGACCTTTGCGTGCGATTACTTAAACCTCACCGACCGTGGTCGGATCGCCTCCGGCATGTACGCTGATCTTGTGGTCATGGATCGCGATTTGAAGGTTCAACAGGTGTATGCCGAAGGCCAAATTCAGGAGCTAAATTGAGTACTTTGATGCTCTCTGAAGCGAAACAAGCTTCAAGCGTTGTTGCCCAACAATTTAGGGCGAACAAAGATAAAATGCTAACTCTTGCTAAAGCATTAAATTTATCTGATCGCCCAAATAATGTGACGATTGCGCGCGGGAGTTCGGATCATGCTGCAAGCTATTTTGCTTACCTTCTGATGGCGCGGCTCGGGCGCTGGGTCACGTCGCTGCCGATGTCGTTGGTGACGATGGAGAACGCGCCGCTCAATGGAAGAGGTGTGGCAACGTTTGCGTTTTCGCAGTCGGGCAAGAGCCCCGATTTGATTGCACCGACCGAAGCGCTGCGACGTACGGGCGCATTAACGACGGCTTTTGTGAACGTCGAAGATTCGCCGCTCGCTCACGCCGCCGAAATCGCAATCGCACTCCACGCAGGGCAAGAAAAAAGCGTGGCCGCAACCAAGAGCTTCATTGCCCAACTTGCGGCGAGCACGCAGCTCATCGCCTATTGGAGTGCAGACGATGCGCTGATCGATGCGCTCGACAGCCTGCCCGCAACACTTGCAGATGCAGCAGATACCGATTGGTCACGCGCGATTCCAGTGCTTAAAGATGCGGAGCGACTCTTCGTGATTGGTCGCGGCACGGGGCTTGCGATCGCGAACGAAGCGGCGCTCAAATTCAAAGAAACCTGCGGCATTCAGGCCGAAGCGTTCTCCGGCGCCGAGGTAAAACACGGTCCGATGGCTCTGATCGAAGCGGGCTATCCGTTGTTGATTTTTGCGCCACGTGGCCCATCGCAAGCGGGCTTGATCGCGCTTGCGCACGAGATGCGCGAACGCGGCGCGCATGTGCTGCTTGCCGCGCCGCTCGACGGTACGAACGATCGCGACATCGATTTGCCGATGGTAGCAGCGACCCATTCGGTGTTCGATCCGATCTCTGCGGTGCAGAGTTTCTATCCACTCGTCGAGGCGCTATCGCGCGCACGCGGCAACAATCCCGATACGCCGCGTTTTCTCTCCAAAGTGACTTTGACGCATTAAGCCTTCAATGAATCCCAAGATCGTCACGCCTACCGAAACACCGAACGAGCGTCATCGCAATCTCGACACCTATTCGACGCAAGCAATGATCGAAGCCTTCGTTGACGATCAAACCAATGCGGTCGCCGCCGTTCGCGCGGTGGCGAGCGATCTCGCGCGCGCAGTGGATGCGGCGGTGCCTCGCATCGATGCAGGTGGCCGCTTGATTTACGCAGGCGCTGGCACGTCCGGACGCTTGGGTTTGCTTGACAGCGTGGAATTGCTGCCTACGTTTTCGTGGACGGAGGATCGCGCGATTGCCTTGCTTGCGGGCGGCAACGAAGCGGTGTTCAAAGCGGTCGAAGGTGCCGAAGACGATCGCGAACGCGGTGCGCACGACGTGAATTCACTCGCCCCGGCGGCGAACGACGTGGTGCTCGTGGTCGCGGCATCGGGATCGACACCCTATGCGCTCGGTGCTATCGACGCGGCAAAAAAAGCCGGTGCACTCACCATCGGATTTGCCAATAATCCCAACGCTGCGGTCACGCAAAACGCGCACGTAGGCATCACGCTAAACACGGGCTCTGAAATCATTTCCGGCAGCACGCGACTCAAAGCGGGCACCGCGCAAAAAATTGCGCTCAACACGTTTTCAAGTTCATTAATGATTCGCTTGAATAAGGTGTACGGCAATCTGATGGTCGATGTAAAACCGACCAACACCAAGCTGATTCAGCGTTGCGTGAACTTGACTGTGCTTGCTACCGGTTGTGATGAAGCGCACGCGAAGCAAGCACTCGATCAGTGCGAGTACCACGTGAAAACGGCGATTGTGATGCTTCAAAGAAATGTCGATGCAGATGCGGCGCGAGCGTTACTCGCGAGTGTGAACGGCAGCGTGCGTCGCGCGCTCGCGGAAGGTTAATGTGAGCCGCATCGACACCGCCACAAAAAGTAATCCCTGGGCGTGGATTCCAACGCTCTACTTCGGGCAGGGCATTCCGTATGTGGTTGTGATGACGCTTTCCGTCATCATGTACAAAAACTTAAACCTCTCGAACACCGACATTGCGCTCTACACGAGCTGGCTCTATTTGCCGTGGGTCATCAAGCCGCTGTGGTCTCCGCTCGTGGATATGTTTCGGACTAAACGTTTCTGGATTGTGTCCCTGCAATTTGCGGTCGGCGTCGCACTCGCATTCGTCGCGTTTACGTTGCCAACAACGCAGTTTTTTCAGATCACGCTCGCCGTGTTTTGGCTCATGGCGTTCGCATCGGCAACGCACGACATTGCCGCCGACGGCTTTTACATGCTGGGTTTACAACAACATCAGCAAGCTGCGTTCGTTGGCGTTCGTAGTGTGTTTTGGCGAATTGCGAACATCGCGGGGCAAGGCTTGCTCGTGGTGCTTGCGGGCAAACTTGCAGAGCAAACTGGCAACGTCGTACTCGCGTGGCAAATCGTGTTCGTCGTGCTGGCCGTAATGTTTGCCTTGCTCGGTGCGTATCACTTTTTCATATTGCCGAAACCGGCGAGCGATGTTGCGGTGCGCATCGAAGGCGATGTATTCGCCGATTTCGTGAAGACCTTCGTTGTGTTTTTTCAGAAGAAAAGCATTTGGATTGCGCTTGCGTTTTTGTTGACCTATCGGCTTGCCGAAGCGCAGCTTGTCAAGCTCGGCTCGCCATTTCTACTCGACAAAAGAGAAGTAGGTGGACTTGCGCTCACGACGGCGGATGTGGGCTGGGTGTACGGCACGATCGGCGTGCT
>JBOFBL010000482.1:0-3183 GCA_051645545.1 Casimicrobium sp. | reverse complement strand
CGCTTGACGATTTTTTGCCGCATAGCTTTGATCATCGAACTCAATCGCGACGCGCGAAAATGCGCTTTGCGATTTGGCTACTATGCTTGCAACTCGCCCTTCCAGCAAACGATTTTCCATCGTCGGTGGTGGCGGCGCGAACACTTCGTCGCTCGGGTGCAGCCAAAAATTTTCGGTACACCATCCGCCACCGATCGAGCGCATGATTTCATTGATTTTCGCGCGCAACGTTTCGCGAGAGGAAACGCGCCCGCCGATCACTAAACCTTCCGCAGCACATTCCGAGCGCAATCGCGCAAGCCCCGCGACCATGCGCATATTCGGCGTGAATCGGCTCAGCGCAAAAATCTTTTCAAGCACATCCGCAGGGTTTTCGATCAACGCACCGTTGCGCTCGCTCACGTAGCCGTAGCCCGTTGCGGTGATTTGCGCGCCCGTGGGCAAGGGCGCGGCCAATTCGATAAAGGTGACCGTTTTCCCAGCGCGATCCGGCTCAACGCGCCAATCAAAGCCCAGCGTTTCTTGCCCATCGATTTGCACGCCGGTCACTTTTGCAGCGCCGTCGAGATAAATAAACAGCGTGTCGCTTAGCTGCACCAAGGTTTGTGGCGATTTTGATAAATCGCCGAACCCCCACGGGATCCATGCCCCATCACGAAACTCGTTAATCTCGGTTGAGCTGCGCAGTGGCACATCGTCGGAAAGCAGCATCGCTTACGCCTCGATCGACAATTCGAGCTGTGGGCCGAGCGTAAAACTCACCACTTCGCCCGAGAGCACTTCAACCCCATCGTCGCGCACCGACACCTTGGCGCGAAGCGGATAATCCCAGTCACGCTGAACTTGCTTATCTTCGTTGTTCAGCGCGATCGTGCTTGATGGCGTTTCACCTTGCTCGTAGCCCACCACTTGCGCAATGGACGCGCGCTCGTACCAATCAAGCACCCCCACGAGCAGAGGCTGCGCCCCGGCAATCGCGTCGCTCGGATAGCAATAGGTGATGTCTTGCCCGCGATGCGACACGAGCACCGTGCGAACCCCAGCCATCAACGCACCACCGGATAGAGCGGCAAGTTTGCGCCAAAATGACGAGGCGCATCAATATTCTCTTGGAAGAAAGCTTCGCTTTGCAGCGAAATTTGATCGCTATCAATACGACCAAAAATTGATTCATTCGCCCGAGAAACATTGGGGAAAAACAAAATAGGTTGATCGTTATTTTCTTTTACGTAATCGACCATCGTCGCGACTTCGAGATAGTCGGCTTCCGCCATTGATCCGACTGGCCATTCAATCGCGCCGCCACGACCCGCTGCAATGAATTGCGCCGCCTGATTTTTGCCGCCGGCGCGATCCATCACGTACTGCCGCGCATCGTTAAATCGCGCCATGCGCGTCGGCGCAAAGGCAAGCCCTGCGTACACCCACACCACCGATGCGCTCGGCGCGTTGGCCACTGTAATGCGCAGATAACGCGCCGCGATTGCGACGGGCAACAAGAGCGCCAGCGTTTCACGCGTCACTATCAACGGTGTTGACACCAGCACATCGCTACCGCCCGGCGTTGTTCCCGCTTGCACACTCACGCTCGCAGACAGCGGCAGCTCATGCACAATCGCAATCGAATCAAAATCGCTTGCAACACCAAAATCAATGTCGAGCGTTGCGCCTGTTGTATCCCAGCGCCAGGCGCGCGCGCTTGGCTGCGCCACATTGCCCGACGCGTTGGGTTGGCGCACTGCGTAGGCGTAGCGATCGCCCGCCACAAAACTTGGCGACGAGCCCGTTGCAAACTGCGCGCTTACACCATTGGCAAGCAACACCGGCGTAGCGACAATGTTTTGCGATGCGCTCCATACCCCCGCGCCTTGCCGCCAACGCCAATGCCCACCTTCGATTGCAAATTCGAAAGCATCGTTTTTGGCGAACGGGATCACGCCCGGTGTGAGCGTGAACGACAAACCGGATGCACTGTAGTTGCCACCCGCAAGCGGCATCACGAATGGCGCGAGTGGTCCCGCCACTGAGCCCGTGACGTGCCAGCGCTGCGTCGACGTGCCCGCCGCACCGCCGGTCAAATACTGATCGGCCTTGGCAATAATCGGCAGATACAGCCGATCGCCCACTTGATAGGTCGCAGGCCAACCCGCACTACCGATCGCAAGCTCGATCGCGTCGCCTTCTTTGAGCGCGCTAATGCATTCCTCGCCCACGTTGATTTGAAACGCAAACTCCCGCGTGGCTTTGCGCACGCCCGTAATTTCACGCACCGACCGATAGGGATTATTGGTGAACGCCGGCAAATAGCCGCCGCCCTCTGAACCTGTGACAGTCCAGTAATAATCGCCACCGTAATCTTGCCAGCAGCCGTCGTCGGACACAGCGCTGGCGTCAGACTTTCCCGTGGGAGAAATCCCTGCGGAAGCCAAAATCGCTTCGCATGCCGACTTGAATCGATCAAAGTACACATTGAAAAGACGCATCGAGCGCGCGCCACTGGCAATTTCAACCTGATCGGCCGACGCGGACACCGCGAGCAAATCAACCGCTGCCGCGTAACCGGAAAAACCAACGATGCCAAACGGCGCGCCGGTGGCCGTAATCTGCGCCAATGTGCCAGGCGTCGCCTGAGAAATCACATAGCGCTTGCCCAGCGTGAGCGAGGTTGACACGAGCACATGGCTGCTTTCCGGGAAAGCAAGGTTTGCCAAGTTGACCGTTGCGCCGCTGGCAATCGCGGCACTGGTGTAGCCCGAACATTCACTAACGTAGGATGAAGTGGTCAACGCAAGATCGCCCGCACCCACCGCAAGATACACGCGGCCGGCGATCACACGAACGAAGCGGTTGGCAGCAATCGCTTCACCCGCCACCACGGTTTCGCCGCCATTGGATTCGGACGAAAAATGCGCCTTGAGATCAAGGAACATCGTGTCCCACAGCGCAAGCGCCGCCGGCACCGCCGCAACCGCGATGGCGGTTTTTTGCAGCTCGACACACACGCGCCGCGCGGCCTCGATGCGCTCTTTTTCCGCCATTTGCGCGGGACTTAAACTACTCGTTAACAAATGATCGGTGGTGTACGCCTTGTACAAAGCGGCGTACCACGCCCACAAATCAGTCATTCGTGTAGTTATCGTTACTGGATAACTTGACACAACATTGCCTCCCGTCGTCGGGTTG
>JBOFBL010000481.1:0-9629 GCA_051645545.1 Casimicrobium sp. | reverse complement strand
TTGCTTGGCTTCCTCTTCCATCAGCGCAAGAAGCTCCGGCGCCTCTATTTTTTGACCGCGAAAATCAAACTCAAGTGGCTTCGGTTTTGGAGTGTTGATGGTCATTTTCGATCCTTCTGTTTTTGTTTCTCGAGCAGTTTTTCGGCCCAATCTTTGGCCGTTTGACTCCATGCAAACTGCTGCGTCACAGCAACAAATCCCGCCGCCTTAGCCTTGAATATCGGCTTCGAAGAGTTGGCTTGCAAGAACCTCTTGCAGCAAGCGGAACACGTAAAGTCGTAGGCCGATCCGATGCAATCGCGGCACGCCACATGTACGTCAGATCTGGCATCCTGCATGCGACCTCGACTTCAGATTGGTTCGGCGGCTTCAATTTTCTTGCTCTGAGCCTTGCCTGCGAATTTTCGCAAACGCCTCTTTAATCGGCCCAGCATACTTGTGACCATTTCTCACAAGATCGGCGCCGATATCGATCATTCGCACGTCGAGCCTCTCTATGCGTTCCGCCACTGCTTTTGCGGCCAATAATGAGGCTGGATCACGAGCCCATCTAAGGTAGTCGTATCGAGGCTTCTTCTCGCTCTTAACCGATTCGGCGACCTCTTCCATGCGCTCGCGTGCATTCGGATCGCGCGCCGCCGTCAGCATCGGCATTGGCGGCGGCTTGTATTGCCTGCAAAGGTCGCGAAACTCAAGCGCGTTCGGCGGGAACGCAAAAGGGAGATTCGCAAGCGCATACTGGATCGCCTCGGCTCTGCCGGCAAATCCGCCGAGCGTCTCTGCCCAATCATCCTCAACCATTTGAGGATCGATTCCGGCGTAAAGCTTCGCAAACTTCTCGCCGTAACGGACATGCAACCGTTCGAGTATCTTTTTCACCCATGCGTCTGGCAGGCGGTTAAACATCGATCGCGTCCATGCGCGCGGCAGAGCCAAAAGACTCCGCAAATCTTTGCGCAAAATTTGGCGATGACAAGGCTTTCTTCGGCGGCGTCCAATCGCTAAGGTAGTGCTCGCCCGGGCCAAAGAACGTCGCTGGCTGCTTGATGTATTGCGGCTCGGTGCACAGCGCCTTGCAATACGCTGCGTAGGCAATAACGCCAGCCAATATTTGCGCTGGATTTGTGCCTTGCGCTAGCCGAGCGCTGTACGCCTTGCGCGCATCTGCCTTGCTTGCGCCTGGTCGCTTTGGGTATGCGGCCCATGCTTCTGCAAATCCAGGGGGCTCTTCATCGGCTCTTGTTTTCGCATTAAACTCTACTCGATTCGCCATACTCGCACCCCTCCTTCCACTTTTCTGACGGTAAACCTTGCCGCGCTTTTCCTAGCGCTCAAAAAAGTCCGGCTAGCCGCGTAAAGGCTTCTTTGTAACCTCGAGGACTCTGACCTCTCGCACTCAACAAAGAAGCTATCGCCAACGATCATCCCAGAGAATGGATATATTGATCTCAAGTAACCGGATTTTGGTAGCGGGATGTTCTTTTCGATCTCAATCACTTGATTAACTCCCAAACGTTGGCACACCCACCTGATCTTGTGGCGCGCCGAAAGGAAGTCGGCACATCTGAAGCGATCGAAAATATCGTGTGACTGCGCACAACACCCCTTCGACGCATGCTTGCAATTCGCCTCGCGACTGCGACCATTGAAAGCCCGCACGCGTCGCCAATTTCCTCAGATGTGCCGCGCCCGATCAACTCAAGCGCGTGCACGATACGCTGCTCGTGCGTCCAGACAAATTCGAGCGCAAGTTTTGCGGCATCTTTGCTTGTTTGCGGATCGGAGCGCCTAGCTAATTGGCTACTTTGACTGTGCATATGTCTTGCTCTTGTGCTCGGCCCAAACTTCGTTAACCGCCGCGATCATTTCCTCGGTCAGGTAAACGTAGTCGTACTCATCCGCCATGACTTGCCGAATGCATAATTGACTGTTTTCCTCGACGCAAATCGTCGTATGAGGAGTAGCAGGAAATTCTTTCATCGTTTCAGCCCTTCCGTGTGAAATAAAAAAGCGGCGCACTATTCAAGCGAACAGTGCGCCGCGTAAACAGCCGGCCCCAATGCAGGGAGGTCATTGGGCTTGCTCCGGCTGATACTAATTTTTTTCGCGTGAAGCGCTGCGATCGACTGCTGGGCTCTTTGGTGGGCGGCGAGCAAGCAGCTGCTTTTCGGTCACCTTCCCGCCTGTCGCGCGCTCGATGATCTTCGCGTAATCTTTCTTTCCAGACCAACACGAGCTAGGCAAATGCCCTTGGTCGCGCCAGCGAGTCACGGCTTTGTAGGTCAGACCAACAGCCCGCGAAAGCGGCATCAGACCGACGATTTCGATTGCCTTAGTGATTGGGCAGTTTTTTGCGTTTGGATTTTTCATGCGGGAATTCTATGTTGCACATTTCTGCCTGTCAAGTACTTTTTGATCTTGACGTGAGAGACTTTTTGTTCTAATATTCGCTTATCGAACATGAGCGCCATGCGCGGTTATAACTTTGACAATGCCATAGGAAAGCAAGCGATGACCAAAGAAGCCGTAAAAATTCTGCACAAAATCACCCGCAATGTTATTTACGAACACGTGCCTACCGCTGATCGCCAGATTTCGGGGTTAGCAATGCGCGAAGCGCTAGAAGCCGCGTGCAAAGCCCGCGCCGATCTGTCCGGAGCCGATCTGTCCGGAGCCAATCTGTCCGGAGCCAATCTGTCCGGAGCCAATCTGTACGGAGCCGATCTGTCCGGAGCCAATCTGTCCGGAGCCAATCTGTCCGGAGCCAATCTGTCCGGAGCCAATCTGTCCGGAGCCAATCTGTCCGGAGCCAATCTGTCCGGAGCCATCGGATCATCGCTTGCTGTCTCCAAAACGAGAATACTCCCAGATGGAGATTTGATTGTTTGGAAAAAATGCCGAGATGGCGTGCTTGTCAAGCTGCGCGTTCCGGCGCACGCAAAGCGCTCGCACGCATTTGGACGAAAGTGCAGATGCAGCGAAGCTATTGTTCTCGAAATAATTGGCGGAGAATTTGCCACAAGTATCCATGACAAATCGTTTGTGTACAGGCTCGGAGAAACGGTTTTTCCAGAACAGCCTTTTTGCGAAAACTGGCAAGATGAATGCGCTTCCGGAATCCACTTCTACATTACCGAAGAGGAAGCCCGCGCTCACTCATGAAGTTGAAAAAACAAAAAGAGGCTGAGGCGCATTCATGACTGGCGGTCATACGCTGATTTGCGCAGCGGCTCTTCTTGTTGGTTAATGGCTGGTTTTATCAGGAGAATAAATTGAGCAACATAGTGATTTCGCAAGCGTCAAAACTGGCAAAAACGCTAGGAATGGACGGCGAAGGGCAGGAGCTGATTCAAACACTGAAAGAAACGGCCTTTAAGGGGCAGGTTTCAGACGCGCAAATGTCTGCGTTGATGATCGTCTCAAACCAGTACGGACTGAACCCTTGGACGAAGGAAATCTACGCTTTCCCTGACAAAAACAATGGGATTGTTCCGGTGGTCGGGGTCGATGGTTGGTCAAGAATCATTAACCAGCACGGACAGTTTGACGGGATGGAGTTTGAGCAGGACTCCGAGTCTTGCACTTGCATTATTTTCCGTAAGGATCGAGCGCACGCGATCAAGGTTACTGAATACTTATCGGAATGCAAGCGATCGACGCAGCCTTGGCAAAGCCACCCAAAGCGCATGCTTCGCCACAAGGCCATGATTCAATGTGCGCGTCTGGCGTTCGGTTTCGTTGGCATCTTCGATCAGGATGAGGCAGAGCGCATCGCGGAGGTTGACATGGGGCGCGCAGAGACTGTTAGCGCACCCGAAAAAGCTGCTGTAGCAAGCGCTCCTGATGGTTTTGCAGAGTACGAAACTGAGCACTTGCAGCCGCTTAAAGACGCTTCGCGAGATGGGCTGGTTGCATTGAGCGATCTGTTCAATTCCATGCCAAAGTCGACTTTGCGCACTGCCTTTTGGACGATCCACGGCCCAGCGCTTAAAAGTGCGGCGGCGGCGGCGGATGCTGCGTCTGCGCAGAAGAAATCCGAAACTATCGACAACGACACTGGCGAGGTTATCCAGTCATGATCCAGGGCAGCGAAGAGTGGAAGCGCGCTCGCGCTGGCAAGGTAACTGCTAGCCGAGTTGCGGACATTATGGCAACGATTAAAAGTGGCGAGGCTGTTTCGGTAGCAAATTACCGCGCCGAGCTGGTTGTAGAACGCTTGACCGGACAACCTTACCATTCTATGTTTGCCAACGCCGCGATGAGATGGGGGACGGAAAGCGAGCCTCTAGCGCGTGCCGCGTACGAAGCAGAAAGCGGGCTTTTGGTGCAGGAATGCGGTCTCATCGATCATCCTGAAATTGCCATGTCAGCCGCGTCGCCCGATGGCTTGGTTGGCGATGACGGGCTCATTGAAATCAAGTGTCCGGACACAAAGACGCATATCGAATGCTTGCTTGATGGCAAGCCGCCAGTGAAGTATTTACATCAAATGACATGGCAGATTGCTTGTACACGTCGGGCTTGGTGCGATTTTGTTACCTACGATCCGCGCATGCCGAGTGCGCTGCAAATGCGAATCATGCGCTGGCAACCAGAACCATCGATCGTCCATATGCTCGAGGCTAGAGTCGCAGGGTTCTTGAAAACCGTTGACGATCTTGAGTCGAGGCTTCGCGCCATTGGCGAAAATGGATAAGCATCGCTTCGTTTTGGCGCACATGGGCGCCCGCAAGCGCGCCATAATGGCTATTGAGCAAGCACCGGATGGCTACAGCGTGACCATTTCGCCACCAGGGCGATCAACGGATCAAAACGCAGCCTTATGGCCGATACTGCAAGCGTTCAGCGAACAATTGAAATGGCCTGTAAACGGCGCAATGGTCAGCATGACCGCCGAAGAGTGGAAGGATGTGTTAACAGCAGCATTTGAGCGTGAAACAGTTCGCCTTGCGTCGGGACTAGAAGGCGGTGTCGTAATGCTTGGGCAGCGAACCAGTAAGTACAGCAAGAAACGATTCAGCGAATTTCTGGATTATTTGCACGCAACTGCCGCACTTCGTGGCGTAAAACTGAGCGGGGATAGCCATGAGTTTTGAAAAACAATTCCGCGCCGAATGGGCGCTTATCGACAATCCGGAGAAGTGGACTAAAAGAGCGGCGGCCAGAGACAAGCGTGGCGTTGCGGTGCGGGCAACAAGCAAAACTGCTGTTCGTTTTTGCCAAGACAGCGCGCGCTTAAGATCATATAGAGAGTCATGCGCTCGACCTGCCGATGTTTATGAGTTGTCATATGTCGTTGCCGAGCTGTTCGGTTTTGATGGCGCCATTGAGCTAAACGACCACCCTGACACAACCCACGCCGACATGGCGGTTTTCTACGAAGTCCTGATCTTCCTCGGGGCTTGTATTGATGAAATGGATGCAGCATGAGCACACCGCACAAACACGCCGCAGTTCTGATCGGAATTGCAAACGGGAAAAAGGTTCAGTTCCGCAGCGAGGAACATGATGAATGGGCAGATGCAATCGCAGAATCTACGATCAACCCAATTTCATGGCCTGACCTAGAGTGGCGAATTGCCATAGAAGAAATCCAAATAGGTCCTCACCGCGTACCAAAGCCTTTGACAGTCAGTCCCGCAATAAGGGAGAGGTGTTGGTGTATTAGTGGCACGGGAGTTTGTTCTTATGAGTGGGAAGATCGAGGTCTTGATCGTGAATTTCTGGAAGCAGGATTGCTCTTTGCCACAAAAGATGAAGCTGCAGCGGCTTATGATTTCTGGGTCAAAGCCCGGCGCGGCGAGATCGATTTCAGCATGCCTGCCGCTGAGTCCGGACAATAAAAGGGGAAAAGAGAATGCTTAAGACCACGCCAATTATTCGAACACTCCTAGCCGCGTATTTCTCCATTCGACCTGGCGATATCAATCCGGTCAATCCAGCTCCGCTGCACCCGGCGCGCGACAAGCGCCTATCCCGCAGCAAATACGAACCCCATGACGGTCGACGGCAGGAATTTCGACTAGAAAGGCAGGCGGAGCGAAAGGCCGCCGCCAAACAACGAAAGGAAGCGAAGAAATGACCGCAACCAAACCAACCCCGCTGCCCCACTGTGATCTGCGGATTGAGTGGGAGACGCTTAGGGCGCGCGGGGAAATTGATGCAAACTACTGGCGTTATGAAACAAGAAGAAGTCCAGATGGTGATTGGATTCAACATGGCGAATCTCAATTTCCGGATTGGGAGCCGTTTCTTGAATACCGCATCGTCAAAGGCCCGAACCACCCAGACAACCAAAAGCCAAAGCTGCGCCTGATCGACAAGAGCAAGCTGCCGCGCGGGACGATGACCGGATTCGGAGAAATTCTCTGCATCCATAAAGAATCCGCAGTGCTGTTGAAGCAAGACGATTCCCCGTGGCAAATGAGAACCCAAGAAATTCCACTCTCAAGAATCAAAATCACCCCGCAAGAACGCTGGACAGCCTGGACAGGCGGCGATTGCCCGGTGCCGGAAGGCTTACTTGTAGAGTTAGTAAGCAGAGACTCGACGCACCAAGTTAACTCAAAGAATGTACGCCGAAAATGGTGGGGACATTACCTCGCCGGATCGAAGTGCTCCGGTATTGATATTATCGCCTACCGCATCCTCGGACTAGCCGAAGGCTGGACAGACGACGAAAGCCTTTCATCATGAAGCGCCACGAGCTGCTAGAAAGCGTCAAAGCCTGCGCGTTCAATGATCGAATCAACGCGGTCATGAGCCGCGTTCCATACGCGTTCACCGGGAAGCCGCTTCGAGAGCGCCGGATTGAGCCTGCGATCATACGTTGCCCGAGCGAGCTAAGCGGATGGCATCACGCGGTGAACGTTGCAATTGTTTTCGTCGGAATAGCGGCTCTGCTATTCCTCGTGTTTCACGGAAAAAGCGCTTGACAAGCAGGGCTCAGTAGAACATAATGTTCTTGTCTAAAGGAGAGAACATGCAGTCATACTTAGAAGCCGTCTTGCAGTCCGATCATGATCACTACAACAGCCTTGCTGCGCATCAGGAAGCGTATGAGGCCATAGCTCAATCGACTGACAAGCGTCAGCGTGAAATTGACGCGGCATGCAGGTTTCCCGACCAAGAAACATCCGATGAATTTGGCGACTGGATTGCGTCAGCGCGCACGAGCCTTGAGCAGACGCAAAGAAGCGCACAATTGCTTCAGATGGTTGTGCTGCTTGCCGAGCAGCATGACCATCGCCATGCTATCGAAATGCTTGCGGCATTTAAGCGTGAACGGTTTTTGCCTTGATGGCAAGCGCGATGCAGCCTGAAACGCTCACAGATGGCGGTCTGATAGAAGATGGGCGGTACAAATCCCGCACAAATTTTCCGGCGCACAACGCGCCCACAAGGCCGGCGCTGCGCTACCACGGCGCGAAGTTCCGGCTTGCGCCATGGGTCATGCAGTTTTTCCCGCCGCACAAGCGCTACACCGAGGTGTTCGGCGGCGCGGCCGGCGTGCTGCTGCAAAAACCGCGCGTCTATTCAGAGATCTACAACGACCTCGACGGCGACGTGGTGAATTTCTTTGCGGTGCTGCGCGACCCTGCTTTACGCGCGCGGCTGGTCGAAGCGCTGGCTTTGACGCCTTACGCCCGCGACGAATGGGCTAACGCATACGAAGAGACCGCAGATGAAGTCGAGCGCGCGCGGCGGCTGTGCGTGCGCGCGTACATGGGGTTTGGAAGTGCCGGCGCGACCAAAGGCTCCGGCGGGTTCCGCTGCGACTCCAAGCGGCAGTATGCGACCGTCATGCATTCTTGGGCGAACTATCCGGGTGCGGTTCAGGCAGCAGGCGAGCGCTTTGAAGGCGTGCTGATTGAAAACCGCCCAGCAGTGTCAGTGCTGCTGCAGCACGACTGTGCAGAAACCTTGCATTTTGTCGATCCGCCCTATGTGCACTCGGAGCGCGTCTTGACCGGCGCGCAAGGCTATTACCGGCACGAAATGACCGACGCGCAGCATGTTGAATTGCTGGACTGCCTGCGCCGACTGAAGGGCATGGTGGCGATCTCGGGCTACCCGAGCGCGCTCTACAGCGAGGCCTTGAAAGACTGGCGAACAGAGACCACGCAAGCGCGCATTTCGGCCCATCGTGGCACCGGCATCCGTACCGAATGCGTGTGGCTAAACCCCGCATGCGCCGCCGCGCTGGCGCCCAAGGCGGATTTGTTTTCGGAGGCGGCATGAACCAGCACGATTTTTCAGCGTGGATCAAGATCCCGCCCAATGTGGCGGCCACGGCAAATAGGACGATCAAATGACAGCAGCTTTTACCATCGGCCAAGAAGTTGTGCTAACCAAGAATATTTTCGAGGAACCAAGCGGAGACAATCCAGGCGGAATATTAGGGCGATGTGGCGAGTCCGTGATCATTCGCAGCATTAAAGAGTCCGTGGTGTGGCCCTGGACAATCAAGGTCTCGCACGCCGACGACCCGGACGGCAGCGGTTTTATGGTGTCTGCGAGCGAAATCCGCGTCAAAAACCAGGAGGATGCATGAGCATGAGCAAGTTTTCTTCGCAAAGAGACTATTACAAACACGAGGTGGATCGGCTGCAAGCCGAAAACGAAGCGCTGCGGTCGGTGAACTGGGCCTTGAAAGGGGAATTTGACGCGCTGAAGGCGGATTACAGCGCCCTGAATAATGGCTCCGGTGCCGTTGCGCAAGCTGTTTCCGCAGAGATCGCTAAGGCGATGCGCAAGTTTCCGACGTGGCCGACCGACCCGCTGCACGCCATCGCGGTTCTTGGCGAAGAGTTCGGCGAGCTGACGAAGGACGTTCTCCAAATGGTCTACGAGCCGCACAAGACCAGCATGGACAATGTGCGTAAAGAAGCGTTGCAAACCGCCGCTATGGCGTATCGATTTCTTGCCAGCATCGACGTTTATCAGTTTGCTCGCTGCGATCAGCATGAGCAGCAATGCTGCCATGTACAAGATGACGGAAAGCAAACGGCATGAACCCAATCGACAAAGAGCCGATCGATGGTTTTCCCGATCAGCCTGGGCACGATGCCTTGCTTGGCTACTTCGGCCTGTCTTACGCATCATGGCTAACTCTTCCGAGAGTTTTTATGCAGTCCATGCCTGACGACTGGCAGGCGCGCATGGCCGCGCTGCTTTATGAGTACAGCGACACATGGGGCGTGGATGAGTCGGTCGGTTTTGACACGCGCGTCCAAGCGGTACGTAACGGCAGGCTGCAGCGCATGCCGGAATGGGTGGGCAACTATCGCCACCCTGACCGCGATCAGATTGATTCGTTTCGGCGCAAGATCGCGCCTACGCTGGACGGCGTTAAGACTACGGAGGAAACCTGATGGCTGACAGCATGAACCCAATCAACGAAGCGGCAGAGCGCGCGCGGTTTGAGGCTTGGGCAGTCGACGTCGGGATTGCTCACAAAGGCATGAACATGCTCGGTCTGGTGCATAACGCAACACTGGCGCACTTTCAAGGGTGCTGGCTCGCCGCCAAGCAAGATGCAGCCGAGCCACGGCCTTTAATTTCTGCGCCAAAGGATGGCACGTCCTTCCTTGCCTACTACCCAGCGCACGCGATCAGAGACGATGGGG
>JBOFBL010000480.1:0-3617 GCA_051645545.1 Casimicrobium sp. | reverse complement strand
GGTGAATGCAGCCGCGAACCTTGGCCGCAAACTCGCGAATCTTAGGCGTCAAATACTTGTCGCGAACACGTTCAACAACGCATACATAGCCGTTGTGCATTTCTTCCCAGCGGCGGCATTGTCCGCCATACAAATCAAGCATTTTGTGAAAACTGTAAATGTTGGCCTCAAGCGATACATGGTCGCTCCACTCGAAGAACCAATATTTTTCTAGGTCTTCGCCAGTCATTCGACGCAGCTCTTCGCGCGCACTCGAAAGCAACCCATCGCAGACCTGCGCAATGTCTTTTTCCGTTACGGTTGGCTCGCTCATCAAAACTCTCCTTCAGCAACTTGCAAGCAGGTAACACCGTTACGTCGCCACATATCGACACAACGCTTGCGATCCTCGAAGGTGCCACGTTGTTTTGCCTCACCCATTGCTTTGCTCCGCCTGTGGCGTTTCGGTGTATTTCAAAACCGAGTAGCGCAAAATCGTCCCGCCATCGACGCTAGTGGTTGAATCCCTACTGTCAAGGTAAGGATTCAGTACCCACTCATTTTCTTGAGCGTTTTCGATCAGCCATCGACTAAGCGCCTTCTTGTCGTAGGTTGTCAAAGGACAAAACACCTCGCGTCGCTCGATGATTCGCGTCTTGCCAACGTAGGCAAGATCGCGCACCTCTAGGTCTACTTCTTGGTGGGATAAGCCAGTTACTGCGAACCCGAACGTTTCGCAATCCATCGAGACCGTTGCGAATTTCACGCCTGACGCGCAATCGATTAGCGATATGCGAACCTTATCGTCGCTAGCTCGTGAGATGGAAATTTTCGCTTTCATGCTTTTGTCTTTCATCTTCATGCCCCCGAGCAGTGCTCGCTAGAGGGCTCGTTAAATTGGTTGGTCATGCGTCGCCCAAGCGAGATAAAGATTGCGCCGCTTCTCTTTCCATAGGTGACGGCCTTTTTGTCGGCCATATCAGGCCACCCGTCAAAATCAATCGACGCCGCCGCAAAGTCTTTTTCTTGTTGATCGCGGTCTTCTGTATCGTTATGGGGCTCGTCAACGTTGCATGGCACAAGGTCTTTACCCCATCGCGAGTCATAGACCTTGCCATCGTGAAAACAGTACGCCCGATCGGTGGTCTCGCTGTTGTCCCAAGGCCATGGCCAACCCTGTTCTGGTTTGGTTCCATGTCCGCACGATTCGATAAGTGCGCCAACAGCATTTCTGTAGAAGACCTCATTAATCGCGAGCCGAATTTCTTCTGGGATTCCGTCCCTGTGCCCGTCGTACGCCACAGAGCCTATCCATTCGGCTGATTTGCCTTTACCAACATAAAAGTCCGCTCTCGTTCCCATGTGATTCCTTTGATTAGATTTACGCCACACTTCTACGCCACGCCACGCAGCAACCGAAGCCGGAAGCGGCGACTAATTGGCCTTTGGGGATGTGGGTCATTTCGGCGGCTCCGGCAATAGGTTTGATTTCACCCATTCGCGCATGCGCCCCCATCGTTCTTGCGCGTGGTTTTCGTTGTACACACATGTGCTCCACGTATGCCTTCCGTAGTCGGGATAATACGGACGAACTGGTCCGCAAAGCTGCACGTCAACCCACTTGTAACAATCGTCTTCGTACTCGTCGTTCACGTACATGATTTCTGCCGCCATCGTCGGCGAAATAAGGAATCGCGCACCAACCAGCTCTGTGTCGCAAAATCCTTCGTCGCAAAGATCGTCCATCTTGACCCCTCGCTTAGCTCCGAGAGCGCCTAACGCACAAAGCTCTCCGTCAGCGGTAGCGAAGCTGCCCGGATAAAGTCGCTTGTCCGGCATTTCATCGAGCGCCTGCAGTAGGTCGCGCAATAGCTTTTGGCCGCGCTTTCCGCGCAACGAACGCTCAACATTCGCGCGCCAACGACCAGTAGCAAGCGGGTCGTCGTTGTCTTCGGTGTAGCCGCTTCGACTCACTTGCATCTCTCCTTAACCATGTTGACGGCGGCGCAATATGTGTTCCACGCTGAGTGAGCCGACATGAATTCATAACTATCGCCCTTTCGTTTCAGGCGAACGAGAGAGTCTTCGCCGAAAAACCATTTCTCGAACTCCGCACGCATCTCGTCTTCCGACATGTCGAGTTTGGCGAGTCGCGATTCATATTTGCGAGTTATTGCGGAAACAAGGTCAACAAGATCAGCTTTGTTGTGTCGCTCCGAAACCATGACCATCGCTGCGTCACGCGTCGAATCGTAGTTAACCAAAGACTCAACCTGCGCTTGAGTGACATAGTACGGCTTCGCGGAGTCGCTGAGCATTTGCGGAAGCTGTAGGACTTCGTTCATCTTGCCTCCAACAGAGAGTAGACGTAATTCTCGAAGCGATCATTTATCGCGTCTTGCGCCTTGGTCATTGAATCGTGGTCGCCGTCAACATCATCCTCTCCCCACCATGCGCGCCACACAGAAGGCTCATCAAGGTCTTGGCTCACATAATGGCCGTGATCGCTCGTTGATTCGGTTTCGCTATCGCTAGACCATTTCAACGGCTTCACATTCACCAATTCGCGAACGTCTTTCATTGCTTGCCTTTCTGTGCTGCGGCGATGATCGCTTTGATAACAAACGCTTCATCGTCCGCTTTTGCTAAATTGATAAACAGTGCGCGCTTCATAGCTTCGGTCGGCTCTTCCGGCACAAGCGCCATTCCTGCGGGCGGTTGGCCGATATGGGCGAGGAGGTTGCTGCGAATATGTTGCAACTCGCTTACGGAAACTTCGTTACGAACACGCATCGTAACGGCGAGCATTAGCTCATCGACCAACTGATCGGCAACTTCTACATGCCCCTCAGGCATGGGGCGCTTTGCTTCGTGCGCAGCGATCAAGGCACGAGCAAAGCTAATCACCTGCTCGCTGGCGCTATATCCGTGCGCGGATGCAGCCTCCAAGATTCGCTCAGTTAACATCTTTCCCTCCAGTCTTTGGGTTGTATTGCCCGCCGTCGATTGCATCTAACGCTATCGATCTATCTAGTGCTTTACCAAGCGCGCCCATAGCGTCTTCTGGCGCAACTGGTCTGCGCAGGACTCGATACAACGCCCGCATCTTCTGCACTTCTTTGTGCTCGGCTTCGGTGTAGATGTAGCAAACGTCCATTGCGCCATATGTTGGGTTCTTATACAACCCGACCGCAAAATTGTGGCGAGCATCCCCGTAACGTTTCTCAGCCATCACTGCGCTCCTTTGCTATTGCGGACTTTTTGTAGGCTTTGGTCAGCACATGCCAATTCGCAAAGGACAAACGTTCTACGGGGATGCGCCCACTAGACGTAAGAGTCACCTTTGCGAAAGGCTCAACGGCCTTCTCCAGCTCCACAATGCGCGCTTGTAGGGCGTCAATTGTGGGTTGAGCGTAAAGCGGCTCGCTGCCGACAAATGGTTTTTCGCTGGTTATATCGATGTGTTGCGTGAGGCCGCATCGAACGTAAACAAAAGGCTTCACCTCAATCATTCGATCCCCGCTTTCTTTTTTCGAAGCAAAGCACGCGCAGCGTCGCGCTCTTTTTCGTCGTCAAATAGCATCGGCCTGTCGTCGCTTACCGCGTGCAGCCATTTGCCGCCGACAAAAACCTCGATA